>NZ_JBQERM010000002.1:0-393004 GCF_056535045.1 Ruegeria sp. O6 | reverse complement strand
CCCATACGGCAAAAGATCATCACTGGATATTCCAAGCTTCGCGCCGATCTCCTGGATCGGCTTCTTATTCGCTTCACGCGCAATTTCGATGTCGGATTTATAGCTCATTGGCCGGGGTCCTTGATTGAATACCGTGCAAAACCGACGTCTAACGTCGGCGCTACGCATTCCATACCCTTGTGTACAATCTGATTAGCCATGGATTCCGACATTCTGGCGTCGCGAAGCGTCGTCAGGTCACTTCATCGGGAACTAATCGGAAACCTGCATATTTTCAGGGCTCCAGGCAGGCTGGTCCGGAACAAAGAGCTTGAGGTGATCGCCCAGTTGAATGCGCCCGGGACGTTCGACCCAGCCCGTGACACCCCGGCGTCCGACGGCAGCAGGTTTAAACCCTGCACCATACCCCTGATGATCCGCTTCGATTTCGCGACCGGGCAATACGCAAGGTGCGTTTTCCATATCCACAGTGATCGTCAGCCCGTTGACCGCCTGAAGACGCGAGGACGGCGGAATGTGCGAGAAATCCGGAATACCTTTCAGCACTATGGATGCGCCCAGATAAGACGGGTCAAGCTGGTCCAGCCCCATGTTCTGCGCGATCTGCTGCAACTCTTCCAAGGACAGCACCGACAGTTGACGAACATTGCGGATTTCAGTGCCCTTGGGATAGAGGTTCGAGACCCGAACACAGGACGCACGGTTCAGACCTTCGTGCCGCTCGCCTTTCACGCCCTCAAACCCAAGATCCAGCAACTCAACGGGCTTGGCACGAAGCGATCCGCCGGCAGGAACAAGGCCCAGCCAAAGAACTTCGGCTGCAAATTCGGTTTCCCGCAAAAACGGCATACGCGCTTCCCTTCCCATTGGTGTCTGCCAGCGCATAATGCTCAGTAACGCTCTGATGGAAAGAGAAAAACCCGGGTCAGAGCCCGGGTTCTTGCTGGTTATGCTGTCGGTTCAGGTTCCATCCCACCCTCAGGTGGTGATTTCTTTGCCTTGGTCTTGGGGATGGCTGTCACGCTGGGCGCACTGCCCTCGTCCGACTTGTCGTTCCGGTCATCGCTATCGCCGGGCGACTCCCCGTTCATGACGCGTTTGATTTCGTCACCGGTCAGCGTTTCGTATTCCAGCAAACCTTGGGCCAGACGTTCCCATTCCTCGTTCTGATCGGTCAGAATCTTGTGCGCCTGTTCATAGCCTTGCTGGATCAGACGCTTTACCTCTTCTTCAATCAGTTCCTTGGTATGAGCCGATACCGAGAACCCGGCAGTATTGCCCTGATATCCCTCATGCGCCTCGGCATAGTCGATATTGCCGACCTTATCCGACATACCCCAGCGCATCACCATGGCGCGTGCCAGTTGGCTGGCCTGCATGATGTCCCCGGCAGGACCGTTCGACACGTGATCTTCGCCATACTTGATGACTTCGGCAGCTTTACCTGCCATGGTCATCGCCAGCTTTTGTTCGCACTCATCCCGGTGATAGTTCAGGCGATCCATTTCCGGCAGCGAAACCACCATACCCAGCGCACCCCCGCGCGGTATGATGGTCGCCTTGTAGACCGGATCGCACATGGGCAGAGACAGACCAACAACAGCATGACCCGCTTCGTGATAGGCAGTTTTTTCCTTCTGATCCTGCGTCAGCACCATCGAGCGGCGCTCGGCCCCCATCATCACCTTGTCCTTGGCGTTTTCAAAATCTTCCATGGTGACAAAGCGACGACCCACGCGTGCGGCCATCAACGCAGCCTCGTTCACGAGGTTGGCCAGATCCGCACCCGAGAAGCCGGGCGTACCGCGCGCGATGATGCGCAGATCGACATCGGGGCCCAGCGGCGTCTTGCGTGCGTGAACGCCCAGAATTTTCTCGCGGCCCTTGATGTCCGGGTTGCCGACTGTGACCTGACGGTCGAACCGGCCCGGTCGCAGCAGCGCAGGGTCCAGAACATCCTTGCGGTTTGTCGCCGCCAGAATGATTACACCTTCGTTGGCCTCAAACCCGTCCATTTCGACCAGCAACTGGTTGAGCGTTTGTTCCCGCTCGTCGTTGCCGCCACCATACCCGGCGCCGCGATGACGACCCACAGCGTCAATTTCATCGATAAACACGATACAGGGCGCGTTCTTTTTCGCCTGCTCGAACATGTCACGCACGCGGGACGCACCCACACCAACGAACATTTCGACAAAATCCGAACCCGAGATGGTGAAGAACGGCACACCCGCCTCACCCGCAATGGCACGGGCCAGAAGCGTCTTACCGGTACCCGGAGGGCCAACCAGCAGCGCGCCCTTGGGGATCTTGCCACCAAGGCGGCTGAACTTCTGCGGGTTTCGCAGGAATTCGACAATCTCTTCCAGCTCTTCCTTGGCCTCGTCGATACCGGCAACATCGTCAAAGGTCACGCGGCCATGCTTTTCGGTCAGCATCTTGGCCTTGGACTTGCCAAAGCCCATCGCGCCACCTTTGCCGCCGCCTTGCATCCGATTCATGAAATAGACCCAGACACCGATCAGCAGCAGGAAAGGCAGCAGCGTGATCAGGAACGACTGAAAGCCTGATTGCTGTTGTTTTACGGCCTGAACGGGGATGTTTTCTTCGATCAGAAGCTTGGTCACTTCGGCGTCGCCGGGTTTGATCGTGACATAGCTGGCACCGCTTTGCAGGGTATAGCGAATCTGTTCACCATCCAGGGTCACGTTCTTGACTTCACCGCTTTGGACGGCACCGACAAAGTCGGAATAGGTTTTCTCGTTGCTCTGAAGCGTTCCGCCCGGTCCACTGAACAGATTGAACAGTGCAAGGATGAGCAGGAACAAAACGACCCAAAACGCGATATTGCGAGCGTTGCCCAAGGAAATTCTCCTAAAAGTTCCGGCAGGTGAGACGCTGCCAAGTTACCTCTTAAAATAGAGAGGATTGTCGTATGTTCAATGCGATAAAAAAGATGCGTGGAACTCGGGCCAATCTGACGCAAGCCTGGCATGCCAGCCATTCGCGAGACCCGCAAGCGGGGCGGCCAGCACCCTGTCCGCAATCCAAACCGCAGGCGTCGCCGTCAACGCTATCCTGGGACGCCCGGTTGCACGCCACTCGGGCACCTGTTGCAACCCCTCACCGCCCAAAGCGCGGATTTCTGCGCCCATTATTGCCGGTCCGCTGAGCCGCCATTTGCCATCCCACACAGCACTGGGCGCCGCGATCTGAGATTTCACGGCATTAAATTCCCTGCAAATCCAAACACTCCCGCCTTGTGGAACAATCAGACAACCGCCCACTGACCCCGATTGCCCATTCGCAACTGCATCCATTGCCTGATCCACGGCCGCCTGACGCGGGGGATAACCCGACCCGGCAATCCACGAGAGGATTCCCAGCAGCACACGACGCCGAATCTCAAGGGGCAACGCGGCAAATCCGGCCCGATTCACCCTCACGTCACTTTGATCCACCTGCGCCACGGACCCTGCGGATTCTTGCGTACAGAGGCCAAGTGCCGTGTTTGCCTGCGCCAGATTATCCGCCACGCGGGACAATGAAAGCGCATCAATTCCCAAAGGTTCCAGCCCACCCAAAGCTTCGCGCGCCTTGATCCGATCGAAACGGGCATCCTGATTCGAAGGATCGTCCACCCATGCTACGCCAGCCTCAGTCAGATAGGAGCGCAGCTGTTCACGGGTGATCCCCAGCATCGGACGCAGCAACGTCAGACCCCGCCGTTTCCGAATAGCCGACATGCCGGACAGGCCCGTGACCCCGGATGATCGGCCCAACCGCATCAGCAGTGTTTCCGCCTGATCATCTGCGGTGTGGCCCAGCGCAATGGCGTCGATTCCGCGGCCCTTCGCCCATTCGGATAACAAATCATATCGCGCCTGACGTGCCCGGTCCTGCAAGTTGCCGGTACCGTCCCATCCCGGCCAACGCAGCGTATCATGAGACATCCCCAACGCAGCCGCCTGCCGAAATACCGTTTCGGCCTCGCACGCGGATTCGGGTCGCAAACCGTGGTCGACCGTGGCAACGAAAAGAGTGATGGCCTCATCTTGCGCCACCTGATGCAAAAGATGCATCAAGGCGACGGAATCCCCGCCTCCCGAAACGGCAATCCCCAACTTGCGCGGAAGTGTTTCCGGTAGCTGGGCGCGCAGGTCTGCAAGTAGTTTGCCGGAGTGATGGTTCAAGTACATCCCAACGCGGTCATCTCCTGCGTGGCGCTCGAAAACTCTGGCGCAGAAGGAAAGCGTACTCCGACCTCATTAAGCGTGATGCAGGCCTGATCGGTCTGTCCCAAACGGCCAAGCGCCGCGCCCAGTTCGTACAGCGCCTCGGGTGCAAACGCGCCCTCGGAATCACCCGTGAAGCTGGCCAGAAATGCCCGGGCCGCTTCGCGTGTGTCGCCAATCCCTTCTAGGGCATGACCGCGTTTCAGGTTGGCTTCGGGCGCCAGCGGACTGCCGGGATAGCTTGTTTCAAACTGCGCAAACAACGTGGCAGCAGTCTGGAAATCGCCATCGGCCAACGCTTGCGAGGCAGCATCAAAATCAGCACGCTCACCTATGGCAAGTTCAACATTATCGGTCGCCGTTGGCGTTTCGATACTTGTTGGTCCGGTTATCACAGTGGCCGTGTCACCACCCAATGTCGAGGTCTCACCCAACGTCGACAAATCGCCGCCTTCCAGTTCAACCAGCCGGAACTCAAGGTCACCGATGCGGTTGGTGCCGTCGGTGACAATGTTCTGCACCCGCTGGTTCAATTGCTCGGTCTGGCGGGTCAGGCGCTGCAATTCGGCCTCGATGGCATCCACCCGTTCAAGGACCGAACTGCCGGACAGGTTAGGTGCGGGTGAACCCGTAGTGGAAAATTCGCGTTTCAAACGCTGAATTTCCACATGTAGCACCGTCAGTTCCTGACGGATGTCCGCAAGGGTCTGTTGATCCTGTGCCTGTGCTACACCAGCCGTCGCCACAACCGCCGCCAAAACCCATCCTGCAATGCGCATCATCTTACCCCAGAGTTGACCCGGTCAGAACCGTTACCGCACGGCGGTTCTTGGAATAACATTCCTCGGTGCTGCAAATCTCGATCGGGCGTTCCTTGCCATAGCTCACGGTGTTCAGGCGGCTGCCCGCAACACCGCGCGAAATCAGGTACTCACGCGCAGCGTTCGCCCGGCGTGCGCCCAGCGCAAGGTTGTATTCCCGCGTGCCCTGCTCATCCGCGTGGCCTTCGATCGTTGCGACAAAATCCGGATTGGCCAGCAGCCAGTCCGCCTGCCCTTGCAGCACTGTTTGCGCCTCGGGCGACAGGGTTGACTGGTCAACGGCAAACAGGACACGGTCCCCGACTGTTTGCTGGAAATACGCGGGCGAGCGCGGATCACTCGGTGATCCGGGGACAATGGATCCAATGCCTCCGCTACCACCACCGCCACCCAAGGCTGAGGGGTCATTGTTTGTGCAGGCGGCGATCACACTCAGCGCGCCCAGCGCCAGAACTTTGCTCAATACGTTCATTTCAGGTGCCTCGTGTTATGTTTATTGCCGCCTGTCTACCACAGGGACGATTTGTTGTGAACTTTGCTGCGATCAATTCTGCAATGGGCCCCAGGACGGATCGCTGCCGCCGTCCGGTGTACGTACCGGGCGCAGGTTCCTGCCCGAGATATCCACCGAGTAAAGCGATGCCCTACCACTGGCCCCCTGCGTTTCGCGGGTGAACATGATGACCCGGCCATTGGGCGACCAGGTGGGGCCTTCATCCAGGAAAGAGGCTGTCAGCAAACGTTCTTCTGACCCGTCGATGCGCATCACGCCGATATGGAACCGGCCCTGGTTCTGCTTGGTAAAGGCGATCAGGTCGCCGCGCGGTGACCAGACCGGGGTACCATAGCGGCCTGCGCCAAAGCTGATCCGCGTGACCTCGCCCCCGTTTGCTGCCATCACGTACAATTGCGGCGTGCCGGAGCGGTCGCTTTCAAAGACGATCCGGCTGCCGTCGGGTGAATAGCTGGGGGCAGTTTCAATTGCGGGCGTGTTGGTCAGGCGCGTGCTTTGACCCGAAACGATATCCATCTTCCACAGATCGGTATTGCCGCCCTGAATCAGCGAATAGACAATCGACCGGCCATCCGGCGAGAACCGAGGCGAAAAGCTCATCGTCCCGTCCTGCGTCTTCAGTTCCCGCGGTTTGGGGCGCCCGACTTCAGTCACGTAAATGCGCGGGCTGCCGCTTTCATAACTGGTATAAAGCAGCCGGTCACCGGTGGGTGAGAACCGGGGCGCCAGAACGATTGCGGCGCTGTCGGTCATGTACTGCACATTCGCGCCATCGTAATCCATGATCGCCAAACGCTTCAGGCGCTGGTCCTTCGGCCCGCTTTCCGAAACAAAGGCAACGCGGCTGTCAAAATAACCGCCTTCACCTGTGATCCGGCTATAGACCTGATCGGCCACCTTGTGCGCCATGCGCCGCCACCCGTCTGTGGTACCTGCCAGTTGAAGGCCATTGCCCAGTTCCTGGCCCGAGAACACATCCCACACCCGGAACCGGACCGTCAGTTTCTGACCTGACACATTGACAGCGCCCGTGACCAGCGCGTCAGCGTTGATCGCCTTCCAATCCGCAAACTGAACCGGAGCTTCGAAGCTGCTGACCCGGCTGATGAACGCATCCGAGGAGATTTCGCGGAACAACCCGGTCCCGGTCAGGTCAGCCGCCACCACGCGCGATATATCCTGCGCGAACTGAGCTGCGGCCGGGCCGTCCGGCACAAAATTCGGAACGGCAAAGGGCAAGGGTTCGATAATCCCCTCATCCAGTTCCAGGCGCAAAGGCCCGTTCTGTGCATAAACCGGCGCAGACATCAGTGTCAGGCCGACAAAGAGGCTGGTCAGAAGCTTCATCATTTGATCCGCATCCTCTCGGGGTTAAATGTAATCTCAACATCCTGCCAATGTTCGTATTTGTCAGCAGGCAAATCATATCCTTTGGCCCCGCAGCGCAAAATAGCACGTCGCGCAGCCTCGTAGGCCTGTTTAACGGCTCCCGCCGAGCCACCAGAGCTGTCCAGCATCCGAACACTGCCACCGACGACCGTACCATCACGGTTCAGTGAAAACGCGACAACAACCACAGTGTTCAGCGCATCCGTGGACAAGGAACCCACATTCCAACATCCAGAGACAGCCAGTCGCATCGCGTCTTTCTCTCCGCTGGTCAGCGGTGGGCCAGAAGGTTCGGACCCGCTGCCCAAGGCTTCGGCCAGGGCGTCGTTGATTGCCGTTTCATCGGTTTGTTTCTCAGGTTCCGGGGTCGCCTCAGGCGTTTTGGCCACAGCGGGTTCCGGCGGCGGGCTTGGCCGGTTTGGGCGCACGCGCGGTCGCGGAGATGTCAGGGGCGACTGGTCCTTGGTTTCCTCGGCTTCGGTCACAATCTCCGGGGCTGCCTCTTGCGGCGCGGTCTGATCCTGCTGTTCCTGTTGAACCTCTGCGCCTTCATCCAGGGATACCGGAGGCGTTTCAAAATCATCAGGCTTTGCCTCGGGCGGTGGCGGAGCTATTGCCTCAGGCGCGACGCGGTCTGATGGGCGCGGCTGTGCCTCCGGACCGGGCGGCGCAGGCTGTGCAACAGGCTCGATCTGAGGTTCCGTCAGAACCGGAGGCTCGTCAGGAACCTCGGGTTCTGGCGGCGCTTCCACGATGATGGGCTCTGGCTCTGGTTCCGGTTCAGCCGGTGCAACAGGTTCAGGGCGGGGCTGTTCGTCACTCTCGGGTTCCGGCGGCTTGGTCACAGCCTCCGGCTCGGGCGGCTGCTGCAACGCGGTCGGCACTTCGGGGAGTTCCGGCGCATCCCGCTGGGCCGTCATGGCCGCGAATTGTTCAGCCGTGATCACAGAGACATCCTGCACAGCCATCGGCAACGGTTCGGACCGGAAGGTGCCGCCGAATATCGCCCATCCGATCAGGCTGACATGCGCAATCGCTGAAATCTTGGTGCCGGTATCCACCGTGCGACCTCACTCTCCACCTTCATCCAGCGTCGGCCCGCCGGTATCGGTCACAAGGCCAACGTTGGAAAACCCGCCCGCGTTCAGCGCACCCATGACCTGCATCACCTGTGCGTAAGGGATTGCGCCATCGGCCCGCAGGAAAACCCGGTCACTGCTCCGCTCTGCCGCAATGGCACGCAGCTTGCCAATCAATTCTTCGCGCAACACGTCGGTGGTCTGGATCTGCACGCGTCCGTCAGCGGTCAGGGTCACGGTCAAAGGCTCTTCATTGTCGCCGGGCAGCGCACTGGCTGCGGTCTTGGGCAGATCGACCGGAACACCAACCGTCAGCAATGGCGCGGCCACCATGAAGATGATCAGCAACACCAGCATGACATCCACGAAAGGTGTCACATTGATCTCGGCCATCGGCTGCGCGCGACCGCGACGCCGACCACGCCTGCGCCCATTGCCGTTCGAAGATTGCTGGATCGCAGCGCCCATCGTCAGCTGTCCAACTGGCGCGACAGAATGGTTGCGAATTCATCCGCAAAGGCTTCATAGCCGCCAACGATCCGGTCACTATCGGCGCTGAGTTTGTTATAGAAAATCACCGCCGGGATCGCCGCCAAAAGGCCCAACCCTGTCGCCATCAACGCCTCGGCAATACCGGGGGCCACAACGGCAAGGTTGGTGTTTTGCTGTTCGGCAATCTCGATGAATGCATTCATGATGCCCCAAACGGTGCCAAACAGCCCGATAAACGGAGCCGTGGAGCCGACAGTTGCCAGAATGGGAAGACCTTTTTGCAGGGTTTCCGCCTCTTTCGCGATGGCGACATCCATCGACCGGTCGATCCGCGCGGTTGCCCCGGCAATCAGCCCGCCATCATTGCGATGTGACCTGCGCCACTCGATCATGCCTGACGCAAAGATCTTTTCCGAGCTGCCATCCGGCTGCGTTCCGATCTGCTCGAACAACTCATCCAACGGGTTGCCCGACCAGAAGCTTTCATCAAAAACCTGCGCCTCGCGTCGGGCCGCGCGATAGTTGATCAGCTTCTGAATGATGATCCCCCAGGACCAGATGGATGCGCCGGTAAGTACCAGCATCACCAGTTTGACGATAAAGGTCGCGCGGGCAAACAGCCCCCACATGGAGAAGTCGATCTCCTGCGCCAGCGCCAGCGTTTCAGCTTCCATGAACCTGCTCTTTGTTTTGCCTGATGGCCGTTCGTTTGGCCTTATTTTGCCAAACGCTATCTCAGTTGGTCATGAAAAGCCAACAGAACCACCCATGGTCCGCAAATTGTTACATCAATGCGCGAATCTCTGCCGGCAATCGGATCGGTTTGCCCGCTTTATTGATGCAAACGGCCGTGACAGATGCACGAAATATTTCGGTCTCACCGCGGCGAACAAGCTGCGCCATAGTCAGACGCACGCCCGAGATTTCGGTGACCTCGGTTTCGACGATCAATTCATCATCAAACCTTGCAGGCCCCAGATACTCGGCCTCGACCCGCCGCACGACCCAAACAATGCCCTCCTCCCGCATGGCGTTTTGGTCATTGCCCAGATTACGCACCCAGTCCGAGCGCGCGCGCTCGATATAGCGCAGGTAGTTCGCGTGATAGACAACCCCACCCATGTCGGTGTCTTCATAATACACGCGGATGGGGTAGGTGTGTTTCATTGCAACGCCTCCAGTCGGGCAAACAGCCTTAACGCATGCGAGGCATCCTGTGCCGCCCGTGGCAAAACCGGATCATAGGCCGCCCGGATCAAGGACGCGATGTCGGGACGCAGGATCGTGGCCTCACCTGCGATTGCCAGTGGAGATTGATTGCGAAATGCAGTGTCCGACCAGAGCAAGATGGTCTGCACGACCTGATTGAGCGCAAGGGTTTCCGCCGGAACCTTGCACAATTCCTTGTCCATGCGCAGAAACACAAACGCCGCGCGGACCGCGCCATCTTCTTCGAACCGGAAAATGCGGTACTGGTTTGCATCTGCCGCGACCAGCCGCGCAACCAAAGGTTCCAGATCCGGGATCAAGCGATCAAGGTCCGGTACCTCCAGCAGTTCCTGCCAGTCCCGGAAAAAGAAAACCATGCAATTCGCGCCAAGCTCAGGGTCCGTCTCGGCCATTTGGTGACCGGCCAGCGTGACAACGGCTTCGAATGCCCCCTTTACGGTGGCCAGCGTCTCGTCTTCGACGCCGAAAACGATCGGAACAATAGGCCGCCCCCAGCGCGCAAACAGAAACTCGCCGCTTTCGCGTGTGAACAGCGCTTCAATTTCTTCCGGTGTCACCGCCAGCCCTTCATCTTTTCAAAAATACTCTCGCCGAAAGGCATAAAATCTAAGCGCGCGGGCTTCAACCGAACAGATCGCTTTGCCGCTTGGGCGCGGCCATCCCAAGATGCGTCCACGCCTTCTGCGCCAACATCCGCCCACGCGGAGTACGCTGGATCAGCCCCTGTTGCAGCAAATAGGGCTCAATCACTTCCTCAAGCGAGTCGCGGCTTTCGGACAGCGCGGCAGACAGGGTTTCAATCCCCACCGGGCCACCTGCATAGTTTTCGGCAATCAGCTTCAGATACCGCCGGTCCGCACCATCAAGGCCCAAATTATCGACGCCCAGACGGGTCAAGGCACCATCGGCAAGGTCCCGTGTGATCCGCCCGTCCCCTTCGACAATCGCGAAATCCACAACACGCCTCAGCAATCGCCCGGCGATACGTGGCGTTCCGCGCGACCGGCGCGCGATTTCGCGCGCACCATCGTTATCCGCGGGCGCGCCCAGTTTCCGCGCGTTCCGGGTGACGATTTCGTGCAATTCATCAACCGTGTAGAACTGAAGCCGGGTCGGGATACCAAATCGGTCACGCAAGGGCGTTGTCAGCAGACCCATCCGCGTGGTGGCCCCCACAAGTGTGAATGGCTGCAACTCGATCCGTACAGTGCGCGCAGCAGGGCCTTCGCCGATAACAAGATCCAGCTCGAAATCTTCCATCGCCGGGTACAGCACTTCTTCCACCGCCGGGTTGAGCCTGTGAATCTCGTCGATGAACAACACGTCCCGCGATTCAAGATTGGTCAGGATCGCCGCCAGATCCCCCGCCTTGGCCAGAACCGGGCCAGAGGTCATGCGAAAGTTCACCCCCAGTTCACGCGCCATGATCTGTGCGAGGGTCGTCTTACCCAACCCCGGAGGTCCGTGAAACAAGGTGTGGTCCATCGCCTCGCCGCGTTGCCGGGCGGATTGAATAAAGATGCGCAAATTGGCACGCGCCTCAGCCTGACCAATGAATTCATCCAGCCCCTGAGGACGCAAAGCGCGGTCATTGTCTTCCGGCAGGGGCTCCGGGCGCAGGGTGGGATCAGCGTCAACCATTCACTTACCCTTTCGGAGCCAGCAGCCTGAGGGCCGCGCGGATCAGATCAGCCTCGTCAGCATCCGGCTGGCTTGCAGCCGCTTCAGCCACGGCACCTGCCGCCTCGGACGGCCCATATCCAAGATTGGCCAGCGCCGACAACGCCCCGGCAGACGCGGCCGCGGCACCCGATGGCGGTTTCGGAACACGTCTCGGCGCGGGTGTAGAGTCATTCGGTTCAACAACCTCAAGTTCCGGCCCGTCCATCGCCTGAGCAATCGTGCCGCCCATGGCCATCACTCCGGGTGCCTTGTCCTTGAGGTCCAACACGATCCGCTGGGCGGTTTTTGGCCCGACGCCCTTGGCCGCCTTGACCGCACCCCAGTCCCCCAGGGCAATTGCGCGGCTGACACCGTCGGGCCCCAATGCACTCAGGATCGCCAGCGACACCTTCGCGCCGACCCCCTGAACCGAGCACAGCAGGCGATGCCACTCTTTCTCGACAAGCGACAGAAACCCGTAAAGCTGCATAAGGTCTTCGCGGACGACCATGTCAGTGTAGATCGAGACCGCCTCACCCGCCCCCGGCAATGCCGCCAAGGTCCGGTCGGAACAATAGACAAGATAGCCGACGCCCCGAACATCGATCAGCACATGATCCACCGCGCGGTAATCCAGCCGCCCTGTCAGTTTGCCGATCATGCCCGCACCTCTTTCACACGCGCCTGTTGCGTTTTCCCGTAATAGGCATGGCAGATCGCAATCGCCAGTGCATCCGCCGCGTCGGCCCCTTTCGGCAAACAGCCCGGCAATTGCAGTTTGACCATATGCAAAACCTGCTCTTTCTCGGCATGACCCACACCCACCACGGTCTTTTTCACCCGGTTGGGGGCATATTCCCCCACCGGCAGACCGGCCTGTGCCAGCGTCAGCAACGCCACACCACGTGCCTGCCCCAATTTGAGGGTTCCGGCCCCATCCTTGTTCACGAATGTCTGTTCGATAGCAGCCTGATCGGGTCTGTGATCCGCAATCACTTCGACAATCTGATTGTGCAGCGACAGCAGCCGCTCGCCCAGATCGTCCCCATCCGATTTGCACAACCCGTTGGCCACATGGCTCAGGCGGCTGCCATTTGATTCGATGACGCCCCATCCCAGGGTTCTAAGCCCCGGATCGATGCCCAGAATTCGCATATTTTGCCTCGGCCTGCTCGGGTTGTGTGATCTTTTTTCAACGCCTAGCACGAAGCGTGAACATTTTCCAAGCGAATTGACCCCAGGGCTGAAAACGACACGCGTGTCTCAGGCGCGACTTCGGGCGCGTTTTGCGACCCCGTGAAGTCTGAATTCGACACTTTCCCAAAGGCTTTTTCACCAATTGTTAAAGGGGATTACAGCTTCGTGAAGCCTTGCAGAAAACGCATAGGACACATGCAAAAACTGAACTTGTGCGAACGAAATGACAGCACTAGATGCCCCGCAGATCGCAGAAATGCAATGTGAACACTAACCAGAAGGAAACAGGATATGGCTGCACTGGACACAACCCGCGTCGCTACCACTGGCTCGTTCGGCCTTGTTGGCCGTATCGGCGCATTTTTCGTATCGGCCGTTAACGCCGCAGTTGAATGGAATGACGCCCGCGTAACCCGCAACGCGCTGACCGGTCTGACCGACCGCGAACTGGATGATATCGGCCTGTGCCGTGGTGACATCGACATCATTGCCGAAGGTCGCCGCTAAGAACCGACCCCAACACTTATATGCCCCTTCCTCCTCCCTTGAGGGGCACACAAAAACACCGCGCACCATAAGGGTACGCGGTGTTTTTTTTAATCCGAGGGAGCGGATTAGTAGAAAACTTTGTTCAACTGACTGGCGAGGGCTTGCGACACAGGATCGATTTGCATCACCCAGGCACCGGCTTTTTCGACTGGTGTGCCTTCGTTCAGGCTGTCGATCCGATATTGATAGCCGGTGGGACTAAGGTGGGACAAAAGAAATGCTTTGAAGGCGAAGAAACCCACAAGCGTAAGCAACAGCACCTTTGCTGGCACCGCCGAGCTCACCCGCTGCGGCCTCATCACAACCAGGCCATCCTTGCGCATCGTCGCACGATAGCCACGGCTCATCTTTTGGTGTTTCTTGTTCAGGCGATTTACGCGCTGATTGAACTCCAGTTGTTTACCCGTCATGGCAGCCTCCAAAAACCGCCCCCCTCGACTTCATTCAGAAAACGGTAAAAAGAGATTGCGACAAAAACGTGGCAAAAACCTATAAAACTCCTGCAAATAGCCTAATTCGCGCCCTGTTTGGTTAAAATTAGGGTCGTCCACTCACCAATCTCGGCCCTATAGGTCTGATTGAACCCGTTTTGTGAATAAACGGAAACCACGTCATCGGCCTGTTCGTTAAGGATTCCCGACAGGATCGCATGCCCACCTGGGCGGAGATTCGCTGCCATTTCGGGTGACAAGGCCACCAAAGGCCCTTTGAGGATATTGGCAAAGATCAGATCGTAGGGTGCGTGTGCCTTGAGGTCGGGATGATCGAAACCTGCGGCTTCAACACACCGAACCGCGCCGGACATACCGTTTGCCTTCAGGTTGGCTTCGGCCACTTCAACGGCCACTTCGTCGATATCGCTGGCAATGAAATCGCCATCCCATACCCGGGCTGCCGCCATGGCCAGAACGGCCGTGCCGCAACCGATATCCGCTACTTTCGAGGCACTGAATCCTTCATCCAACAACCGGTCCAGAGCTTTCAGACATCCCAGCGTGGTGCCATGATGCCCGGTACCAAAGGCCATTGCCGCCTCGATCAGCAGTGGAATGCGACCGTCGGGCAGCTTGTCGGCATCGTGGCTGCCATAGACAAAAAAGCGGCCCGCCTCAACCGGGGCAAGCTCTCGCCGCACATGGGCCACCCAATCGGTTTCAGGCAATTCCGACACAACAAAAGGTTTGGCTTCAAAGGCAACTGCCAGAACGGCCAGTGCGGCCTCGTCAGGGGCTTCGGTGAAATATCCACCCACTTCCCACAGGCCCGAGCCATCTTCGACCTCGAACACACCGACGCCGGTTGGTTCGGGCTCCAGCCGCTCCATCGCTTCGCCCAAACCTTCGGCGGCTTTCTTACCTGTCAGCGTGGTCAGCGCAGTGAATGTGGGCATGGGGAACTCCTGTTTCAGTTGGCACTGCGCGTAGGACGGTGCGCCGCCAACGTCAAGCTTGCGACCTATTCCGCCGGGGCTGGCGCGTATTTGCTCAGGACGGTCTCATTGCCCGGTTCCGGGTGGCGTGGAACCAGCAGGGACAGCAGCAGAGAAACGACCGCCATCGCCGCCGCTAGGCCAAATACGGCGCCTGGCGACATGACCCAGAGCAAACCCAGCAACGCGGGCAGGAAAACAGCAGCGATATGGTTGATCGTGAACGCGACTGCGGCAGTTGGCGCAATATCCGCCGGATCGGCGATTTTCTGGAAATAGGTTTTCAGCGCCAGCGCCAGCGCAAACAGCACATGGTCGATGACATAGAGCGTCGCCGCCAACAGCACGCCCCAGCCAAACCAGTAGATGCCACCATAGGCTGCGAACACGATCGCCAGACCGGTGTATTCAAAGATCAACGTGCGCCGTTCGCCAAACTTGGCCACCGCTTTACCCAGCAACGGAGCAACCATCATGTTGATCATCAGGTTGATCAGATACAGGCTGGTCAGCTCATGCACTTCAAAGCCGAACTTCTCGACCATCATGAACCCGGCAAAGACGACAAATATCTGTCGCCGCGCACCGGCCATGAATTGCAGCGCGTAATATAGCCAGTATCGACGGCGCAGGATCAGTTTCTTGGTTTGCGGTGTGGGGGCATCGAATTGCGGGAAGGCGAACAGGCAAAACAGGGCTAGCAAAGCTGTTGCACCGCCAGCAGCCATGAAGACAAAGTTATAGGACAGATCGAACCGCTCCCAGGTCAGAACGATCAGCCCGTAAACCACCATCGTTGCAGCCGAGCCCATTGCGACCAGCCATCCCAATATCTGCGGCGCGCGATCCTTGGGAAGCCATTGCAACTGAAGCGACTGGTTTACAGTCTCATAGTAATGAAACCCGATTGAACTGAACAAGGTCACGAACAGCAATCCGCCAAGGCTTGGGAACCAGGCCGTAAAAGCCGTTGCGACCCCAAGCATCATCAGCGAGATCATGGCCAGCACCTGCTCGCGAATGAAAATGATGACGGCAATCACGCCGACCGCCAGAAAGCCCGGAATCTCGCGCACCGTGTGTAGCAGGCCGATATCGGCCCCGTCGAAATTCGCTGCCTCAATGACGAAGTTGTTCAACAGCGCGCTCCACGCATTAAACGCGATGGGCATGGTCAAGGCCATCACGAACAGAAGCGTGACAGGACGACGCCAGAACGGAAGGCTCTGCGCCTCGGCAAGGGGCATAGGTTTCAGCATGAGAATCCTCTACGCCCATTTCCCAACTTTGGCGAGGGGGAAGCGACCGGCGCACAATGGCCCTGCGTTAATGCAGACGTCACCGTCAGTAAAAGCTTTGTGGATCGATATCGACGGTCAGGCGGATATCGCCTTTCAGGCGTAACGGGGCAATCCAACGGGCGATAGCATCCTGGATTGGTGCGCCCTTGGGTGCCTTGACCAACAGGCGGACACGGTGACGTCCCCGAATACGGGCAATCGGCGCTGGGGCGGGGCCAAACACCTGCGCGCCAATCTGGCGCAATGGGCTGTCGTTGCGCGCCATGGCGTTGCCAATGTCAAAGACCGGTCCGACCTCGGGGCCCGACAACACGATCCCCGCCATACGTCCATAAGGCGGCACACCGGCCGCTTGCCGACCGGCGGCCTCGGCCTTCCAAAAGCCCTCTTCGTCACCCGACAGAATCGCCCGGATCACCGGGTGTTCCGGCTGGAAAGTCTGTAACAGCGCCTGCCCCGGTTTTTCAGCCCGACCAGCACGCCCCGCAACCTGTCGCATCAGCTGAAATGTTCGTTCAGCGGCCCTCAGGTCTGCGCCATGCAGACTGAGATCCGCATCGATTACCCCCACCAATGTCAGCTTGGGAAAGTTATGCCCCTTGGCCACCAACTGCGTTCCGATGACGATATCGGCGTCCCCTGCCGCAATCTCTTCGATCTTGGCCTTTAGTGCCCGGGCTGAGCCGAACAGATCAGAACTCAGCATGGCAATCCTGGCCTCGGGGAAGGTTGCTTCGGCCTCTTCGGCCAAACGCTCAATGCCCGGCCCCACCGGGGCCAGCTTGCCCTCGACCCCGCAGGAAGGGCATATCTCGGGCATCGGCTTGGTCTCACCGCATTGGTGGCACATCAAACGCTTCAGGAACCTGTGTTCCACCATGCGCGCGTCGCAATGGTCGCAGGCGATCTGTTCTCCGCACGCACGGCACAGGGTAACCGGTGCATAGCCACGGCGGTTGATGAACAGCAGCGACTGTTCGCCTTTCTCGATCCGCTGCTGCACCGCCTGCCGCAAAGTCGGAGATATCCACGTTCCGGCCTGCATCTGTTCGGCCCGCATGTCGATGGGCTTCATCTCGGGCAACACCGCCGCGCCGAAACGCGAAGTCAGGTCGACCCGATCATATTTACCTGCCTCAGCATTCGCCCAGCTTTCCAGCGACGGGGTTGCACTGGCCAGAATCACCCGCGCACCGCAGATGGCAGACCGCAGGACCGCCATGTCGCGCGCGCTGTAATGCACCCCGTCTTCCTGTTTGTATGAGGTGTCGTGTTCCTCATCCACCACGACCAGCCCCAGATCGCGAAATGGCAGAAACAGGGCTGACCGCGCGCCAACAACCAGTTGAGCTTCCCCCTGCCCGACCATCCGCCAGACTCGCCTGCGTTCAGTCATGGTCGCGCCCGAATGCCACTCGGCAGGGCGCGCGCCAAACCGCGCCTCAACCCGTGTCAGGAATTCTGCGGTTAGCGCAATTTCCGGCAAAAGGACAAGTGCCTGCCGCCCCATGCGCAGCGCTTCGGCCACGGCCTCCAGATAGACTTCGGTCTTGCCGGAACCCGTCACGCCTTTCAGCAGCGTTGTGCCGTAATTCCCCGTCCGTTGCCCGGCCCGAAGCTGCGCAACCGCACTTGCCTGATCTTCGGTCAGGTCCTTTCCCGGCAAATCGGGATCAAGATGCGGATACGGCAGGTCGCGCGGGCTGTCTTCTTCACGAACCGCGCCTTGCTTGACCAAGCCTTTGACAACGGACGAAGTTACTCCGGCCTGTTCCGCCAGTTCCTTTAACGTAAATGCCAGCCCGCCATAGTCGCGCAACACCTCAAGTACACGGGTTCTGGCGTCGGTCATCCGGTCTGGCAAGGTGGTTCCCAAACGATAGATCTTGCGCATGGACGGTGGGTCACCCAGCCCCGGCGCGCGGGTTGCCAGTCGCAGCATCGCGGGCATCGGCGTCAGGGTGTAGTCGGCAACCTTGCCGAGGAATGCCCGCATTTCCTCGCGCATGGGCGCAACTTCAAGCACACGGATCACCGACCGCGCCTTGTTCAGATCGAATCCACCCTGCCCCGGCCCCCAGACAACCCCCAACACCTTGCGCGGACCAAGTGGCACCTCGACAAACGCACCCAGAAAGCATCCTCCTTCCGGCGCTTTGTAATCCAACGTCCGGTCCAGCGGTTGCGTTGTCAGCACCGCAATCAGCTCTCCCTCGTCGAAAAATCCGTTAGCGCTCACAGCATATCCTTTGCAGGGGGTTCCAGCATGGCTCTCTTTGAGGTAAAGCCATCCGCGACCAAGGCCAACCCATCAAAGGACTGCCCTCATGAAATTCTTCGTAGACACTGCCGAGATCGACGCCATTGCTGAACTGAACGATCTGGGCATGGTGGACGGCGTGACCACCAACCCCTCGCTGATCCTGAAATCGGGCCGCGACATTCTGGAAGTGACAAAGGAGATCTGCGATCTGGTCGACGGTCCCGTTTCCGCCGAAGTTGTCGCCACCGAAGCTGACGACATGATCGCCGAAGGCCGCAAGCTGGCCAAGATTGCCCCGAATATCGCCGTGAAGGTTCCGTTGACATGGGCCGGTCTGAAAACCTGCAAGACGCTCAGCGACGAAGGGCAGATGGTCAACGTCACCCTGTGCTTTTCGACCAATCAGGCGATTCTGGCTGCAAAAGCAGGTGCGACCTTCATTTCGCCCTTCATCGGCCGTCTGGACGATATCAACCTGGATGGCATGGATCTGATCGCCGACATCCGTCAGGTCTATGACAATTACGGATTCGAAACCGAAATTCTGGCTGCTTCGATCCGCACCGTGAACCACGTCACCGAAAGTGCCCGCATTGGTGCGGACGTCATCACCGCGCCGCCAGCCGTAATCAAGAAACTGGCCGATCACCCGCTGACCGACAAAGGTCTGGAAACCTTTCTGGCAGACTGGGCCAAAACCGGTCAGAAAATCCTCTGATCTGGTGTGCAACCGCGCGGCGCTATCAGGCGCCGCGCCCGGCCCAACGGCCCAAAGCCTGATCTGTGATCAGGCGTGGCAGGCGGGAGCCTATCCGCCACAGCATCCGGGGAAATCCACTCTTGCGTGCATTTTTCCCAAGGCAAATCCGGTTCGGCATGCTATAACCCGCCCAACAAAAAAAGACCGGACAGGACATGAGCAGCAATCCCAAACTCGAGGATAATCTCCGCGCGGCAATTCTGGCCGAGCCCGACGTCGTTCTGGACGACAAGGACCTGATGCAAGCCCTTGTGGCCGCGAACGAACGCGCCCGGGGTGATAATGTGATCGATCTGCGCGGCATTGCCATGCAGCGGCTCGAGGCGCGGCTGGACCGGTTGGAAGATACCCACCGCTCGGTCATCGCTGCGGCCTATGAAAACCTTGCAGGCACCAATCAGGTACACCGCGCGATTTTGCGCTTGCTGGAACCCGTCGAATTCGAGGATTTCCTGCGTGCCCTTGGCGCCGATGTCGCAAATATCCTGCGGGTTGACCATATCACGCTGGTTCTGGAAACCACCGTGGCTCAGAACGATCCTGCCATCGACAGGCTTGGAGGCGTTCTGACGATCGCAGAGCCCGGCTTCATCAACCAATACCTGACCAATGGTCGCGGCGGCCCTGTCCGCGACGTGACCTTGCGCGAAACTCATCAGCCGAACCGACGTGTTTTCGGCGCGCTGGCGGATCAGTTGCGCTCGGAAGCCTGCCTGAAGCTGGACCTCGGTCCGGGTCGCCTGCCGGGCATGATCGTCATGGGGGCCCGTGATCCGCGGCATTTCACACCGCAACTCGGCACCGATCTTCTCACCTTCTTTTCCGGCGTATTCGAACGCTCGATGCGCCACTGGCTGTCATGAACCTTATTTCACCTGCTTGCCGCGACGCGCTCCAGCACTGGCTGGACACTCTGGGCGCGCTGGCGGGGCGGTCCCAGAACACCCAGACCGCCTATCGCGGCGATGTCACCGAGTTTTTGTCTTTCATGACCCTTCATCACGGGGAACGACAAGGGTTGAAGGCGCTGGAACGGATCACCGTCTCGGACATGCGCGCCTGGATGGCAGATCAGCGCAGCGGGGATATCGGCGCGCGATCCCTTGCGCGCAAACTGTCCGCCGTCAAAAGCTTCTATCGTTGGCTGGCCGAGCGAGAGGGATTTGAACCCACCGCCGTTCTGTCGACCCGCGCGCCCAAATTCACCAAGAAACTGCCCCGCCCTCTGGCCGAAGACGCCGCGCGCGCCATGATTGACACGGTCGAGCTGCAATCTGTGTCCGACTGGGTTGCGGCCCGTGATGTTGCGGTTGTCACCCTGCTTTATGGATGCGGCCTGCGGATATCCGAGGCCTTGTCCCTGACCGGTGCAGACGCGCCCTTGCCCGAGACATTGCGCATTGTCGGGAAGGGCGGCAAGGAGCGGGTCGTCCCGGTTCTTCCAGCTGCCCGAGACGCGGTTAACCGATATCTTCAGCTTTGCCCCCACCCGCAAGCGAAGGACGCAGCCTTGTTCCGGGGCGCTCGTGGCGGCCCGCTGAACCCGCGCGCGATTCAAGGCGTCATGGCCAAGGCACGGATGCAACTGGGGCTACCTTCAACCGCCACGCCTCATGCCATGCGACACAGCTTTGCCACCCATCTGCTGTCCGCCGGAGGAGATCTGCGAGCCATTCAGGAACTGTTGGGACACGCCTCATTGTCAACCACACAGACCTATACCGCCGTGGATACCGCACGGCTGATGGAGGTCTACAACCGTGCGCATCCAAAGGCGTGACCGACACATCGAACAGGAACCTCGGGCTTTTGGTTTGCATCTCTGGCGTGCATCGGTCATGACCCTAGCATGACACTCAGATTCAAAGCTCTTGCCGTACATCTCTTCACTGCCACTGGTGCTGTTTTCGCAATGCTGGCCATGCTGGCCGCCGTGGAAGAGAAATGGAGCCTCATGTACCTTTGGCTGGTTGTATCCTTCATTGTCGATGGCATCGACGGCCCGTTGGCGCGGCACTATCACGTCAAGAAAAACGCACCCGAGTTTGACGGCGTCTTGCTGGATCTGATCATCGATTATCTGACCTATGTGTTCATCCCAGCCTTTGCGCTGTTCAAATCCGGATTGATGGATGGATGGACCGGCTGGTTCGCAATCATCGTCATCACCTTTGCCAGCGCGATGTATTTCGCGGACACCCGGATGAAAACAAAGGACAATTCCTTTTCCGGCTTTCCCGGATGCTGGAACATGTTCGTTGTCGTGATCTTCGCACTGGAGCCCAATTTCTGGATCATCCTGCTGCTGGTCACGCTGCTGTCGCTTGCGATGTTTCTACCTTTGAAATTCGTTCACCCCGTGCGCACCGAGCGTTGGCGCAGTCTGACCTTGCCGGTCGCCCTTGCCTGGACGTTCTTTGCGGGCTGGGCCGCATGGGTCGATTTTCATCCCGAAAGCTGGGCCCACTGGGGTCTGGTCATCGCCAGCCTGTACCTGACATTTGCGGGTATCGCACAACAGGTTGTTCCGCAGCGCCGTACCTGACACGAGCGCTGCCGGACCGGATTTAAAGAACGTCCTGAACCTCAAATTCAGTACCGTTATGGGTAAAGACGTCGCCTGCTTGCAGGCCCGCCATGGCTAGGTAGATCGGGCTTTGTGTCGAGATCCCCATATATGTATCTCCACCCACCTCGAACCGGGTCGTCGAAACGCAGACGACAAAGCTGCGGTTGTTGAACCTGATCACCGATCCCGGCCTGACTGTATCTGTCAGACCAAAATCGGTATTCTCGATCACATCGATTTTGGCATGATGCGCATGAACAGGCGCGTCAAATGCAGCTGCCAGATCGGCATTTTCGCGCGATGCGGCTATGTCATCCTTGTCGTGGCCTTCCCGGTCATCCAGTTGGGCATCCTTCAGAAATGCGTCGTAATGGGCCTGCGCCGTTGCAAGCTCCTCTGCCTCAAGCGACATCAACCGGTCGATAATGGCCTTCTTCTGGGCTGCGCGATCTTTTTCGGTGCTCATTCAATGCGATCCTTCAAATTCAGCAACTGATATAAGTTGTGCTTCCCAGAACCGGATTGCAACCGAATTTCGAGGCTTAGATCAAAAGACCCGCCGCCCGTTCATGCCGTAGCAGTGCAACCTTTGTCTCGACCCCGCCGCACCCGGAAAACCCGCCCAGCCCATTGGCAGCCAGCACCCGGTGGCAGGGAATAATAACGGGAATCGGGTTTGCCCCACAGGCCTGACCGACCGGTTGCGCCGGTTGTCCCAGCGCCTTGGCGATATCCCCGTAGGTGCGCGTTTCCCCAAGAGGAATGGCATACATAAGATCACAGACCCGCCTTTGAAACTGCGATCCATGGATGCGGTAGGGCAGATCGAAGCGGTCAAGCCGTCCAGCGTCATAGGCCATCAACTGCGCCGCCGCCTCGCGCAGCAGAGCTGTTGGTTCGCCGTCGTCCTGACCGTCCCAGACCAGCCGCGTGAGGGCACCATCCGTTTCCTCGATCCCAAGTCTTCCGAACTGAGTATCAACTGCAATCATCGCCATGGGCTGACGGTTTCAGATCAATCCTCCAAGTTCAAGTGGCGAATCCGTGGGGCTGCGCGACGCGCGGATTTTGCGAATTGCGGCAATCATGTTAGCCTAGCCGCATTGTCAAAAAGAGATTTGGAGCATGAGATGGGTCGTCATTTGATCCTGACGGTTCACGGAATTGGCGAACAAATACCCGGTGAGACCGTCGATCAGGTCGTCGGGGCCGCGACAACCTGGCTGGATGGCAATCCCGAACCCCCGATTGAGGTTCAGCGTGGGATGATCGAGCTGGCCGAAACAACCTTCGACGGCACCCCCCGAAGCGCGAAACTGTTCCCGGTCAACCTGCGCAAGGTGACGAAACCGTCAGCACCGCAGGACGAGGCCATGTTTGCCGAGGTTTTCTGGGCCGACCGCTCACCCGCCCCGAAAGGAGCCATTAAGACAGCATTGGACCTGATCTGGGTTGTTCTGGCGCTGGGTTATCTGGCCATGGACAATGCCGAACAAACGCATAGCCGCGCGGATGTGGCCTCGGACCAAGCCAACGGCAGGAACACTTTGGCCGCGCGGCTGGTTCACCTTTTTACTTGGGTTTTCTTCGGCGCAGTTGCGACCCTGAATGCCTATCTTCTGATCGGTGCCATAGCCGTTATGGTTGATCGCGTTCCCGGGATCTTCTTTCAAAGCACGATCCTGCTGTTCTGGCTCTTGTTCACGCTTTATGCCGGAGGGGCCGCATACGGACTAAGGCGCAGCTTTGCAGCCCCGACTTATCTAAGACGCGTATTCTGGCGCGGCATTTTCGGGATGGGGTTTTTGCTGCTGATCTGCCTGGTCATTGGTCCGCTTGGTCTGGAAATACGAGCTTGCACACCCTTGCCGGACAGCCCGGTTTGCCCTTCGGCGCTGGAGCAGTTTGTAGCTTTTCAGGTCTACCTGCTCGCGTTTTTCTGGGCTTCTCTGATCTTCATGACAATCATTTTGTACGTGCTTTCTGCGACCAGCCTTGATGAAAAGGTTCAGGCAGACAATCTGAAAGAACACAGGCGGCTGTACCCCAGCATTTGTGCAGGCATGTTGGTGTTCTGGATGTTCTTCATTTCCGGGTTGTGGCTAATGCTGCGGGAAATGCTCGACACGGTTCCGGGGCTGTCGGATGGAAAACTGACCGGTCTTTTTGACAATTTCCTCAGTGACTCCATCGAAACACTCAGTGTTGCCTTCGCGGCAATTGTCCTGCTTGCGTTTGTTGGTGTTGGCCTGTTTGCCGGTCGCAGAAGGCTGAAGGCAAACCTGCATATCCGCGACGGGCTGATCAGCCGCGCCATCCTCAATCGTTTTGCACAATGGGTTTTTTTGTTCGGTGCAATCGTACTGGCGATGGTCACTATCCGAGAAATCGCGTTGAGCCAGCACGTCGATCCCCTGTGTCAGATCGGAACGGACAATTGCAACCTGATTGGCCGGGTTCTGAACAAACTGGCAAGCAAACAGGGCGAGATTGGCCTGATCGTCCTGGGTGCAACAGCATTGATGTACCGCTTTTCCGATTTCGTCGCAGCAGGGCTGGGTGTGGCACGGGACATCGTCACCTATGCCATTCGCGACAAGTGTTTACTGAAAGCGGACCTGAAAACGAGGCTGCGCAATTATCCGGATCGCAAGGCGATTG
Source organism: Ruegeria sp. O6 (assembly GCF_056535045.1). NCBI lineage: Bacteria > Pseudomonadati > Pseudomonadota > Alphaproteobacteria > Rhodobacterales > Roseobacteraceae > Ruegeria > Ruegeria sp. O6. The sequence continues at coordinate 368,853 of NZ_JBQERM010000002.1, read as the reverse complement.
ATGAACGATTTTATCGTGCACTGCATTATGTGGTGGATATCTTTGCCGCGGACCACATCACGGTGACCTCACATTCACAAGGCACGGTGATTGCCACGCAAATGCTGGCTGATCCACGCGTGCAAAAGCTTATCAACGGGCGCAACGTGACGCTGATTACGATGGGCTGTCCTGTGACCCATATCTATCAGCGCTATTTTCCCGAGATGTTTACAGTCGTTCCCAAAAACCTGAACGCCGCATGGTTCAACATCTTCAGGCAGGATGACTTTGTAGGGACCGAGATTGAAGGCGGGCTGATTTCCGCAAACCGCAACATTCCGGTCGAGCCCGGTGGTCACACCGGATATTTCACGGATTATCAGGTTTGGAAGGCCCTGAAGGACTCAGCCATAGGCTTTGACCTGTTTAATCCGACACCGCAATCCGCGCAGACGTGAAACGAAAAACGCCCCCTCGAAGGATCGAGAGGGCGGTTTCAATCAGCTTAGCGCCTCATCGCAGCGTCGGCAAACTCCGACATGGGCGTGGCGGCCCACGTCAGGAAGGATTTTCCAACAGCGCTGACATTTCTCGCCTTCTGCTTTTTCGAACACGACGGCCACGCCTTCGATTTCGGGCACACGGAACGCCTCGGCAGGGGCCGGGTCGCCGGTCACGGTCAGGCCCGAGGTGATGCACATGTCGTCCACGTCGAACGTGGCCAGCAGATCGCGGGTATCGCCATCATCGACATGCACGATCGGGGCCGCTTCGAGGCTTGAGCCGATCACCTTGTCCTGGCGCTGGATTTCCAGCGCGGCAGTCACGGCCCGGCGCACTCGGCGCACCTTTGCCATGTTGGCCTCAAGCTCGGCATCGCGCCAATCCGCAGGCGTTTCCGGGAAGTCGACCAAGTGGACCGAGCTATCGTCGCCCGGAAAGCGCCCCAGCCAGACCTCTTCCATGGTGAAAACCAGAACCGGTGCCAGCCACGTGGTCAGGCGATGGAACAGGATATCCAACACCGTCCGCGCAGCACGACGGCGCGGCGTGTCGCCGTCACAATAAAGAGCATCCTTGCGAACGTCGAAATAGAAGGACGACAGATCAACCGTGGCAAAGGTAAAGACCGCACTGAATACGCCCTGGAAATCGAAAGACGCATAACCCTTGCGCACCTGCTCATCCAATTCCGCCAGCCGGCTGAGCACCCAGCGTTCCAGACGCGGCATATCTTCGGGCGCGACGCGATCGGCCTCGGTGAAATCCGCCAGCGAGCCCAGCATGAACCGCATAGTGTTGCGCAGACGGCGATAACTGTCGGCAGTGCCTTTCAGGATCTCCGGCCCGATCCGCTGATCGGCGGTATAGTCGGTCTGTGCCACCCACAGACGCAGGATATCGGCGCCGTACTGCTTGACGACCTCTTCCGGTACGATGGTGTTGCCCAGCGATTTGGACATCTTGTTGCCCTTGGCATCCAGCGTGAAACCATGTGTCACGACGTTGCGATAAGGCGCGCGGCCTTTGGTGCCGCAGGCCTGCAACATGGAAGAATGGAACCAACCACGGTGCTGGTCGGTGCCTTCCATGTAGACGTCGGCGATACCGTCCTCGGTCCCATCTTCGCGGTCGCGCAAAACAAAGGCGTGGGTCGAACCAGAATCGAACCACACATCCAGCACGTCAAACACCTGATCGTAGTCATCGGGGTTGGCGATGCCGTCGAGAATTTTCTCTTTGAACCCGTCGGTGTACCAGATATCGGCGCCGTCTTTCTCAAACGCCGCCTTGATGCGCGCGTTCAGGTCTGCGTTGCGCAGAAGGTAATCCGCGTCGGTGGGCAAGGCACCTTTCTTGGTGAAACAGGTCAGCGGCACGCCCCAGGCACGCTGGCGCGAGAGAACCCAGTCCGGGCGCGCTTCGATCATCGAATAGAGGCGGTTGCGCCCCGTCTGCGGCGTCCATTTGACCAGTTCGTCGATCGAGCGCAGGGCACGTTCGCGGATGCTGTCGCCCATCTCACCCATGCCGTCATCCAGGTTGCGGTCAACGGATGCAAACCACTGCGGCGTGTTGCGGTAGATGATCGGAGCCTTGGAGCGCCACGAATGCGGATAGCTGTGCTTGATCTTGCCGCGCGCCAGCAGCCCGCCAACCTCGGCCAGCTTGTCGATGACAGCTTTGTTCGCGTCACCCTCACCACCCTTGCGGGACAGGATGTATTTGCCACCAAAGAACGGCAGATCGGTGCGGAACGAACCATCATCCATCACGTTATAGGTGATGACCTGCTCCAACATGCCTAAATCGCGGTAGAGTTCGAATTCCTCCATACCATGTGACGGCGCACAGTGGACGAAACCGGTGCCTTCGGTATCGGTCACGAAGTCAGCCGCGCGGAAGTCGCGGAGGTCGTCCCATTCGCCATTGCCGCCCTCGGCCCCGGCCAGCGGGTGGGTCAGTTGAACACCTTCAAGTTCATCGGTGGCGACACCGCGTACACGGGTCCACTGATCGTCGTTCAGACGGGCACGACCCAACACATCTGCGGCCATATTGTCAGCCAGCAGGAATCTGTCACCCACATTAGCCCAGCATTCCTCAGGCGCGCCGGTGACTTCGTACAGGCCGTAGGAGATGTCGTTGCCATACACGACCGCCTTGTTCGACGGCATGGTCCAGGGAGTGGTGGTCCAGATTACGACGAACGCATCATCCAGATCACCCGCGTTCATGACCTTGAACTTCACCCAGATGGTAAAGCTTTCCTTGTCGTGATACTCGACCTCGGCCTCGGCCAGCGCGGTTTTTTCGATGGGCGACCACATCACGGGTTTCGAGCCCTGATACAGCGTGCCGTTCATCAAGAATTTCATGAACTCGTCGGCGATCACGGCCTCGGCATGAAAGTCCATGGTGATGTAGGGATCAGGCCAGTTGCCGGTGATGCCCAGGCGCTTGAACTCTTCCCGCTGGATGTCGATCCAGCCTTCGGCGAACTTGCGGCATTCCTGACGGAAGTCGACGATGTTCACCTCGTCCTTGTTCTTGCCCTTCTTGCGGTACTGTTCTTCGATCTTCCATTCGATCGGCAGGCCGTGGCAGTCCCAACCGGGCACGTAACGCGCGTCAAAGCCCATCATCTGATGAGAGCGCACGATCATGTCCTTGATCGTCTTGTTCAGTGCGTGGCCGATATGCAGGTGGCCGTTCGCATAGGGGGGGCCGTCGTGCAGAGTAAAGGGTTTGCGCCCCGTTTTCTCGCGCAGGCGGTCATAGACACCGATGGTCTCCCACCGCTCCAGCCATGCGGGTTCGCGTGCAGGCAGGCCCGCGCGCATGGGAAAATCGGTTTTGGGCAGGTTCAGCGTGTCTTTATAGTCAGGCGTTTGGGTCGTGTCGGCGCACATTTTGAGCGTCCTTTGGATGATCTGGTCGTACTAGGATCGAAGCGGTCGGTGCGAATTCTCAAACACCTTTGCCCGGCGTCTCAGAGGGTCAGAGCGCCGGGGATATAATTCGAATAATGATGGCCGTCCGGTCATACATGGCCGCGCTTATAAGACGCCTGCCTTCAATGGTCCAGAGGTTCCGGCCCATGCGGCGAATGGCGCAGCTTGGCCCAGCGATTCAACCATGCCAGACCGGCCAACCCAAGCCCCAGCGCCAGCAGTGAGAACACGCGGATCAGCCCGCCCAGACCGGCAATATCGATCAGAAAGACCTTGGCCACCGCCAGCCCGATCACCACCAACCCCGCCTTGCGCATCACATCCGAACCGCGTGCCAGAGATTGGTAGAACAGCACCGCCCCAACCAGCAGCAGAACAAGGGTATATGTATAAAGCTCGGGCTGCGTGACGCCGTTACCTTCAAACATGCCTGCTGCTCCCTGCCAGACATGGCGGATAGTCAGGCCAAACCACACAGCAATCAACGCACCCGCAATGGCGTAGCTTGCCAGCCTGATCTGCTTTGGCATGTCCTTGATCCGCCAGGCCGAGAATCCAATGGTCAGTGCGGGCACCAGATAGGCAAGGACAAGGGTGTTCAGAATCGGTGGGCCAAGCACCGGGTCGGCGTTGGGGTTCAGAAGCGGGTTTTGGTCGGTCAAAGCCAGGGTCAGCCGGAACACGCCATGACCGGCAAAGAACGCCGCCAACACGTACCGTGCAAAATTCAGCTTGCCACCCAGCCCAAACCTCTGAACCTGAGCGAAGGCCAGCAGCAGCCAGATGACCGCCAGCAGGCCCAGACCCCAATGGCTGTTGTCGGCCCCGCCTTCACCGAAACCTTCAAGCCACCGCAGTAGCAACAGGGACAGCAGAATGCCGCCCGTCGCCCATGCCGCGCTTTCCAGCAACAGTGCTGCAACCGGCCGCTGCAAGGGACGCAACAGCCACCAGCCAGCCACGAAACCCAACGTGGCCGCGCCATAGACCATCGCCATTTCGGGAAGCGGGGCCACGTTAGCCCAGTCCAGACCCGGATCAAGTACCAAGCGCACGGTGACGGTAAAGACACCGGCCCAGATAAACCAACTCATCTGCGGCAAGGTGAACCTGCGATCCAAGGCTGCTGCTGCGACGACACTGGCCACCAGCGCAATCGTCAGCGCGGCCGAGCTGAGCACGATGACGCAAGCAAAGACCAGACAAGACAACGCCGACAACGTGGCCAGAGCGGCCCGCATCCGGTCATCGCCATCGGCGCGACCAAAACGCCCGGCCAGAACCACCATAAGAACTGCCAGGACAATTGCGTGCAGGGCCCAGGCGTGCGCACCGATAACCGTGGCAGGATGCCAGCCCATTTCCAAAGCGATAGCCAGCGCGGGTGCAAGAACTACAGCGCCCCCGGCCCAGATTGCACGATACTGGTTTGCCCTGAATGACCGCCATGCCATCAAAATTGACATAAACGCGCCCAAAGCAACCAGCGCGGTGGCTGCCATCGGAAAGTCGGCCTCGGGCGTCTCGGCATAGGTGTCGGTGAAACTGCGAAGAACTACTCCGTATTCCAGCCCGTGAGAGGCCACAAAAAACACAAGGCCCGCCGCAGGCAGGACGGTCAGATCCTGTAACGCAGGCGCATCCTTGGCGCACAAAAGCAGCGCCAGAAGCAGGACGGACAGCAGGCAGACACCCAACCAGAATTCAGCCGCTGAGTCTGCCCAATGCCAGGACAGGATCGCGGCACTGGCCGCAATAGCTCCCGCGGCGAGCCGAGTTGGAAACTCGGGCCACGGGCGGGTTCCGGGGTTGCGGATCACCTGAGACATCATGCGCCCTGCATGATCGGGCCAAACGCGCCGCACCGGAATGGCCGTCGCCAGCAGTGCCAGCACTGTTGTCGCGACCAGATATCCCGGTTCCGTATACGGAGCGCCACTGACCAAAAGCAGGTTTGCCGCATATATCCCGACCAACGTCAGAACCGAAATCCACGCCCAGCGCCGCACCGTGTCGATACCCAGCCCCAAAACGGCAACCAAAAGAAAATAGGCATAGAGCCACGATGGATCGTCAGATGCGCCTCCAACCAGAAAGGGTGCTGCAAAAGCTCCGATCAGTCCAACCGCAGCCAGCAGCGGGCCGTGGAACCACCCCAGAACAAGCCCAACAAGCGCGATGACAACCATTCCTGCCAAGGCCGTCTCGGCCCCGATCAGGCCATAAAGCTGCCGCGCAGACAGGATGGCGCCGAACAAGGTAACAAGGCCGGCCCCGGAAAAGACCGATGGCAAATAGGCAGTGGCCACCGCTTCGTCATCCCCGAACCTGCGGCGCAGAACCTCACCCCCGATAATCAAAACCGAGCCGAAGCCAAGCGCGGCAAAAACGCGGGCCGCCGGAGGTAACAATCCGTTCTCAACGCCATATTGCACGAGGAAAATACCGGCCAATGCCAGCGACAGTGCTGAGACCGCGTAAAACCAGTTCTCACGCAGCCACGCGCCCAGCGCGGCAAACCTGTCATGGCGAAATACAATTGCAGGCGTAGCGGCCTCGGTGTTTACATCTTCGGCACTTTCGTCTTCCTGCCGCTTTGGCGCGTCCCACGGCCCCGGGCTGTGAACCTGTTCCTCTGCCATAGGTTGCGGTGCAGGTGCATCCTGTTCCGGTTGCAGCGATGCAAGCGCATCGCCCGACACCAACGCATTGATCTGCGCTTCCAGTTGTTCGACCCGGCGACGCAATCGGGAATGCCCGACCAGAAGTGCAATCAATGTCACCGGGATGGCCAAAACAACCAGGCCAATAAGAACAAGCAACGTTTCCAACCGAGTCTCTCCGATCCGTAATTTCGGCCAAGCTATCTTGTGCTGTCGGTCAGCAACAGTCAGGAAAGCCGTGACAAAGTCTAAAGTACCGAAATCGCCGGACGGGCGATCATCAGCCACAGGATAGTCAAAACCGCCAGAAACGCCGGAACCCCGCAGGCGAACCAGAACCGAAACAAGCGGTGATACTCCGGTGGCAGTTGCGTTCCCCGCTCTGCCGCCATTCGCGCGTGGTCGCGCAACCGGATTTGAACCCAAACCACCGGCAACCAGAAAAAGCCCGTCAAAACATAAAGCACCAGAGACAACACGATCCAACCTTCACCCAAAGACCACCCGATCTGCCAGGCAAGCAACGCTCCGGTCACCGGTTGCAGGATGACAGCGGTCGTGGTGAACAGAAGGTCGGCCAGCACCACGATACCCGCCGTATGGGCGATGACGCGCGGGTCGTTTGTCCGGTGCGCCATCAGCATGAAAAAGGCGATCCCTGCTCCTGTTCCCAGCAGCACACATGCACCGATGACATGCAGCCATCGCAAGATCAGTTCAGGGTCCATCATCGGCTCTCAAACAAGGGCAGCGCCACAAGCGACAGGATCATCGCGGGCAGGATTTTCACCAACGGCCCCAGCGGATCCAACCACAAGTCCGGCATCGTGACCGAAGCGGCAATCAGGTAGAATATGGCTACTGTCAACTGCGCCACACAGGCCCGCGCCGCCCATCGGCGCCACAGGATGGCCAGACCCAGCGCTATGTCGATCAGAGACCAGAACACAACGCTGGTCACCGCCAAGGCGGATGACCACCCTGCTTCGACCAGCATACCCGAAGCCGCAGACAAACCCGCCAGACCAAACAGGCCCGACAGCAACCAGAACAGGCTGAGTGTTGCAACGATCAGCGGAATCAATAGCGCCATCCGCGCGGTCAACCGATGCTCGCGCGCGCAAGGCAGCATGGCGTAGACCTCAGGCAAGGCGGCAATTCCGTGCCCGGCCGCTGCACGATATGGGCCAGGGTCGCCGACCACGCCATCCGCCATGACCGTCATCGCCGTGCTGCGCAGCGGAGACCGCCAACCCAACAAGGCCAAACAGTCGGCAATGGTCGCAACGGCTTTTGTCAGGACAGGCGGCAGGATTATATGAAAGCGCGCGGCAGGAAACCCAAGCCACTGTCGCGTGCAGCGCACCACGTCCGACAAACTATGCGGGGTATCCTCGACCAGATCGTAATTACCCTGCGGTAGGCGACCGGCAACGGCAGCAATCACGACGTCACACAGATCGGGCATCCCGATGCATTGAACGGGTGTATCGGGGTAAGCCAGCGGTTGAATAAAAGGAACAGACGCCAGCATTCGAAGCAACGCCGTTCCCCCATAATCCGTTTGCCCGATAACAAGCCCTGGCTTTAGAATCCAAAGTGTTACGCCCGATGCGCGCAAAGCGGCATCTCCGCGTGCCTTGCTGCACAGGAAATGCGTGCTGGCGTCCGGCTCTGCTCCGATGGCCGAAATCTGAACAATGCTTATGCCACCTTCCGCGCAGGCCCCTGCAAGGGCTGCGACCGCCATATGGTGCACCGCTTCAAGGTTGTCCTGCGCGTTATCCTGCAAAGCCCCTGCGCAATTCACCACGACATCGACGTCGGCCAGCAGGTCCTGCCAATCGTCCTTGTGCAACAGATCGCGCATATCGCCCTGTTTCAGCAAAACCCCCGGCAGGACCTTTGCCCCTTGAGCAAGATTGCGCCCCATGCCCTGAACCGTGGCACCTGCGGCCGACAATGCCCGCGTGACGGCGGTGCCGATGAACCCATAAGCACCCAGAACCAATACGTTCTTTCCAGAAAGCTCGTGATCTGCCATCGTCCTTTGCACCTGTTTTGCGCCACTCTACCTATCCGGGAAGTTTTGACCAGTCGCGACTACCGTGCTGCGACATTTATGGATGGAACAGAGACCCGACGAGATACGCGATCAGTGCCGCCAGACCACCGATCAACAGCGTTTCGATACCTGACCGCCACCAGGGCGCCAACGACCACCGGCTTTTGAACGCACCAATCGCAAAGAAGACCCCCATCGTCATCCAGACCGACATCTCGAAAGCATTCTCCACCGACGCCAAAAACGGCAACAGCGGGATCATCCCGGCCACAAGGAACGCGAAGAACGTTGCCAACGCGGCTTTCATCGGATGTGGGTCGACACTGCCCAGCCCATATTCACCCTCGATCATCAGGTTGACCCAATGTTCGTGGCTCGACGTGATCGCGGCGGTGGCTTCGTTCAGAATTTCCCCTGACAACCCTTTTTGCGACAGAATTTCACGGACCTCCTCGCGCTCGCCGTCGGGGTAGAGTGCGATGTGGCGTTCCTCGATCGCCCGAATGCGCCGTATGTTGTCCAGTTCGGCCTTGGTGCCCGAGTAATTCCCGGCAGCCATTGAAAACCCGTCCGCCAGAACGTTTGCCAAACCAAGTGCCACGATAACAAACGGGGAAAGGCCCGCCCCCGCGACACCGGCGACAATGGCAAATGTGGTGACGGAACCATCAATGCCGCCATACACAACGTCGCGTAACACACCGCGCCCGGGCGGAGCGTTGATCCGGTCGGCAATTTCCTGCGGACTGTGACCGTGATCCGTCATGGTTTGCTCCTATTGTTCACTGGCAGAGTGCAGAAGGGTGTGGTCTGACGCTTTGCTCTGGATCAACCCTTGGAGAACAGACCCTGCAAGGCGCGTTTAATGATGCCTCGCGTGGAAGGTTTGTGGCGTTTTGAGAATGGTAAGGGGCGGCAGACCTCCATCGCGGCCACGCCCACTCGGGCGCTGAGCGCACCGTTGACCAGACCTTCTCCGAACCGTCGGGACAATTTGCTGAGAACGGATCCGCCCAGAACAGGTTCCAGCAGATCGTCACCAACGGCCACCGCCCCAGTTGCGACCAGATGCACAAAGACGGCACGGGTCAGACGCCAGCTTCCCAGTGTGCCAGCCCGCCCCCCGTAGATTTCCGCGACGCGGCGGATCATCCGCAGGGACGCGGCTAGTGCCGTTACAACATCCGCCAGTGCCAGCGGGACCAGAGCGGTCACGGTGGCAACCTGCCGTGCTGCGGCCTCAACCTCACGGCTGGCAGCGGCGTCGAGCGGGGCCAACAATTCATCCTCGGCAAGGTTTAAAAGCGCCTCGGCATCGAACTGTTCCCCCATACGCTCGGACAACCGCTCGCGACCCCAGCGGGTATCCTCGCGCCCTTTGTAGAATGCAATGATGCGATGTGTGACAGCACGTGCCTGAGCCAGGTCTTCATCAGCCAATGCAATATCCGCTGCACGGCGCATCCCATCAACACGGGACAACCGCCCCAAAGCCGCGAGCTCGCGCAGCGCGATGATCACCACCACCAGAACCAATGCAGCCAACAATCCGGCAACGATCCAACCCAAAACGGGCGTCCGCGCCACCAGAGAGGTTGCAAAATCCCAGGCGGCCACCGATATGGCCGCCCCGACTACGGAAAGCGCAAGCCCCCAGAACCAGCGCGCAAGGGCCGAGGGTTTGCGGGCCGCCAGTCGGGCCGCGCTTTGCATCGCCTGCCCCTGAGGCGGCACAATATCCGGCACCGGTTTTGCCTGCGCGACATCAGCAGCGGGTTCATCATCGTCAAGATCGATCAAAACCGGACCTTTAGCCATTTGTCGTATCCCTGCTGTGCCAGACAAACCTTATGTCCGGCAGGTTTTCATCGTTTTCTGCCCCATCGCTGCGCGCCACCTCGGCAAAGCCGTTTCGCTCATAGAACCGACAGGCGCGGGAATTATCCTGAAACGAGTACAAGCCCAGCCGCCGCTGGCTTGCTTTCGCGTGACCCAGCAATTGCTGACCAATCCCCTGCCCCCGAGCTTGTGCATCCAGATAAAGTGAATGGATTTCACCACCATTCAGCGCCAGAAACCCGACCACGCCCGTCTCTGCCTCGGCCACAGTGACCCAGCCCTGATCAATCATCCGGCCGCAAAAGGCGATGGTTTCAGCACAGCTGTGCAATTTGGGCATCCAGTCGTTTTCCAAAGCGAAATCGTGCAGGATCGTACCGATTGTACCGGCATCTGTGGTGCGTGCGGGGCGCAGTGTCGCGATCATAATCTTTCTCCGATCAGAAACTGCGCTGCACGATCCAGTCGAATATGCGGGGGGCCGTCACCAGGTTTCAGGGTTAGTTTTGCAGGCGCAAAGGCCATGAACCCATAATCTTCGTTCAACCAGCTCTCCGCCCCATTTCGCGCCGGACCCAACAGATGCGCCGGATCCTCGGGCAATTCTCCGGGATAAAAAGCAGCCTGTTTGCCGCTGTCCAACAAAGTGCCACGCACGCATGGCAGATCGGTTCCGTCATGGCTGCGTATCTCTTCGGTCGTTGCACGCAGCGAGGCCAGAGACAGGGCCGCAGTCCGGGCCCCGGCGAAATTCGCACGATCGCGTGCCTCGCGCGTCAAAGCTTCGATAATCGCGGTCAGGCGGGGATGCTGAGTGTGGTGCAGGTGGTCCGCTTTTGTCGCTGCAAACAGGATGCGCTCGACCTTTTTGCCCAACAAAAGCTGGCTCAGCCATGCGTTCCGTCCCGGACGAAAAGCCGACAGGATATCGGCCATCGCGCGGCGCATATCTTCAACGGCCTGAGGACCTTTGTGAATTGCGCCCAGCGCGTCAACCAGAACCACCTGCCGGTCAATCCGCGAGAAGTGATCCCGAAAAAACGGTTTCACGACCTGAGATTTATAAGCGTCGAACCGCCGTTCCATCTCGCGCTGAAGGGTCCTGCGCCGCGACGGGCCAGTGATTGCCAACGGTGCAAAGGTCAGAACCGGAGATCCCGCCAGATCACCCGGCAACAGGAACCGACCGGGAGTACAGTCATAAAACCCGGCATCGCGCGCTGCGTTGAGATAGGCGGTGAACGACGCGGCCAGAGCTTGTGCGGCAGGTTCGTCGTGCCCTACCGACGGGTCTGTATCTTGGACCAGCGCCAGATACGCGGCAGCCTCGGCGCGGGTCTTAATCCGTGCCAGTGTTTCCTGAGACCAGTCTGCGTAAGACTTGTCCAGCAAGGCCAGGTCCAGCAGCCATTCACCGGGGTAGTCGACAATATCCAGATGGACCGTGCGCGGCCCCTGCAGCCCGGCAAGCAGCCCGGCGGGACGGGCTTTGAAGGACAAGCGCAATTCAGATACCGCGCGCGTGCTGTCTGGCCAGTGCGGTGTCGGTCCCGTCAGGGCGGACAGGTGCGATTCATAATCAAACCGGGGCACAGTGTCATCCGGTTGGGGTTGCAGAAAGGCGGCATTGATTCGCCCCTCCTGCTGCGCAACCAGCCCGGTCATACGGCCCCGATCCAGCAGATTGGCAACCAACGAAGTGATGAATACTGTTTTACCGGACCGCGCCAGCCCGGTGACACCCAAACGGATGACCGGCTCGAAAAATGTCTCGGACACGCTGTCGCCGATACTTTCGACGCCACGTGCAAGACTGTCTGCCAGTGAAGAGATCACCAATCCGCCGCCCCGCAATTTTCCTTTTACCCAAGATAGGTAGCGGTCGCGGCACATACCAGCGCTTTCGCCCCCTTGCCCGATCCTGCGCTGCGCTGTACCAGCGGCACATGCCCAGATATGCGTTGAAAGTTGAATACCAGGGGGAACCGTTTGCCGGATGGCAGCGGCAAAAGGATCAACCATCTGTACAAGGCGCCATCGAACAGGCCCTGTCCCGTATTCAGCCGGGCGACCACACAATTGCCGCAGCGGGGCGCACGGACGCCGGTGTTCACGCCCTGGGGCAGGTTGCCCACTGCGACATGGCAAAGGAATGGGACCCGTTCCGCCTGTCTGAGGCGCTGAACTATCACCTCAAGCCACTCCCAGTGGCCATCGTAAAGGCCGCCCCCGTGACCGAGGATTGGCACGCGCGGTTTTCAGCGGTTGAACGGCAATATCTGTTCCGCATCCTGATGCGCCGGGCGCCCGCAACCCACGACCGGGGACAGGTCTGGCAGATTAGCCACCTTCTGGATGTCGACGCCATGCAGGAAGGGGCAAACATGCTGCTGGGCCGGCATGATTTCACCACGTTCAGGTCGTCGATCTGCCAGGCGGCCAGCCCGGTCAAAACCCTGGATGAACTGCGCGTTGAACGGGTCGCAGGCTTTTCCGGCCCCGAGGTTCATTTCCACGTGCGCGCCCGGTCGTTCCTGCACAATCAGGTACGCAGTTTCGTCGGAACGTTGGAACGTGTGGGCGCCGGAGCGTGGACCCCGGAAGATGTGCGTGAGGCTTTAGAAGCCGCCGACCGCGCTGCCTGCGGGCCGGTATGTCCGCCGCACGGGCTGTATCTGGCGCGGGTCGGATATCCGGACCCGGTGTTCGACTGATCTAAACCGCGCGCAGAAGCAACCCGCCTGCAATCACCGCAATGACAAGTCCCGCCACCAGTTCGATGGAGGGTGCCAGAACCGACGCAAAGCGCGTGGCCGACGCCGAAGCCAGTAGCCCGCCGCGCAGACCAAAAGACGTCCACCCGACCAGCGTAGTCACAGTCGCCGTGCCAAGCGCCATGGCGAAAGCACCCGCGATCCCTACCATGGCGATGCCCATTTGCCACGTCAGGATCAGTACAAACAAGGCACCGGTACAAGGCCGCGCTGCTATGCCTGCGATCAGGATCAGGGCTTCGCGCAACGTGCCCACATTTGCGACCTCGTCCGCGGTTGGACCATGACGATGACCGCACTCCGCACAGGCTCCCTCATCATGATGGTGCCGATGGGTGTGATCGTTAGAGACATGCTTTTTTTGCTGTCGTGCGAAATTGCGCACAGCCCGTACAACCAGCCAAAGCCCAATCAACGCAATGGCCCCGTAGCTGATCGGAGCCATCACCTGTTCGGTCGTCCCAACTAGGCTTTCGCGGGACATCTGAAAGACCAGTACCCCCGCGTAGACCAGCACAACCGCCGTCACCGCCTGACCAAGGCTGGACAATACACTGATCGCCGACAACCGCCAGAAGGCGACACGCCGACCCAAACCGTAGCCGCCGATCAAAACCTTCCCGTGGCCCGGACCCACAGCATGAAAGAACCCATAGGCGAAACAGACAGTCAGAAGCGTGGCCACCGCCTGAGGCTGTTCCGCGCGCGCTGAACGCAAGGACCGCGCGATCTGGTTCTGAAAGTCACGCTGCTCTCCGGCTGCCCAACCTGCCAGACTGTCAAACCCACCACTGCCCCAGAACCAAAGAAGCAAACCGAAGGCCAGAGCGACCGGAACAATCAGGAAACGGGACATGAAATGAGGATCTCGGTCGCAAAGCTCTCACCAACCAAGGGAATATCGTTTTCCTCCAGGTCGTAATCCGCGTCCAGTGTCAACAGAAACGCCTGCATCTGTGCAAGCTGCCCGTCTATGTCAGGGTCGTTACGATCCACCCGGCATAAAGCCGGGCCCGTCACGGTTACAGGGCGCGTAATCTCGTAGGCCGTATAGAAGGACTCATCAAATGCCTTGGCGGAAAGCCCTATGGCAGGTATCGCGTCGCCTTCGACCGCGCGCATATGGGTGGTCACGACCCGCCCATCTTCCGTTGTCGCACTGGGCTCCATTGGACCGGACAGTGCAACCAGCGCTCCGTCTTTGGTGAGCACGAAGTCGCCGTTATACCCCTCGACCCATTGCATATCGAACCCGCTCAGACGTTCTTCTTCGCTTTTCGTCAAAATGCCGTCAGCATCCTGATCCAAATTCATGTCTTCCAGAACAAGCAGAGAGTAGAATTCGTCATATGCCCACGTCACCCGGATATGGGTCAGGTGACCGGCCTCATCCACGATGAATTCCAGCCCGGTGTCGATAAAGACATGCGGGTGGGATAGTGCCGGGATCGGCAGGCAACAGGTCATGAAGGTGAAGAGCCAGCGCATATGCGCAAGATAGGTCTGACGGGACACGGTGACAACGGCCTTTACACACGCATGCGGAAACTGGCCGACCTTCAGACTGGCGGGAACAGCACCAGTGTTTGCAGGGCGGTCCCTACAGGACCCTGCGTATCAAAAAGCACCGACTGAGACATGCCGATGCCCGTAGGTTGCCAATGTGAAACCGAACTGGACGCCAGCCAATCTGAAACCGGTTCGCGGTGGATATTCACGGTCAGATCGGTGTTCATGAACCCCATCTCCGACGTCGGAGCATTCCACGAGATACCATTGCCGCAATCCGCCAACGGGCACAGTGCCTGAATGGGCGACTGATCTTCGCCGCTCAACAGCTTTGGGGTGCGCATCCAGACCGTTTTGGGTCCGGCCCCCTGTTTGCCGTCTTTGGGATAAAGGATGTCACTGTAGTGGGCAAACCCCTTCAAATCGTGACGAATCTCGCCGATTGGAAAAGGACCTTCTACTGCGTCTTCCAACTGTGGCGCACTGGTTTCGACGTTTGCCACCGCGCCCAGATCGCGCCGCACCAGATGCATGGTGGTGGCCGTGGCGCAGAGTGTGTCATCCAGATCATGCACCGTAACCCGTGTGGTCGCCAGCGTCTTGGTATGGCGCGTGGTTTCTGCGGCAACCCGCAACCCGGCCAAGGGCAGAGGGCGCAACAGGTCAACTGTCAGGCGGGTCAGCATCTTTTCGGGGCCAACCTCAGTTTCCGCTGCCCGCACTATCAACCCGCTGACCGGCCCTGCGTGGCAATGATCGGCAGACCACGGACCGCGTGCAGGATCATGTCCTACAAACGCCCCATCCTCGCGCTGATGAAAATAGGTCTGATCCGTGAAGTCGAGCCCTGCCATCAGTCCCCTCTGGTCATTCGCTGCGTTGTGTGCCTCGGCTCACTCATACCGGTAACCGGTTGCGAAGTAACGTGGTTTCCCTTGCACGAGGTGAGTGGTATCTTCACGAAACTGTCCTTTTCGGGTTATGAAACCGGGCTGTACTTTTAGGCACGAGGATGGCTTAACAGACCTGATCCTGTCCACCGCTGTGACGGGACGTCACCACATCACATCCAAGTGGGGTCGCATATGGCGTTGTTGATTGAAACCGGGTTGTCGGACTGGATTGGGGATGAGGAAATCGCCACCTCACTACAAGCCTTAGCGCCCGGTGCAGACATCCGCACACCCGGAACGCTGGGCGACCCCAACGACATTACGATGCTTGCAGTGGTCAGCATGCAAAGCAATCACCCGGCGAAGTTGCCCAACCTGAAACTGGTTCAGAAGCTGGGGGCCGGGGTTGAGACCATAGTTGGCCATCCGGACCTGCCTCCGCATATCCGTGTAGCGCGATTGAAGCCAGACGCGCCTGCGCAGGGCATTGCCGAATGGTTTCTGGCCTATATTCTGCGCGCTCAGCGCCATATGGTTTTTCACGAGGCATCCCAGAGCCGCGCCGAATGGTTGCCGCGCGCACCTATCTTCACACCTGATACGGTTGTGGGCGTTCTGGGTCTGGGCCATATAGGGGCCCGCACTGCCCGCATGTTACATGCCGTCGGGTTTCAGGTCATGGGCTGGAGCCGCTCACCAAAGTCCATCGATGGTGTCACCTGCCTGCATGGGCAAGACGCGCTGCCTCGGCTATTGGGGCAATGTGATCACGTCTGTGCCATCCTTCCTTCGACGCCGCAAACCGCGGGTTTGTTTGACGCACAGACGCTGGCCGCGATGAAGCCGGGCAGTCAGTTGCTGAACGCCGGACGCGGAAACCTGATTGACGAGGCGGCGCTGATCGCGGCGCTGGATAACGGCTCACCGGGCCATGCCGTGTTGGACGTCACGTCACAGGAACCGCTGCCAAAAGACAGTCCCTTGTGGCGGCACCCTTCTGTGACGATCACACCGCATGTCTCGGGCTGGTATCTGGGGGACGCACTGTCGGATGTGGCTGAGAACTACCATAGGCTCAGGTCCGGCGATCCCCTGTTGCACGAAGTCAGTCGCGATCTGGGGTACTGATAACCAAGTCAGAGATCAGGGCGTCAGGATCCAGTTTCCGTTACCGTCATTGCACCGGCGGGTTCTGATCTCGCGGCTTTGATCGCTGCCTTCCGGCTGGATGACATGCTGAAGGCCGACGCAGTTGCCCTGAACGTTTTGCACCCGGATCGTTCCTTTTGAGCCGGTCTCGTCGTTTTGCCAGGACCGTTCCTGCCCTACGGAGGGCGTGCCATTGTTCAAAAGGGCATTCGAGGTTTCACTGACCACTTCAAAGTCTGCCGGGGACAGCCCCATCTCAGCTATGATTCGGGAGAGTGACTTGGCGCCGGCGGAACCGGTCATCAATAGGGCGCCACACGCGGCAATGACGGGTAAAAACTGGGCTTTCATTGTGGCCTCACAGAACTGAAATCATTTACGACCAAGGATATACCTCTGTTTCAGCAGGGCCAAGCCCCGGGGTGCCGACCTTCAAAATATCCCGAACAAACCTATCGCGTGTCAGGACCTAATAGCGCCGCGCCTTTGTCCCCATAGTGCCATTCAAACGATCCCGAGGCACACAAATGACCCATCCGACCTACTTCGCCCCGACCGGCGGCCACCCCGGCCAGAACCAGTTGCTGACCGACCGCGCCATGTTCACAGACGCGTATGCGGTCATTCCCAAAGGTACGATGCGCGACATTGTCACCAGCTATCTGCCGTTCTGGGAAGGAACACGCCTGTGGGTTCTTTCACGCCCGCTCAGCGGATTTGCCGAAACGTTCTCGCAATACATCATGGAAGTGCAGCCCGGCGGCGGCAGCGATCAGCCAGAGACAGACGCGCAAGCACAGGCAGTGCTTTTTGTCGTCGAAGGAACAGTCACTTTGACGCTGAACTCGGAAAACCATGTGTTGGAGACAGGCGGATACGCCTATATCCCCGCCGGCAGCGACTGGACATTGCGGAACACTGGCCAGACGGCAGCCCGGTTCCACTGGGTCCGCAAAGCCTATGAGTCCGTTCCCGGGTTGTCCGCGCCAGACCCGATCATCACCAACGAACGCGATGTGACGCCTGTCGAAATGCCGGGCACCGAAGGCCGATGGTCCACCACGCGGTTCGCAGACCCGCAGGACCTGCGCCATGACATGCATGTGAACATCGTCAATTTCGAACCAGGCGGGGTCATTCCCTTCGCCGAAACCCATGTGATGGAACACGGGCTTTATGTTCTGGAAGGGAAAGCGGTTTATCGCCTCAATCAGGACTGGGTCGAAGTTGAGGCCGGAGATTACATGTGGCTGCGCGCCTTTTGCCCGCAAGCCTGTTACGCAGGGGGGCCGGGCCGGTTCAGGTATCTGCTTTACAAGGACGTCAACCGGCATATGCCCCTGTCCCTGTCGCGCCGCTAAACGCTGGGCTGGCTGGGAATCGCAGTGATCTTTTGCCCCGGGGCTTCACACAAGGGTCGGAATTTGCTGAAATCCAGGTAACTTCTTGTTTTGAGCATTGGAGATTTGTCCATGAAACTGCGCCTTGCCCTGATAGCCGTTGCCACACTCTCTACCTCTGCAATCCTGCACACCGCACCCGCCATTGCGGGGGAAGAGACCAAATCCGTCTTCGTCATGAGCCGCAACTGGGCTGTGACACAGGTCGCAGACGAACCGGTCATTTATCGCGCCACACGCGACAACAACAACCTGAACCCGTTCGGCCCGCCCCCACGCCTTCGCACGACGCAAGCTATTACTGCCATTCAACAAGCGACGGGCTGCAAGGTGATCTTCAACAGCATGTACCAGAATATATCGGGTCAGTTCTTTTCTCAGGTCAGGTGCAAGTAAGCTGTTGCTGATCAGGCATTGAGATCGACCCGACGCCCTGCCATAGCTTGCGCATGAAACTCGCGATAAACGGATTCGGCCGCATTGGCCGCACGATCCTGCGGCAGGTTCTGGCCCTGCCCGAAGGGTCGGATATCGAGCTGGTGCTGATCAATGACATCGCGCCGCTGGAGACCTGTGCTTACCTGTTCAAATACGACAGCACCTTCGGCCCCTATCCCGGCGATGTGTCACAGGGCGATGCCGCGCTGATCGTAGACGGACGCTCTGTTCCTATGACGCACAGTGCCGATCTGACACGCGTTGATTTATCCGGCGTAGACGTGATGCTGGATTGTACCGGGGTCGCGCGCGCATCCGACGTGGCGCGTCGCGGATTGTCTGCGGGCGCCAGCAAGGTCCTGATCTCGGGTCCTTCGCCTGCGGCCGACTTAACCGTCGTTCTGGGGGCGAACGAGGATCAGTTGGGCAGCGCCCGGATCGTATCGAACGCCTCCTGCACAACGAATGGGCTGGCACCGCTGGTCAAAGTGCTGGACCACATTGGCGGTATTTTGTCGGGCCATATGACAACCATCCATTGCTATACCAACAGCCAACCCATGGTTGACGCCCCGCGCGGCGACCTTGCCCGGTCGCGGGCCGGTGCGCTGTCCATGGTTCCGACAACGTCCAGCGCCACACACCTGATCGACGTGGTCCTTCCACATCTGGCCGGGCGCATCTCGGGTGCCGCAGTTCGCGTCCCGACAGCCAGCGTTTCGGCGGTCGACCTCGTGGTCACGCTGGAACGCGGTATGCGGGCCGAGGATTTCGATCGTGCTTTGCGTCAGGCTGTTGTCGCGTCACCGGTTTTGGGTTGGACGGATATGCCGCTGGTCTCTTCCGATTTGCGGGCGCGCCCGGATTCGCTGGTCATTGCCGGGCCGGAAACCCGCATGGTCGGAGAAAATCAGGTGCGCGTTTTCGGCTGGTACGACAATGAATGGGGCTTTTCGGCTCGCATGCTGGACGTGGCCCGTCTGATGGCCGCGTCGTGACCGGACTAACCTTCGTACACAGCGTCGGGTCGGCAACTATGGTTTAGGCCCCGCGACAGGGTATTCTGTAACGCGAACCACCTTACTGATCCGTTCAATCATGAAATCCATGAACAGGCGTGCCTTTGGATCCTGATGGCGCCGATGCGTGTATAGGCAGGCCATCTGAACTGAAACAGGCGGAGTTTCCGTTGCAACCGGCACGAGGCGGCCGGATTTCAGATGCTCGGCCACCTCGAAAACCGGCTTCATTGCAATGCCTTGACCGGACAACGCCCAATCCGTCAGAACATCCCCATCATCACATTCGAACCGCCCGGACACGGCAAATCGTTTCGGGCCATCGGGTGTGACCAGCATCCACTGAAACTCGGTCGCACCCGGAAAGCGCAGATTCAGGCATTCATGCTTGTCGGCAATCAGGTCAGCCCCGGTCTTAGGCATACCGCGCCGCGCCACATAGTCTGGCGCAGTGCACAGTACACGCTGGCAGTCGGCAATCTTGCGAATACGCAACGTGCTGTCCTCGGGCTGGCCAATGAAAAACGCCAGATCCAGACCTTCCGTCGTCAGATCAACCGAGCGATCCGTCAGGCGCAACCGGACATCAATCTCGGGGTATTCCGCAAGAAACTCGGGCACATGTGGAGCCAGCAATCGCCTCCCCACCCCCAGTGGAGACGCCACGAACAACGACCCGCGCGGTGCCTCGGTCAGATGTGTGACCTGAGCCTCGGCCTCGTCCACCGCATCCAGAACCGCCACCGCACCGGGATAGAATGCCTTTCCCTGCTCTGTCGGGGACAGGTTGCGTGTGGTGCGCTGGAACAGACGTACACCCAGATGGTCCTCAAGCTGCGATATTCGCGCCGATGTCACCGCTGGCGAAATCCTAAGATCCCGCCCGGCCGCAGACATGCTGCCCAGATCGTAAACCCTGACAAAGGTTCGGATGTTGTCGAGATAGGACATTTTTTCGGTTTTTTTTGATACCCGTTGGCAATATACTGGGAATACCGAAGAACCGCCCGTTTGCCTAGTGAATTGCACTGGCCAAGACCAAAGGCCAGCCCGGACATTTGTTGCATACGGTTGACTATCGCCTGCAACGCGGCAATTCCAGTCTGCCAATCTAGATGCGCAATACGATGTGTCGGCACAAACCGGGACAATTTGACCAAAATTACCCGATCCCGCGTTTATCCCTTTTCCCAATAGCATTCAGATGTTCTAACCTGACACTATAAGACCGTCCGTGACACGGTAGCTGAGATTTGGAACTGGGACAATTGGGGCAATTCATGCAAGGGCGCACGCCGCAAGGCCGTTTGAAGTTCTGGCTGAGTGCCATTGTCATTTCACTGACCCCGACTGCTCTGATGGCGCTGGAAACCTCTCTGACGGCGCCGGGCGCTTCGAAGGAACTGGTTGAACGCCTGAAAAAGACATCATCGGTTACAACAGCGAAAGAGCGGGGCTTGGATACGCCACTTGAGATCCTGTCTGCCGCCTTGTCGGATTACCGCACGCTTGTACAGATCTTGTATGATGAAGGGTATTTCAGCCCGGTTGTCAGCATCAAGCTTGACGGGCAGGAAGCCGCTGAGTTGAGCTCTTTGACTGTGCCAACACAGATCAACAGGGCCGCAATTACCGTTGAAACCGGACCAAGCTTCAAATTCGGCACGGCCATTGTTCAGCCCCTGGCGTCTGGCACCGTTCTGCCCGAAGGTTTCGCCCCCGGCAAGTTGGCAACGACCGGAGCCATTCAAAAAGCAGGCTCGGACGGTGTGCAGGGGTGGCGGAATGCGGGCCATGCGAAAGCGAAAATTGAGGATCAGACCATCATCGCCCGCCACGCGCAGGCCCGTCTGGATGCGCAGATTGATCTGGACCCGGGGCGCAGGTTGACGTTTGGCAGAATGTTCATCAAGGGCGACACGGATGTGCGCCACCGGTCCATCGAAAAAATCGCCGGTTTCCCAAGCGGAGAAGTTTACTCACCAGAAAAAATCCAGAAGGTTGGAACACGTTTACGCCGCACCGGCACGTTCAACGTCGTGTCATTGCAGGAACATGAGACAGCAAACCCCGACGGCACACTGGATTTCGACGCCACATTCGAAGACTTGCCAAAGCGTCAGCTGACCTTTGGGCTCGAGCTGGCCTCGCGCGACGGCCTCGACGTGACCGCGACCTGGACACATCGAAACATGTTCAAACGCGCGGAACGCCTGCGGTTCGAGGCCGCGATACGAAATATCGGTGGTTCCGAAGATCTTGATGGGCGGATCGGATTGCGCCTGGATCAGCCCGATCGTCTGGGTCCGGACGACAATACTTTCTGGAACGCGTTGCTGGAGCGCCGCAACACCGAAAACTACAATGTCTCGGTTGCGTCTGTGGCATATGGTGCGCGCCGCACATTCTCGGACACGCTCTATGCCGAAGCCTCGGCTGGGTTACAGTGGTCAGATGCTGACGACGCCTATGGAAGTGGCCGCAAGTTCAGATACTTTATCCTGCCCTTCCGCTCGGAATGGGATGAGCGAGACAGCAAAGTTAGTGCCACACGCGGTTTCTATCTGGATTCTCAGATAATGCCGTTTGTCGGTTTTTCTGGCACAGACACTGGCATTCGCATGTTCTTCGACGGTCGGGCCTATACCAGCCTTGGCACGGGTGGAAGGATAGTGCTGGCGGGGCGGGCGCAAATTGGATCAATCATTGGTCCACCAGCAGATGGTGTCACACCCGACTTTCTGTTTTTTTCCGGTGGTGCGGGAACCGTGCGCGGGCAACCCTATGAAAGCCTTGGCATCCCTGTCGGGACCGGTGTCGCAGGCGGCAAGTCCTTTCTTGGACTTTCCGGCGAGATCCGGGGCAAGGTGACAGATTCTCTGTCGCTGGTTGGGTTTTACGACTACGGTGTCGTCGATACCTCTTCCTTTATTGGAAGTGGCGCGGAAGATCATGCAGGTGCCGGTATCGGCGTAAGATATGATTTGGGCGGCTTCGGACCCCTGCGGTTTGACCTGGCCTTCCCGGTAAGCGGCCCCACCGGAGACGGTTTGCAATTCTATATCGGGATCGGGCAAGCGTTTTGAGACGGCACCTTTCATACCCTCTGCTGATTGGCACGCTGATGCTTGTGCCAGTGGCCGGCCCCGCGCAGGAGGACGAAGGCGGCAGCATGATCGAGCGGTTCCTACAGGACACGCTGTCGGGCGACGATCAGAATGTCACCGTCAAAGGCCTGCAAGGCGCGCTGAGTTCACGCGCCACCATTGCCGAGATCACGGTGGCCGATGATGAAGGGGTCTGGCTGACCATTCGGGGAGCGGAACTGGATTGGAACCGGTTGGCGCTGATCCGCGGGCGGTTTTCGGTCAACGCGCTGACCGCACAGGAAATCGACGTGGCCCGTGCGCCGGGCACCACGACCAAGGACACGCCGTCCCCTTCTGCCGAGACCCAGGCTTTTCAACTGCCTGAACTGCCTGTGGCCATCGAAATCGGCGAAATCCGTTTTGGCGAGCTGGCATTGGGCAAACCTTTGATCGGCGTTGCGGCGGAACTGGCCGTCAATGGCAACCTGTCGCTGGCCGACGGCACGCTGGACACCAAACTGGACATCACCCGACTGGATCGGGCCGGTGATGAAATCTCTTTGGCTGCGGGTTTTAGGAACACTGACAGCCAGATCGATCTTGACCTTCAGGTCACCGAAGCTGCGGGGGGTCTGATCTCGACCGCGCTAAAAATGCCGGACAGCCCTCCGATCGGATTGTCCGCGAAAGGGTCCGGGCCGGTGACGGATTTTACGGCCGATATTGGCCTGAGCAGTGATGGGCAGCCACGAGTGACCGGACAGGTTCGGTTGCGTTCGGCCCCAACAGCCGCGGCTAGCGCGGAGGAGGGCATCGCCTTTACCGCAGATCTGGGCGGTGACCTAACGCCCTTTGTCGCTGAGAATATGGATACGTTCTTCGGCCCCAAAACGCAGTTGATCGTGGAAGGACGGACCCTGCCTGAAGGCGCGTTGGATATCAGTGATCTGGAACTCAGTTCTCAGGCACTGAACCTGAAAGGGGCGTTGCAACTGGCGCCGGGCGGTCGGCTGCAACTGGCGGCCCTGCAAGGACGCATTACGCCACCAGAGGGGCAAAGCGTCGTCCTTCCGTTATCAGGTGGCGACACATCGATCGAAGCTGCGCAGGTCTCTGCGTTGTTTGATGAGAAAAACGGCAATCTCTGGGATCTAAGTCTGACCGCTAACGCCGTAAGATCCGACACCCTGAACCTGCAACGCGCGCAGATTACGGCGCAAGGGACCTTGGAACAGGGTGACGTTTTGCGGATCGACGGTGATTTGCAGGCTGCTTTGGACGGTATCGACCTGACTGACGATGCCCTGAACACCGCCGTTGGCGACCGCATTACGCTGGACGGTATGTTCCAATATGGCAGGGATCAGACCCTGAACCTGTCAGGGGTCGAGATGGTCGGCTCGGACTATGAACTGGGCGTTGATGCCGAGATCAGCGGCTTGTCCAGTGGTTTGGCCGTCAATGGTGCTGCGACGTTACAGGCGACCGATCTGTCGCGGTTTTCGGGTCTGGCGCAGCTGGAACTGGGCGGTCAGGCCTCTGCCCGGCTCACCGGCCAGGGTTCGCCGCTTGAAGGCAGTTTCGATGGCAAGCTTGAGGTCGAAGGGCGCGATCTTTCCACAGGGCGCGACGACATTGACCCGGTGATAAGGGGCAACACAACAATCACGCTGGACGCCAAACGCGGAGCGGATGGCGTAACGATCCGGGATTTTACGCTGATCGGCGACGCTCTGCGCGCGCAGGCGGATGGCGCGGTTACCACCCCTGACGGCAACGTGACGATTGATGGGCAAGCAACAGTCAACGCTCAGGACCTTTCCGTGTTCTCGGGCCTCGCCAAACGTGAGCTTGGCGGTGCGGTACAGGCGAAACTGGACGGCAAAGGCACTGTTCAGACGCTCGAATTCGATGGCACAGCCAGCATGATGAGCCGGGATGTCAAAACGGGCCTACCCGAGATTGACCCGCTGCTGGTCGGCCGGACCGAGATCACGCTCGACGGCGCGCTGAGCCAGAAGCAGATTGAAATCCGCGACGCGGTGATCAAAGGTTCAGCCCTTGTGGCAAGCGCCGCAGCAACAATTGACGATCCGACGGATGCATTGGCTGTGGACGGGCAGGTCAGTCTGAACATCCCGGACCTGTCACCCTTTTCAACTCTTGCCGGGCGAGATCTTGCAGGTTCGATTATCACGGATGTCGCAGGCAAAGGTACGGTTGGCAGCAAGGCCTTTGACGTAAAAGGCAACCTGGCTGCTGATGACATCAAATCCGGCATCAATGCGGTTGACAACCTGATCCAGGGGCGAACGAACCTGACGGTGGATGCGGTGAATGACGAGGCCGGTCTGAATATTCGCACATTCCAGCTGATCGGCACCGCCCTTTCTGCGGATGCATCCGGCAAACTGGACCGCGATGCTGGCGGACTGACCTTTACCGCTGCGCTGGATGATTTGGGGCGGCTGTCGAAAACACTCTCCGGGCCTCTGAAGCTGGACGGCAACGTCGCTCCGACACAATCCGGGCTGGAAGGGTCAGCTCATCTGCTGGGGCCAGAGAGTTCCTATGCCAAAGTGGCCGGTACGGTGGACACAAATGGATCCGCCGATCTGGACTTTGATGCCAAGTTCAACCGCATCGAAAGGTTTGTGCCAGAGTTTCCCGGCACCCTTACCGCTGCGGGCAATGCAAAGCGGGACAGTGGCGTTTGGACCATCGACGCCAAGGCGCAAGGTCCCGCAGACATCGTCAGCACGGTTGCAGGCACCTTTGATGAAACCAGCAGCAATGCAGATATTTCAGCGAAGGGTGGCGTAAACCTGGGGATAGCAAACGTCTTCATCACGCCTAACAAGATTGAAGGGTCCGCACGTTTTGATCTGGCCCTCAAAGGCCCGGCTGATCTGGCGTCCCTAAGCGGGTCGATTACCACCTCGGGAACATCCCTAGCACTTCCCGGCGCGGGTCAGACCATCACCGGGATCAACGGACAGGTGGATCTGGCGCAAAGCCGTGCAACCATCAAACTGAACGGCGGTGTGCGGGCCGGTGGTGGCTTTACCGTAAATGGACCTGTCGATCTGACGCCCCCGTTCAACGCGCAGATCACGACAACAATCGACAACCTCGTCCTGACCGATCGGCTTTTGTATGAGACGACTTTGAATGGCCAGATTGCCATGACCGGCGCCTTAGCCGGGAACAGTTCGCTGGCCGGGCAGATCACCTTTGGTGAGACCAATATCAACCTCGCTGCGGCTTCGGGGGCTGTAGGTGCCGCACCGATCCCTGAGATACAGCATGTCAACGAAAGCGGAGCCAGTTTCATCACGCGTGAGCGTGCAGGTCTGGTAGCCACCGAAGACAAGGGGCAACGCACGTCCAGAATAGCACTGGACGTCAACTTGCTGGCACCCAAAGCTGTGTTCGTACGGGGGCGCGGTGTAAATGCCGAATTGGGCGGCCGGATCTCCATTGGTGGTACGACGACCTCGGTGGTCCCGTCAGGTCAGATTGAATTGATCCGCGGTAATTTCGATATTCTGGGCCGCAGGCTGGCCCTGACCAAAGGCATCGTGACCCTACAAGGTGACTTGACGCCTTATATCGAGTTTGAATCCTCTGCCAGCACCTCGGACGGCACCGCGACCATCGAAATCGCAGGGCCACTGGATTCACCCGAGGTTAACGTGTTTTCCGATCCCGAGCGTCCGGCTGAAGAGGCGCTGGCGATGCTGCTCTTTGGGAACAGGTTCTCGGAAATCTCACCGTTCCTGATTGCGCAGATGGCCGCATCGCTGGCGCAGCTCAGCGGTGCTGGCGGGGATGCGACCAAGGGATTACGCGACTCTACCGGTGTTGATACGATTGATGTTGGTGCGTCAGAGGGTGGCGCGGGCCGACTGGGTGCCGGGGCCTATCTGGGTGAAAACCTCTACACCGACTTTACCGTCAATACCGAAGGCAATACCGAGGTGAACCTGAACCTTGATGTAACCGACAATTTCTCGGTCAAGGGCACGGTTGACGGTCGTGGCGAAACGGGCATCGGAGTGTTCTTTTCAAAGGACTATTAGGATCGCGTCCGACCCCAGCAAACTATTTCCGGCGAATTCCTATCGGTTGGCCGATCTGCGAAGCCGGTTCCAGAGACTTGTGATCCTCCACCATTTGCGCAAGACGCGCCGCTGCCCAATTCGGATAGGGCGCGGATCGCCCGGTACTATGGCTGACATTCATGAAAAGCGCCTCTTGCGTCGCACAAATCTCGTCAGTTTCTGCCAAAAGCATCTGGGCGAAGTAATGTCCTCTCTTGCTGTCAGCATCCAGCATACGGAACCTGAAATAAAATGACGAACCATCTTTGACCTCTTGCACGAAATGCAGATGAGACTGCAGGATGTAAGGCCCCTGCCCCAACGCCTTGACCTGCACCTCGCCCAACCCGAGATGGTCAACCATCAGCTTTTCCAACGCCATGTCAAAGGCGACACCGTAAAACCCGACATTCACATGGCCGTTATAGTCGATCCATTCGGGCCGTACTTCAAAGCCGCGAATTTCCACAGGCGCGGCATACGGGCCATCATGCCCGCCAGGAGGTGTCGAAGTCAGCTGCATTTGGCCCCCTTTACTGTGCGCCTTCATCGTCAAATATAGCCACGGCCCGGACAAATCCCGCAGAGGCCCCTTTTATCTTGAAGGGGAAACAGGAAATCTCGAACCCGGTGGGCGGCAGGTCTTCCAGATTGGTCAGCTTTTCCAAGTGGCAATACCCGATATCCATCGACGCGCGGTGGCCTTCCCAGATAATTGATGGATCTCGGGTCTCTGCGTATTCCTGAGCGGTGAGCGGAAACGGTGCATCCCAGCTCCAGGCGTCGGTGCCGGTGACACGCACGCCACGTTCCGTCAGATAAAGCGTCGCCTCGCGCCCCATTCCACATCCTTTGACCAGATAGTCCGGCGCGCCATAACGTGTCCCTGCCGCAGTGTTGACCACGACGATATCCAGCGGGCAAAGCTCGTGGCCGATGCGCTTCAATTCGGCTTCGACATCTGCCGCGGTAACGACATACCCGTCCTCGAAGTGTCGAAAGTCCAGCTTGACGCCAGGGTTCATGCACCATTCCAACGGCACTTCGTCGATGGTTATCGCCCGTTCACCTTTGTTCATCGTGGAATGATGGTGATACGGCGCATCCAGATGCGTGCCGTTGTGGGTCGCGATCTGCAACCGTTCGATGGCCCACCCTTCACCGTTCGGCAGGTCTTGCCGTTCCAGACCCGGAAAGAAAGATATGACCTGTTCTGCCGTCTGATCATGGGTCAGATATTCGATTTGCGGCAACATGATTGGCGGGTCAGACACGATCCCGGTTTCCAACGGAACGGACAGATCGACGAAACGACGGGCCATTAGCAACTCCTCCACCATATTCCCGGACAGGGTTGGTTGAGCGCAAGCGCCTGTCAAGAAAAGAAAAAGGCGACCCGTCTGGCCGCCTTCTTTGCTTGATATGTATTGGGTTCACTCAGCCGCAACTGCGCCTTCGATCTTCTCGACGCGAATGGCCGAGAATTTGAACTCGGGGATTTTGCCATAAGGGTCGATGGCTGAGTTTGTCAGGATGTTTGCCGCCGCCTCAACATAGGCAAACGGGATGAACACCATATCCTCGGCAATCGCCCGGTCCGCGCGGACCATGATCTCAATCGAACCACGGCGTGTGGTCAGGCGGATCATGTCGCCCGGCTCGATGCCCATCAGCTTGAGCGTACGTGGATTCATCGAACAGTTCGCCTCGGGCTCAACCGCGTCCAGAACATTGGACCGGCGGGTCATTGAGCCAGTGTGCCAATGTTCCAGCTGACGGCCAGTGGTGGCGATCATCGGGTATTCCTCGTCCGGGGCCTCATCCGGCGGAATGACGCTGGCGGGGGTGAACTTCGCCTTACCGCCCGAGCGGGGGAAACCATCCCCGAACACGATGGCCTGACCCGGGTCGGTTTCGCTGAGCGACGGGTAGGTAATCGTCTCGGTCTCCAGACGCTCCCACGTGATGTTGTCAAGCGATGCCATGGTCAGTTTCATCTCGGCAAAGACCTGAGAGACATCGGTGTAATCCCAGTTCAGCCCGATGCGCTGTGCCAGCTCGACCGTGATCTTCCAATCTTCGCGCGCTTCTCCCGGGGGGGTAACGGCAGGCCGTACACGCTGTACCTGACGGTTGGTGTTCGACACCGTACCGTTCTTTTCATAGAGCGCCGAGGCAGGCAGGATGATATCGGCATAGTTCGCCGTCTCGGTCAGGAAGATGTCCTGCACGATCATCAGATCCAGTTTGGCCAGCGCCGCGCGGGCGTGGTTCACATCCGGGTCGGACATGGCCGGGTTTTCACCCTGAATATACATGCCCTTGATATTGCCCGCATAGGCCTGATCGATGATTTCGGTCACCGTCAGACCCTTCTCGTTCGAGAAGTCATCCGAATGCCAGACATCATTGAACCTGGCACGAACGCCGTCGTCAGTCACCGACTGATAGTCCGGCAGGAACATCGGGATCAGGCCCGCATCCGATGCGCCCTGCACGTTGTTTTGCCCCCGCAGCGGGTGCAGCCCAGCGCCGGGTTTACCGACATTGCCCGTCATCAGAGCCAGCGAAATCAGGCAGCGCGAGTTGTCGGTGCCGTGGATGTGCTGGCTGACGCCCATGCCCCAGAAGATCAGGCCAGCTTTGGCCTGCGCAAAGGTACGCGCGACACGGCGCAGCTGATCCGGTTCAATACCACAGATCGGTGCCATCGCTTCGGGCGTGAAGGCGCGCAGGTGCTCTTTCTCGGCCTCCCAGTTCTCGGTCCAGCGGTGGATGTACTGGCTGTCATACAACTCTTCCTCGACGATCACGTTCATGATCGCGTTGAGCATCGAGACATCCGCCCCCGGACGGAACTGCAGCATTTCATCCGCGAACTTGCGCATACCAACGCCACGGGGGTCCATAACGATCAGTTTGCCGCCACGCTTGGCGAACTGCTTGAAATAGGTCGCCGCGACAGGGTGGTTCTCGATCGGGTTCGAACCGATGATGATCGCCACATCGGCGTTTTCGATCTCGTTAAAGGTCGCCGTCACCGCGCCCGAACCCACATTCTCGATCAGCGCCGCAACGGATGAAGCGTGGCACAGACGGGTGCAGTGATCGACGTTGTTGTGCTTGAAGCCCTGACGGATGAACTTCTGGAACAGATACGCCTCTTCGTTGGTGCACTTGGCCGAACCGAAGCCCGCAACCGAACGTGGGTCTTCGGCGCGCAGGGTCATCAGCTTGGTCGCGGCCAAGTCCATCGCCTCTTCCCAGGTCGCCTCGCGGAAATGAGTCGACAGATCGCCCGGATCAACGTTCAGCCCCTTGGCGGGCGCATCCTCGTGCCGGATCAAAGGTTTGGTCAGGCGGTGCGGGTGGTGGATGTAGTCAAAGCCAAAGCGACCTTTGACGCACAAACGACCTTCGTTTGCGGGGCCGTTGATGCCCTCGACATACTTCACCTTGCCGTCCTTGACCTTCAGCGACACTTTGCAGCCCACACCGCAGAACGGGCAGACGCTTTCGGTTTCGCTATCGTAATCCTTGCTGTCCCCCTGCTGCTGATCGTCCAGCACGGTGGCAGGCATCAGCGCACCGGTGGGGCAGGCCTGAACACATTCACCGCAAGCAACACAGGAGGAGGTACCCATCGGATCATTCTGGTCGAACACCACCTGCGCGGTATGACCGCGACCAGCCATGCCAATCACGTCATTCACCTGCACTTCGCGGCAGGCCCGAACACAAAGGTTGCAGTTGATACACGCATCCAGATTGACACGCATCGCCACATGGCTGTCATCCAGAAGCGGGATTTTCTCGGCCTCTTTCGCAGGAAAACGGCTGTCGCTGACATCGTTCAGCTTGGCCATATCCCAGAAATGGCTGGATACGTCATGCGGCTGCTCGGGCTGATCGGCCACCAGTAGTTCCATGACCATGGCGCGCGATTTTTCGGCGCGGTCGGTGTCGGTCTTGACCACCATCCCATCGGCCGCCGGGCGGATGCACGAGGCGACCAGCGTGCGCTCGCCCTCCACCTCGACCATGCAGGCGCGGCAGTTGCCATCGGGGCGGTATCCCGGTGCAGGCTTGTGGCACAGATGCGGGATCACCAGGCCCCGGCCATTAGCCGCTTCCCAGATCGTGGTGCCCGCGGGCACGGTGACGTCATCGCCGTTCAGGTTGAAGGTGACGGTCTTGGTTGGGCTTGCGTCAAGCATGGCTCTGTCTCCCTCAGATTTCGTCAGCGAAATGTTTCATGACCAGGCGGATCGGATTCGGGGCCGCCTGCCCCAGACCGCAGATCGAGGCATCGCTCATGACCTGGCACAAATCTTCCAACAGATCGGTGTCCCACTTGTCGGCCTGCATCAGCTTGACCGCCTTTTCGCAGCCTGCCCGGCAGGGGGTGCACTGGCCACAGCTTTCATCCTCGAAGAACCGCAGCATGTTAAGCGCGGCATCGCGGGCGGTGTCCTGATCGGACAGAACCACAACGGCGGCAGACCCGATGAAAGTGCCAAGCGGTTGAAGCGTGTCGAAGTCGAGCGGGACGTCGTCAATGCTCGAGGGGAGAAGACCAGACGACGGCCCGCCCGGTTGATACGCCTTGAACACATGGCCATCAGCCATGCCGCCGGCGGCATCAATCACATCAAGAATGGTCGAACCTGCGGGCAGCAGGTAAACGCCCGGCTTCGCCACACGCCCCGAGACTGAATAACTGCGCAGGCCCTTGCGACCGTTCTTTTCAACAGAGTTCAGAACCTGCGGCCCTTCGCGGCAGATTTTTGAGACCCAATACAGCGTCTCGACATTGTGCACCAAGGTCGGACGGTTAAAGACCCCAACCTGCGCCACAAACGGAGGACGGTGGCGCGGCAGGCCCTTCTTGCCCTCGATCGATTCGATCATCGCGGATTCTTCACCGCAGATATAGGCACCGGCCCCCCGGCGCAGGTCGATGTAACCCTTTGCGACGATACCGGCATTTTCCAATGCCGCTATCTCACGGCGCAGAATTTCCAGCACTGCCGGGTATTCGTCGCGCATGTAGATGAAGCAGGTCTCGGCCTCGACTGCCCAAGCGGCGATCAGCATACCTTCGAGGAAGACATGCGGCGTGCGCTCCAGATAATAGCGGTCTTTGAACGTGCCGGGCTCACCCTCGTCGCCGTTTACCGCCAGATAGCGCGGACCTTCGTTCATACGAACAAAGCCCCATTTCTTACCCGACGGGAAGCCAGCGCCGCCCAGACCACGCAGACCCGAGGACAGGACGTCTTCTTGCACCTGTTCCCAATCACCGCCGTCGCGCAGCTCTTTAAGCTTGGCGTAGCCGCCGTTTGCCTCATAGGCCGTGAAGGTCTCATAGTCGGGCAGATGCGCATGGGTGTCCCCTGCTGCAATCGCCGACTGCACCTTTTCGGGGGTCGCATGATCAATGTGATTGTGGCCAATCTCCAATACCGGAGCGGTATCGCAACGCCCCATGCAGGGCGCGCGAACAACGCGAACTTCGGCAGGGTCCAAACCGTCTTCCAGCGCCTTCTGCAACTGCTGGGCACCGGCCATTTCGCAGGAGAGGGAATCACAAACCCGGATGGTCAATGCCGGAGGAGGCGTCTCACCTTCTTTCACCACATCGAAATGGGCATAGAAAGTCGCGGTCTCATAGACCTCGGCCTGACCGATCCGCATTTCCACGGCAAGCGCCGCAATATGGTCGGCGCTGATATGACCGTGTTCGTCCTGAATCAAATGCAAAAACTCGATAAGCAGGTCGCGGCGACGCGGGCGATCACCCAGCAGGCGTGTGATTTCAGCCTGCGCCTCATCCGTGAACTGACGGCCCTTGGGTGTGTGCCGCCCCTTGCCTTTACCTGACTTCCAGACGCCCTTGGGTGTGCCTGATGGCTTGGTATCTAATGGTGCCATGATGCCCTCCGATTGAGGTTCCGTCTCTCATCAGGCAAACATATCGTCAAATCGCTTTTGGCAATCGCACGATAACGACACCTTATCACCGCAAAGAGGTCACCACATCCCGCAAAGCCTTAACCGTCGGCAATTCGGGGTCCCGGTTAAGGGTCGCCAGACAAATCGGTTTGCTGACAACAGGTTCGATCAGCGGCAACACTTTCGTTCCCTTCAAATCGCCCAGCGCACGTACCAGAACCCGAGGAACAACCGTCGCCGCCAGCCCCTCCCGCACCATGACCATCGAAGCCGTGAAACCGCTGGTTTCGGCAACGATATCGGGGTGCAGCCCCTGTTCGGCAAACACCCGGTCCAGAATACGCCGGTTCTGCATCTGCGGCTCCAAAAGGCTGAGCGGAAATTCTGCGACCTGCGCCCACGGAATCGGGCCGCTTTGGTCCGTCAGATGCGTGGGCACCAACAACACATAGGTTTCCTCGTAAAGAGGCTGAACCTGCCGGAAGTCCGTGCCGATGCTGTCACCATAAGTCACCCCGGCATCAAGGCTGCCTTCGTCCAGCCGGTGCTGAATTGCGGTGGCAGACATGGTTTCAATGCGTGTGACGATACGAGGATGCGCGTCACGCAGCCTTTTGACCAACCGTCCCGTGAAGGCGATTGCGGTCGGGATCACGCCGAGGATCAGTGTGCCCGTAATCTCACCCTTGGCGGCCAGTACCTGCTGTTCCAGCGCCTTGGTGTCGTCCAGAATACGCCGCGCCCGCTGGACAATCATCTCGCCCTCTTCGGTCAGCCCTTGAAAGCGGTTGGCGCGACGGACGATTGAGACACCCAATCGGTCCTCAAGATTGCGGATGCGCATTGAAAACGCGGGCTGCGAAATCCCGCATTCCTCGGCTGCTTTGGCAAAATGCCGATGCCGCGCCAAGGCGCTGAGCAGTTGCAGGTCGCGGATTTCGATCACTTACAATTGTCTCCGACAGCTGGTTGATCCATACCTTAGCGAGACTTCGATTGGGAAGGAAAGCAGGCGTTACATGGCGCGCGCAATAAGCGAGAAGAGCTTACACTTGTTACTATCCATCGACACCTCTTATTTGAAGTGAAACTGGATATTCAAAACCGTTGTCACACAAAAGATGAAATGTCATTTGCCCTTAAAGATCAAAACGCCAGAAACCGGAGCAGCTGATGAGCAAACCATTTAGAACTTTCCTATTTATTTGCTTTGTCTTCACTGTTTCTATAACCGTCAACTTACGAGCAGCGGCTGCAGATGAGCCCTACAAGAATGCATTTAAGTTCCCTGACGGCTTGACTGTACGCGTGCAGGTTCCCACGCTTTTTCGATCACTCTTTACTGAGTATGAGCGCCGCTTGGTCGTGTGTGACGACACCCCCTTCTCTTGCGCCTACGAATGGCTCGTGGCCGATTTGGGCCGCGAGGTTAATCTATACCTGCACGATGACGGCACTATTATCGTCGTGAACAGTGTATGGATGATGAAGATTTTAGATGGGCCAAGCGTCCGCATCTTCGACCATCAGGAAGAAGTGGACGCACGACTGCGTAATGATGATTGGAGTTGCAGTGAAGTAGGGCCCACCGCTGGTGTCGCCCCACCTGCTTCAATCTTTTTCAAGGATATGAAATACCTTGGTGCCTTCCGGTATCATCCAAATTCAAACGAAACAAAACATAGCATCGGCTACGAAGATTTCCGCTTTTTCCCCTTCAAAAGCTTCGGCGAAACACTCTGTGGGTATCCAGTTAGAGGATGATACCAAATTACTAATGGCAATTGGTGCGACGCCGCAGACGTTACAGCGCCCACCTCAAAACACTTCAAACAACCATCCACAAATAAGACCGTGAATCACGTATTAAACAAAAAGTGCATCACATCGCCGTCCTTGACGATATAGCCCTTACCCTCTGCCCGCATCTTACCCGCCTCTTTCGCGCCCTGCTCACCATTGGCAGCGACATAGTCGTCAAAGGCGATGGTCTCGGCGCGAATGAAACCCTTTTCGAAATCGCCATGGATCACACCTGCTGCTTGCGGTGCAGCGGTGCCGGTGCGGATGGTCCAGGCGCGGGCCTCTTTCGGGCCGACGGTGAAATAGGTTTCCAGCTTCAGCAGATCGTAACCTGCGCGGATCAGACGGTCGAGGCCGGGCTCTTCCAGACCCATCTCCTCAAGGAACATCTGGGCTTCGTCCTCATCCAGCAGGCTGATCTCTTCTTCGATCTTGGCGCTGATGATGACATGGGCATTGCCCTGCGCGGCGGCCATTTCGGCCACGCGGGCAGAGAATTCGTTGCCTTGTGCGGCGTCTTCCTCGGACACGTTGCAGACGTAGAGAACCGGTTTGGTTGTCAGCAGTTGCAACATCTTCCATGCCTTGGCGTCCTCGTCTCTGACTTCGACCAGACGTGCGGGCTTGCCGTTTTCCAGCATGGCCTGCGCCTCGGCCAACAGGCGATCTTGCTGTTGCGCCTCTTTGTCGTTGCCCTTCAGCTTGCGCACCAGATTGGCCCGGCGCTTTTCGATGCTTTCCAAATCGGCCAGCATCAGTTCGGTTTCGATCGTTTCAGCGTCCGCAACCGGATCAACACGCCCGTCGACATGTGTCACGTCACCGTCTTCGAAACAGCGCAGCACATGGGCAATCGCATCCGTTTCGCGAATATTCGCCAGAAACTGGTTGCCCAGCCCTTCGCCCTTTGACGCGCCTTTCACCAGACCCGCGATATCCACAAAAGTCATCCGCGTGGGGATGATCTGTTTTGAGGACGCAATCGCTGCCAGCCTGTCGAGGCGGGCGTCGGGAACCGCAACATCCCCGACATTGGGCTCAATGGTGCAGAACGGGAAGTTCGCGGCCTGCGCAGCAGCGGTTTTGGTCAGCGCATTGAACAGGGTCGACTTGCCGACATTCGGCAGACCCACGATTCCCATTTTAAAGCCCATCACGGCCTCCTGCATAGAATACGATCGCAGCTTCTATGCAGGTCCGCCTGAATGCGCAAGGGATTGCTGGCGGCACCTTTGCCGAGTCCATTTCGCCACATCACAAAATCGTTTGAAAATTGTGTTCTTGCCGAAATTGAAAAACAACTCCTACGATTACCAGTTAATAGCACACGATCACTTTTTGTTGGCGGACACTGATGAAACACCTTTTTCTTGCAACCGTTCTGGCGGCAACGGCCTGCGCGTCAGCCCAGGCCCAAACCGTTGTTTTTGGTGCCGGATACGCGGACTATTCTGAAGACACATCCGAAGATCAGGGTCTGATCTCGATCGAATACCACCACACGCCATTTCATCAGGCGACGCGGTTTCGCGCCGGTTGGGGTGCGGCCCTAACTGTAAATGAAGATGGTGACACGCATATCGGCGCGGGTTTGATCGGGCAGTATGCGCTGAGTGATCGCTGGTTTTTGGAAGGCAGTGTTATGCCCGGCTACTATAATGCCAGCAACGACCTGAATGATCTTGGGGGCGATTTCCAGATTCGCAGCCTTTTGGGACTTGGCTATAACCTGAACAATGGCAACAGCGTGTCTGTCGCGCTAACCCATAAATCCAACGCCAGTACCAATGACGAGAACCCGGGCGTGAATGCCCTGCTGGTACGCTATCATCTGGGCTTCTGATCCATATCATCTGGGCTTCTGATCCATTCCTGTCTGGGCGGGATTGATTTTCGGTCAAAGTTTCTGCACATCAGGTCGAAACCCGAGTGCAAGGACATCCGATGACCCGTATCGACGCCAAGTTCGCCGCCCTGAAAGCCGAAGGAAAAAAAGCCTTTGTCGCCTATGTCATGGCCGGAGATCCCGACTATGACACTTCGCTTGAAGTGGTCAAAGGCCTGCCTGGTGCTGGCGTGGATGTTATCGAGCTGGGCCTGCCCTTTACCGACCCGATGGCCGACGGCCCTACTATTCAGGCCGCAGGCCAACGTGCGCTTGAGCGGGGCATGACCTTGCAACGCACATTGGATCTGGCACGAACGTTTCGGGAAACGGACGATACAACCCCCATTGTCCTGATGGGGTATTACAACCCGATCTACAGCCGGGGTGTTGACGCGTTTCTGGCCGATGCAAAAGCGGCAGGGATTGACGGTTTGATCGTGGTGGACCTTCCCCCCGAGGAGGACGCAGAACTCTGCCTGCCCGCGCAAGCGGCAGGTCTGAATTTCATTCGCCTGGCGACCCCGACTACGGATGACAAACGCCTGCCACGTGTTCTGCAAAACACTTCTGGCTTTGTTTATTATGTCTCGATCACCGGGATCACTGGCGCAGCCGAGGCAGAAGCAACCGATGTTGGCCCCGAGGTTGCCCGCATCAAGGCCGCGACCGATCTGCCGGTGATCGTGGGGTTCGGGATCAACACGCCTGAGAAATCGCGCAATATTGCCTCGGTGTCGGATGGCGCGGTGGTCGGGTCAGCGATCGTCAGCCAGATCGGCGCAGGTAAACCTGTGGCCGACGTGCTGACCTTTGTGAAATCTCTTTCGGATGGCGCGCACAGCGCCTGATTTCGCAGCCAACATGCGAGAATGATGACCCGTCGCGGATACCGCGGCGGGTTTTTTGTGACCCTTCACTGTGACGTCAAGACATTGCAGCCTTGGGAATGAATTGGTAAGGAAAACTAACCAAAGTGAGCGGAGCCCTGTTTTCATGCCTGTGATCACCAATATCGAAGACCTCAAACGCATATATGAACGCCGCGTGCCTCGTATGTTCTATGACTACGCCGAAAGCGGCAGCTGGACAGAACAGACCTTTCGCGACAACAGCACCGACTTCGAAAAAATTCGCCTGCGCCAAAGGGTTGCGGTCGACATGTCCGGTCGGTCGACAACTTCGCAAATGATTGGCGAAGACGTTTCAATGCCCGTGGCGCTTGCCCCGGTCGGGTTGACGGGGATGCAACATGCAGACGGAGAGATGAAGGCCGCCAAAGCCGCCGAGGAATTTGGTGTACCCTTTACGCTGTCCACCATGTCCATCAACTCGATCGAAGATGTGGCCGGGTATACCGACAAGCCATTCTGGTTCCAGCTTTATACAATGAAAGACACGGACTACATCAACCGCCTGATCCAGCGGGCAAAAGATGCCAGATGTTCCGCACTGGTAATCACGCTCGACCTGCAAATTCTGGGCCAACGGCACAAGGACCTGAAAAACGGTCTGTCGGCCCCGCCCAAACTGACGGCAAAAACCATCGCCAACCTGATGACCAAATGGGTATGGGGCATTGAAATGCTGCGGGCCCAGCGGCGCGAGTTCGGCAACATCGTGGGGCATGTGCATGGTATTTCGGACGCATCGTCATTGGGGGCCTGGACCGCAGAACAGTTCGACCCCAGCCTTGACTGGTCCAAGGTTGAAAAACTGATGGAGCAATGGGGCGGGAAAGTGATCCTCAAGGGCATCCTTGATGCGGAGGACGCAAGGATGGCCGCCAAGCTGGGTGCCGATGCAATTGTCGTGTCAAACCATGGTGGGCGTCAGCTTGACGGCGCGCTAAGCTCAATTCGTGTCCTGCCCGAGATCATGGATGCGGTCGGTGGCGATATCGAGGTGCATCTGGACAGCGGCATCCGGTCCGGGCAAGACGTGCTCAAAGCCTTGGCGCTTGGGGCCAAAGGGACCTATGTTGGCCGCGCGTTTGTGTATGGTCTGGGTGCCATGGGTCAGAAAGGTGTCACCACGGCGCTTGAGCTGATCCAGAGGGAGCTTGATACGACAATGGCGCTTTGTGGTGAGAAAAATGTGGCTGCGTTGGGGCGTCACAATCTGCTGATACCTGAAAACTTCGGGGGCCGCTGGCAAGCGTAACCGGTCAATCAGGGGGCTCTGCCCCCGACGCCCGTTCCGGGCGCCTCCCCCGGGATATTTTTGGCCAGATGAAGCTGGGGATCCTTCAATCGTCCACCCGATAAATACTCCAGGACAGGCGATAGAACCCAGCCGAACGGCATGGCAAGAAATACCTCTTTCCAAATCGGGTGAATCAAGCTAAGGACGCGGCTTCACGCGGGTATACAGCCTTGGAGGATGCCCGCCCTAACATTGGAGAATATATCATGGCTGGTGAGATTCCTGATCTCGTAGCTCTGGAACGGACGGGGACAGGCAAGGGCGCCGCTCGTCAAGCACGCCGCGACGGCATGGTTCCGGGCATCGTATTTGGTGGCGACAAAGAACCGTTGCCAATCCAGATCCCGTTCAACGTCTTGTTCAAGCGCCTGAAAGCGGGCCGGTTCAAGTCGACCTTGTGGAACCTGAAAGTTGAAGGCCACGATGACGTCCGCGTCATCTGCCGCGACGTTCAGCGTGATGTCGTCAAAGACCTGCCGACCCATCTGGACCTGATGCGCCTGCGCCGGACCACCAAGATCGCGTTGTTCATCCCCGTTGAGTTCATCAATGAAGGTGCGGCCCCTGGCATCAAAAAGGGTGGCGTTCTGACCGTTGTCCGCCCGGAAGTCGAACTGATGTGCACCGCCGGTGACATTCCTGAAAAGATCACCGTTGATCTGACCGGTCTGAACATCAATGACGTCGTGACCATTTCGTCGGTTGAACTGCCTGAGGGCACCAAACCAACCATCGACCGTGACTTTGTGATTGCCAACATCTCGGCGCCGACTGGTCTGTCCACCAGCGACGACGATGAAGATGGTGAAGTCGCAGCCGATGAAGTCGAAGTTGTCGGAAAAGAAGAAGAATAAGTCTGGAACAATGTTTCCGACTTTGAAGCGGGGCTCGGGTGAGCCCCGTTTTTTTTGCGGGTCCAATAATCAGGCCTGACTGGATTTCCTGACGATTTCCGGGCATGAAATGGCTTTGGAGCTACAGAGGCAAAACGGAAACATGAAGCTGTTTGTTGGATTGGGAAACCCGGGCCAGAAATATGCCCGGAACCGGCACAATATCGGGTTCATGGCCCTGGACCGGATCGCAGAAGATCACGGTTTTGGTCCCTGGAAATCGAAGTTTCAGGCCGAGATTTCGGAAGGTCGGCTTGGCACCGAGAAAGTCCTGCTGTTGAAACCGCAAACCTACATGAACCGATCGGGTCAATCCGTGGGTGAGGCGATGCGGTTTTACAAGCTCGAATCCACCGACGTTGTTGTATTTCATGACGAATTGGACCTTGCCCCGGGCAAGTTGCGCGTCAAGGCAGGGGGCGGGCACGCCGGGCATAACGGTCTGCGCTCGATCCATGAGCATATCGGGGCGGCCTATGACCGTGTACGCCTTGGGATCGGACATCCGGGCCGCAAGGAAATGGTTTCGGGGTACGTGCTCAGTGATTTTGCGAAATCCGAAACCAGCTGGCTGGACGACGTTCTTCGGGGTGTTTCGGACGGGGCTGCTTATCTGGCTCAGGACGAGGGCGGCAAGTTCATGAATGCAGTTGCATTGCGCACTGCCCCGTCGCGATCATCAAAGACCGACGCACCAAAAGCCGACACACCTTCAACGCCCGCACCCGACACCGAGGATGACGACCGATCTGCCATGCAGAAGCTTTTGGACAAATTCAGGTAGCACCCCGGCCTCTTTCCGTTACGTAGAGGTTGCGGAATGTGATCTCCCGCGTTCCAATACCGCTCAACTAGGGAGGCAATGCGATGAAATCCATCTTGAAGTGGGTGCTGCGCATCGTACTGGCGCTGGTTCTGGCCGCCACTGCCGTCGGGCTGTGGAAGCGCGAAGAATTGCAGCGCCTTTTGGCCGTGAACTCGTTATTTTCGGAAGAGAAGATCGTTCACAATTTCTCGCACATGGACGAGGCTTTTCTGACCGTGAACCTGCCGCGTGGCGACGCGCCAACCTGGGACCTGCCTTATGGCGAAGGGTTCGAGCTGCCGGAGGGAACCGACAGTTGGATCGATGAACGCGCGGTCACGTCGTTGCTGGTTATGCAGAACGGCAAAGTCAGGTTCGAGGAATATTATCTTGGCACCGGGCCGGATGACCGGAGGATTTCCTGGTCGGTCGCCAAAAGCTATCTTTCGGCGCTTTTCGGTATCCTGCTGCAAGAGGGGGCAATCGGGTCGTTGGATGACCCGGTCGTCAAATATGCGCCAAAACTGAAAGACAGCGCGTATGAAACCGCGTCGATCCGCAACGTGCTGAACATGGCAAGCGGCGTGACGTTTGATGAAGATTACCTCGACCCAAATTCCGACATCAATCGGATGGGGCGTGTGGTTGCCCTGGGTGGTGAGCTGGACGATTTCGCAGCCTCGCTGCAAGACAGCTTTGCGACGCCGGGTGAAACCTGGCAATACGTGTCGATCGACACCCATGTTCTGGGCATGGTTATACGCGGTGCGACCGGGCGGAACGTGGCGGACCTTCTGACGGAAAAGATCCTTCAACCTTTGGGGCTGGAGCGGGACGGATACTACATCACTGATGGTGCAGGGGTCGCTTTTGTTTTGGGGGGCCTTAACTTTACCACACGTGATTTCGCCCGGTTCGGACAAATGATCCTGCAGGACGGCATCGCGAATGGAAAACAACTGGTTCCTGCCGAATGGATTTTCGAAGCCACCCAACCCAGCGCACCGACCGCACAAGGAGAGATCGGGTACGGGTATCAATGGTGGATTCCCCGCGGCGCGCATGAAGGAGAGTTTCTGGCCCGTGGCGTCTATGGGCAATACATCTATTTCAACCAGCCCAGGGGTGTTCTGATTGTGTCCACCGGTGCAGACAGGCTGTTCCGTGAGCCGGGTGTAAATGACCTGAACATCGAAATGTTCCGCAAGATTGCGGAAAGTCTGTAAGATGTCTTTATGCAGAAACAAGACAGTATCAATGTACTGGGTGGCGTTCTGGCCCCTTGCTCTCGCGACCCTTTGACAGGGTTTTTCCGGGATGGCGCCTGCAATACCTGCCCCGAGGATCAGGGCAGTCATACCGTCTGCGCCGTGATGACGGCCGAGTTTCTGGCATTCTCAAAATATGTCGGCAATGATCTGAGCACGGCACGACCCGAATTCGACTTTCCAGGCCTTCACCCCGGCGACAGCTGGTGTTTATGCGCCAGCCGGTTTTTGCAAGCTCATGACGAAGGATGTGCACCGCAGGTTCATCTGGAGGCGACACATCAACGCGCGCTTGAGATCGTACCACTCGACATTTTGCTTCAAAATAAGGCAAAGACCTGAAGGCCCCATAAGGGGCGCACGGCTGATTCAGAATGCCATTTGCCAGATCAGGCTGACACTGTAGTTTTCAAAACCACTTTCGCCGATACCGTCGTAGAACAGGTTTGCAGCCAGAAGGCTGTCGTTTTCCAGCCGATAGTCAAAACCCAGATCAGCGCGAGCGCGGGCGGTATCCCCTATCGGTGTCACGCCAGGAACAGTGCCTGTGCCAGATGTTGTGCTCCAGATACCAGACAAACCACCGGTCAACATCATCTGACCACGCGACACCTGGATTGGATGACTGAAATCCATACCCAACCGTGCAGTGGTCAGGCTGAAATCCTGCTGTGGGATCAGGTTGCCCAGACTATCGGTATAAGCCTCCTGATCGTCGCTGGCATAGCTAACATCCAGCAACGGCAAAAGTGTCAGGTTACCGCGCTTGAACTCTCCGGTTACGCGCGACTGGATCAGCCAGCGTTCACTATCGAAACTGTCGGTATAGGTGCCCAGTGGAGAAATGTCGTTATCAGCCTGACCGTACAGAACACGCCCTTCGAAAAACACTGGCTGGCTGGGCAGTTTTGCGACGACATAAGGTCCGACCAGCCACCCTGTGCCATCCACGCTGGCCGGGCCGTTTTCGGTTTCGGCATAGTCGATCTGCAACATGGCGCCGATCAGAAGGTTCGAGTTCACCCAGCCATGCGCCCCCACCACGGCCAAGGCATAAGAACTGTCGTAATCGTTTTGCGAGCTCCAGTTCCCGGACAGATTGAACCAGACCGGGTGGGTTGGGTCACTTGCAAATTTCAGATACCCCGATCCTTGCGTCACCGACGAGTCCAGCGCACCTGATCCCGATTGCTGAAGAAACTGCGTCAGCTCTGGCTGATTGGTCACGAGGCTGTTGGCCCGGGCATTTTGAAAGGCCTGCACCAGTCGCTGTGTGTCCGTCACCCCCTGTTGTGTGCTGACCCTGTTGGACGCAAGGTTCAGGTTCCCGGCGGCATCAGAAAAAACGCCTGCAGGAATAAACAGCTCAACTGTACCGTTACTTTGCGCAGTCAACGTTGCGACATAATTGGTTCCGGACCCAGTCAGGCTGGCGGACGCATTGGTGACCGACAAGTCGCCCACCGTGAAATCTGTGCTGGGTTCACTAAGTGTGATCACCGCTTGGAACGTACCGTTGCCGATTGTTGTCAGTGCACCGATTGAGGCCGTCGGCTGCGTCGTGTCTGCCAGCGTCCGCGTGTTGATAATCTGGGTATTCGTGACACCCGACAGCGCGATCTCATAAAGGTAAAGCGGCCCGCCAACGGTTTCACGCGCGGTGAACATGACCCCAAGATAGCCATCAGTGGCGTAAGTTGAGTCCGCTCCGTTCTGGCTGAGTATCGTCGCGCCAATATATCCCAGATTGGCCAATCCTGCTGACGTTATCGAAGGTTGAGTCAAAACACCATTGTTGAAATAGAACGATCCTCCCGGGCCTTCTCCCGAGCCGCCCAACGACATGAACGCTGTCGCAGTGCCTTGTAGATTGGAAAAGAAAATCTGCCCGCCGTTGGGTGTTGCGACTGTCTGGGACGGAAACGAGGGGTTGCCAAACGCCAGACCCTCTTTGACGCTTCCCATCAAAAGCGCGGAAACCAGAAGACCCAGGCACGACAGCCTCGTAATTGCGGACCAAACCATATTACCTCCTACAACACCGCGTGGGTGCCAAACACCAGAGTGCCCGGGGTTAAAATCGCATCCCAAGCAGCGTCATCCTTGCCCCATCTTCGCAGAGACATCCCCAGAACCGACCGCAAATCGCCGGTTAATGAGAAGTTAATTCAATTGGAAGACGCTGTATAGAACGCGGCAGGAATCAACTGGGGCGTGCGGAACACGTCGTGTTGTTGGAACAAGCGGGTTTTGACCTGGACCAACTCTCAAACGGCTTGAAACACCCAATATTTACAGTGTCGTCGCGCGGAGAAGGAAACCTGAGGCAGGCTGCGCTGGAAAATCACCTGCAAAGACAGAAAGGACATAGTCACTGACAGTCCAGCAATTTTGCAACAGTACGGCACCGCTTGCTACACTGATCTCCAATTGGAAACCTTCGGGCGCAGGTTGAACGGAGTAATATCGCTTGTGGACGATTCTTTGACCGGGCTCCGTCGGGTTCAAAAAGATCGCCTGCGAGGGCCAACATACGGTGACCAAACCGGATGCCACACCACGGCAGGAACAACAATCCGTCTGCGCCCGTTAAAACACCAATTAGATCCGAAGGCCATTTCGGAGCAGCATTACAATCAAGGGTGGACCGAAGGGTGTTCCGGCAGCTTGATTGGTCGAGATTGTAAACCGGGGCATGTGGCCCCGGTGTGAAATCAACCGGCCGTGCGGCCTTCGGTGTCAGACATGTCGAAGTTCAGGTATTTTGCGACGGTCTGAACATCCTTGTCACCGCGTCCACACATGTTCATGCAGATCAGGTGGTCCTTGGGCAACTCGGGCGCGATCTTCATGACATGCGCCAGAGCGTGGCTGGGTTCCAGCGCCGGAATGATACCCTCAGTGGCACAGCAGAGCTGGAATGCCTCAAGCGCTTCCTTGTCGGTAATCGAGACGTAAGTCGCGCGACCAACCTCATGCAACCAGGAATGTTCGGGCCCGATACCCGGATAGTCCAGACCGGCCGAAATCGAATAGCCTTCCAGAATCTGCCCGTCATCATCCTGCAGCAGATAGGTGCGGTTGCCATGCAGAACGCCCGGACGACCGCCTGTCAGCGAGGCGCAATGCTCCATCTTTTCATTTACACCTTTACCGCCGGCCTCGACACCGATGATATTGACGTCCTTGTCATCAAGGAAAGGATAGAACAGACCCATCGCGTTCGAGCCGCCGCCGATTGCCGCAATGATCGTGTCGGGCAGACGGCCTTCGGCCTTCATCATCTGCTCTTTCGCTTCCTTGCCAATGATCGACTGGAAATCACGCACCATCGCCGGGTATGGGTGCGGACCGGCCACTGTGCCGATGCAGTAGAACGTATCGCGCACATTGGTCACCCAGTCACGCAGCGCGTCATTCATCGCGTCCTTCAGCGTACCGCGACCCGAGGTCACAGGGATCACCTCGGCCCCCAGCAGGCGCATACGAAACACGTTCGGGGCCTGACGT
Source organism: Ruegeria sp. O6 (assembly GCF_056535045.1). NCBI lineage: Bacteria > Pseudomonadati > Pseudomonadota > Alphaproteobacteria > Rhodobacterales > Roseobacteraceae > Ruegeria > Ruegeria sp. O6. The sequence goes on along the minus strand of NZ_JBQERM010000002.1, from coordinate 324,151 downwards.
TGCACGTCATGGGCACCCATATAGACGATGCATTTCAAACCAAATTTCGCGCAGACCGTGGCTGTGGCCACACCGTGCTGCCCTGCCCCGGTCTCGGCAATGATCCGGGTCTTGCCCATGCGTCGCGCCAGAATGATCTGGCCCAGCACGTTGTTGATCTTGTGTGCGCCGGTGTGGTTCAGCTCATCACGTTTCAGATAGATCTTCGCCCCGCCCAGATGCTCGGTCAGGCGTTCCGCGAAATACAGAGGTGAGGGGCGGCCCACATAGTTGGCCCACAGATCATCCATCTCGGCCCAGAAGGTCGGATCATCCTTGGCTTTGTTGTATTCCTCTTCCAGTGACAGGATCAGCGGCATCAGCGTTTCGCTGACAAAACGCCCGCCGAATATGCCAAAGCGCCCTTGCTCGTCAGGGCCGGACATGAAGGAATTGAAAAGATCGTTGGCCATGGGTGTCTCCCTCGTCGTACCTGACTTTCATAGGTGGTCGTCGCGGGATTTGCCATGGCAAAACGCACCATGTCGCCCCCTGGCAGCGGCAAACAAAATCAGCGTGTCGCGTCGATAAATGCCTGTATCAGTCCAGCGTCCTTTACGCCCGGCGCGCTTTCAACACCCGACGCCACATCGACTTGCCGCGCACCCGTCATGCGGATCGCCTCAGCGACATTGTCTGGGTTCAGACCACCGGACAACATCCACGGCCTGCGCCAATATTTTCGACCTGCCAGCAGCCGCCAGTCAAAAGGAAGACCGTTGCCGCCGGGAAGTTCCGAATTCTTCGGCGGCTTTGCATCGATCAGAAGCTGGTCTGCAACTTCGGAATACAGATCAATCGCAGCCAAATCCTCGGCCTCGGCAACACCGATCGCCTTGATGACGGGCAGGCCATAGCGCTGCTTGATCTCTGCCACACGCTCGGGGCTCTCTCCGCCGTGAAGCTGCAACATATCCAGCGGAACCCCCGCGACAATCTCATCAAGCTGCGCGTCCGAGAAATTCACGGCCAGAGCGACCTTGGCGACGCCGACTGGTACTTCGGCGGCCAACGCCGCGGCTTGCGGTATCGGTGCGTAACGGGGCGATTTGGGAAAAAAGTTGAACCCGACATAGCGCGCACCGGCTGCAACGGCTGCGCGCACATGTTCTGAGGCGGTCAAACCGCAGATTTTAACGGACACATCGGTAGACATAAGCCTCAGCTGGCCTCGTCAAGCAGGGCCAGAACATCATCCTTACCCTCGTTCTGCTTTTTCTTGAGCTTCTTGACCTCGCGTTCAAGCTTGCGGACCTCGCCCTTTTTCACGGTCGCATCGCGGCGGTGTTTGTGTTCCCGCAGCCATTCCCACATGAAACCGATGATCAAACCGGCGACAACACCGCCCAGAACGACCAGAAAAAGTGGTAAAGAGGTACTGACGTTAAAGCCCAGAAGCTCGGCCAGAGCATCGGGCATCAGTTTCAGTTCTACAGACTGAACATTTGCCAAGGAAACGGAAATCAGAACGATCCCGAGAGTCCCAAGAAAAGCATATCGAAGGTAACGCATCATGAGGTCAGGCTTTACCGTTCAAACGATCCCTGAGCAACTTACCAGTTCTGAAAAATGGTACACATTTTTCTTCGACCTGAACGGTTTCACCGGTACGGGGGTTGCGCCCAACGCGGGCATCCCGCTTTTTCACCGAAAAGGCACCAAAGCCACGCAGTTCGACCCGGTCGCCGCGCGCCATGGCATCGGTGACTTCTTCGAACACGGTGTTCACAATCCGCTCGACATCACGCTGATAGAGATGCGGGTTTTCGTCAGCGATTTTCTGAATCAGTTCTGAACGGATCATTCGTGATACCCTCCCAGGCAGCCGGTGTGACAGGTCTACTGTTTTGACAGTATAGGAAAAAACCCAGAACGGGGGAACGGATACTCTGCGTGTTGAGGCTTTATTTTGCCATATTCTCACGCGAAATTTTGCCCGACAGGCCGATTTACACACTTCAAGCGCGAACATTATCGAGTTTAAGCAACGTGTTTGGAACATGTTGATTCGCAACAAAAACGGCCCCGCACTTCCATGCGAGGCCGTAAATCATGCTTGGGATGCGCCCCGGGCTTAGTCGCCCGACTTCAGCGCTGCGCCCAGAATGTCGCCCAGCGACGCGCCCGAGTCGGAAGAACCGTACTGTTCCACGGCTTCTTTCTCTTCTGCGATCTCGCGTGCCTTGATCGACAGACCCAGACGACGGGTCTTGCTGTCGACGTTGGTTACGCGGACATCAACCTTGTCACCGACCGAGAAACGCTCGGGGCGCTGTTCGGAACGGTCACGCGACAGGTCGGAACGACGGATGAACGACTTCATGCCTTCGTACTCGACCTCGATGCCGCCATCTTCGATTGCAGTCACTTCGACAGTGATGACCGAGCCACGCTTCACGCCGCCAACGGCTTCTGCGAACTTGTCACCGCCCAGAGCTTTGATCGACAATGAGATACGCTCTTTCTCGACATCCACTTCCGAGACAACGGCCGAAACCATGTCGCCTTTGCGGTAGTTCTGGATCGCATCTTCGCCACGCTCGTCCCAGGACAGGTCCGACAGGTGAACCATGCCGTCGATGTCTCCTTCGAGGCCGATGAACAGACCGAATTCGGTGATGTTCTTGACTTCGCCTTCGACTTCGGTGCCCTCGGGGTGGGTTTCTGCAAACACTTCCCATGGGTTGCGCTGAGTCTGCTTCAGGCCCAGAGACACGCGGCGCTTGGCACCGTCGATTTCCAGAACCATGACGTCGACTTCCTGGCTGGTCGAGACGATCTTGCCGGGGTGGACGTTTTTCTTGGTCCAGGACATCTCGGACACGTGCACCAGACCTTCGACACCGGCTTCCAGTTCGACGAATGCGCCGTAGTCGGTGATGTTGGTGACGCGACCCTGATGAACCGAGCCCAGAGGGTACTTGGCAGCAACCAGATCCCACGGATCTTCCTGAAGCTGCTTCATGCCCAGGCTGATGCGGTGGGTGTCTTTGTTGATCTTGATGACCTGAACCTTGATGGTTTCACCGATCGTCAGGATCTCGGACGGGTGGTTCACACGACGCCATGCCATGTCAGTGACGTGCAGCAGGCCATCTACGCCGCCCAGGTCAACGAATGCGCCGTATTCGGTGATGTTCTTGACCACGCCCTCGACGTTCTGACCTTCGGTCAGGTTGCCGATGACTTCGGCGCGCTGTTCGGCACGCGATTCTTCCAGGATTGCGCGGCGCGACACAACGATGTTGCCACGGCGGCGGTCCATTTTCAGAATCTGGAACGGCTGCTTCAGACCCATCAGCGGGCCTGCGTCGCGTACGGGGCGTACGTCAACCTGCGAACCGGGCAGGAATGCAACTGCGCCACCCAGATCGACGGTGAAGCCACCTTTGACGCGGCCAAAGATCGCACCATCGACACGCTGGTCGTCGGCATATGCTTTTTCCAGGCGGTCCCATGCCTCTTCGCGGCGGGCCATCTCGCGCGAGATGACGGCTTCGCCACGGGCGTTTTCTGCGGCACGCAGGTAAACTTCGACCTCGTCGCCGACAGCGATTTCAGGTGCTTCGCCGGGATTTGCAAATTCTTTCAGATCAACGCGGCCTTCCATTTTATAGCCGACGTCGATGATGGCTTGACCGGCTTCAATCGCCAGAATCTTGCCTTTGACAACAGAACCCTCTTCGGGCGTGTCCATTTCGAAGCTTTCATTCAGGAGGGCTTCGAATTCCTCCATGGATGCGTTAGCCATGTGGCGTTCATTTCCTTTACAGTACGTTTTTGCTGGCCGAGCGGTTGTCTCCGCCGGTCTTGTTTCATGATGCCGTCTGGCGTGACCCGGTGCGCGCCTGAGCAAACAAACACAAAGGGCCGAGGTAACCCGGCCCTGCTCAGAAACGTCATCCGGACGTTGACCGCCCTTGTATCGACAGCGCGCGTATAGGCTGAATCTTGAACCGGTGCAAGTGCAAAGCCTGTGGTGCGCGGCAGCGCGCGCAGGAACTCCTGCCTAACGCTGATCCCCCCGAGCGTCATAGCAACCTGAACAATAGCGGGTTCTGACTGAACAAGTCTGCATGGTCCGCGGCAGGTTCTTGTCAGAAGGAATCCTGGTACCGGGAACCGAACCACGCGGCTTAGCCTCAGCTTGCAACGCAAAGGTGATATGTCTCAACGTTCCGCGCGTCACCCAGCGCCCGGCTTCCTACGTCTCGGGATGGATGGTGGGAATTTGGAGATTGAACGCTAGCCATTCGCCTGTTTGTACGATCTGCAAGATTTGGTGACGTATCTGAGATTAAACGTTCCGTATCCTTTCCCTAACTTAGCTTTATCGGTCGACAAAGCGGTCGACCCGAAACCAGAACCAAAGGGAAAATATCATGAAATCTCTCATCTTTGCCGCTATGGCAACTGCAATTGCCCTGTCCACCCCAGCCTTTGCCGCTGACGAAATCAACGTGTCCAACGGCCTTTCAGCCGCCGGTGCGCCGCTGGCTGCGCATGGGGTTGATCTGGTTGCACTGGTTAATGATGGCAACCCGGTCGAAGGCTTCGCCACTCATTCGTCAACTTATGACGGAGCCTCCTATTATTTCACGTCGGCCGCGAACCGTGAAGCGTTCGAGGCAAACCCTGCTGCATACCTGCCGCAGCATGGTGGCTTCTGTTCATTCGGCGTATCGGTCGGCAAGAAGTTTGACGGTGACCCGGATCAATACCTTGTCGCAGACGGAAAATTGTTTCTGTTCCTGAACGCGGAAACCCGGGCAGCCTTTTTGAAGGACGTTGTCACCACCGCAAAAACGGCGGATGACCAATGGGCGAATATCAAAAGCGTCGCCGTGGGCGAGCTGTAAGACCTGACCCGTTTGCCCGCGGCGTTAACGCGTCGCGGGCAGTTTTGCGTTGATCACCTCAAGGGCTTTGGCCAACGCCGCCTCGATACTCAGATCGGTGGTGTCCAACTGCACGGCATCTTCAGCGGGTTTCATCGGAGCTGTGCTACGCTCAGCATCCCGCGCGTCGCGTTCTCTGACATCCGCCAGAACCTGTTCACGGGTTACGTCAGCGCCTTTTGCACTAAGCTCCAGAAAACGACGCTCGGCGCGCACTTCTGCACTGGCTGTTACAAACAGCTTCACTTCGGCATTCGGACAAATCACCGTGCCGATATCACGACCGTCCAGAACGGCCCCACCTGCCCTGCGGGAAAAAGCGCGCTGAAAATCTACCAAGGCAGCGCGAACCTCTGGAAGAACAGCCACTTTGGAAGCTGCCTGCGCAACGTCGGCGGTGCGCAGGTCGCCCTTCTCAAGCTCCTCTGCAGTCAGAGACTGCGCGGCTTCAATCGCGCTTTCCCCCTCAAGCGTACGCCTTCCGACAGCGCGATACAGCAAACCCGTGTCCAGATGAGCAAACCCGAAATGCGCCGCCACGGCCTTTGATATCGTGCCCTTGCCCGCAGCCGCTGGTCCGTCAATGGCAACAGTGAAACTCACGTGCGCTCTACCTTTGCACCCAGCGACTCCATCAGTGGTTCAAAGATCGGGAACGACGTCGCGATCGGGCCGCCGTCATCCACACTCACGGGGCTCTGTGCACCCATACCCATCACCATGAACGACATGGCGATGCGGTGATCCAGAAAGCTTTCGCAGGTGCCTCCACCCGGAACGTTGCCGATGCCCAGCCCTTCAACCGACCACCAATCGTCACCTTCGGCAACAGTCACCCCGTTGGCGCGCAGGCCACGGGCCATGGCGTCAATCCGGTCGCTTTCCTTCACGCGCAGCTCTTTCACGCCACCCATCATCGTTGTGCCTGTGGCATTTGCAGCCACTACCGACAGAACCGGGTATTCATCGATCATTGAGGCGGCACGCTCGGAAGGAACGTCGATGCCTTTCATGTTGGGCGAGTATTTGGCGCGCAAATCGGCGACTGGTTCGCCTCCCTCTTCGCGTTCGTTTTCATAGGTCAGATCAGCGCCCATCTCGCGCAAGGTCGTAAAGAGGCCCGCGCGTGTGGGGTTCAAACCGATCCCAGGCACCAAAACATCGGATCCAGGTGTGATCAACGCCGCGCAAACCGGAAAAGCCGCACTGGACGGATCGCGCGGTACAGCGATGACCTGCGGCTTCAGTTCCGGGCGACCGGTCAAAGTGATAACTCGGCCCTCGTCGGTATCCTCGACGGTGATCTCGGCACCAAATCCAGCCAGCATCCGTTCGGAATGGTCACGCGTGGCCTCTTTCTCGATCACAACGGTCTTTCCGGGAGCATTCAGACCCGCCAGCAGAACGGCAGATTTCACCTGCGCCGACGGCACAGGAACTTCGTATCGCACAGGGGTCGGGTCCGCCGCGCCAACGATGGTCATCGGCAAGCGCCCGCCGGACCGCCCAACCGATTCTGCCCCAAACAGGGCCAGAGGGTCTGTAACACGCGCCATGGGGCGTTTGTTCAGGCTGGCATCACCAGTAAATGTCGCAGTGATCGGAGAGGTCGCCATCGCCCCCATGATCAGCCGCACACCGGTTCCCGAGTTGCCACAGTCGATCACCTGACCCGGTTCGGCGAAGCCACCGACACCCACGCCGTGCACTGTCCATTCCCCGTTTCCGTGATCTGTGACCTCGGCACCGAAGGCACGCATCGCCTTGGCGGTATCCAGAACGTCTTCGCCCTCCAGCAAGCCCGAAATCCGGGTTTCACCCACGGCCATTGCGCCAAGGATCAGCGACCGGTGCGAAATCGACTTATCGCCGGGCACCTCTGCCATGCCGGTCAGCGGGCCGCAGGGATGCGAGGTCATCGGGATGGGCGTGCCGTGTCCGGACATGAGGGCTCCTTTTGCGCTATCAGTGCTCAAGCCGATTAGCGAATTGACGCCCGTTGGTCCAGCGGCAATCAGCCTTTGCGTCGGAAGGTCAGGTAGTGAGGTGTCCGACCCTCGCGTAGCGCCTTCTGCTCGTATCGCGTAGAGATCCAGTCGTTCCACGGTTCGCGCCAGTCCGAAGGGCGTTCGGCCAGCCATTCAAACCCGGCGCGCGGAACCTCTTCCAATGTCTGACGCACGTAATCGGGAATGTCAGTAGCAACCCGGAAGATCGCCCCGGGTTTCAGCACCTTTGCGAATGGCTCAAGATGTTCCTGGGTTACAAACCGACGGCGATGATGCCGCGTTTTGGGCCATGGATCGGGATAGAGAAGGAACGCGCGCGAAATGCTGACCTCTGGCAGCACGTCGAACAGATCACGCGCATCTCCGGGGTGCACGGCGAGGTTTTCAACACCTGCCTGACGGATTTTGCCCAGCAGCATGGCAACACCGTTGATGTAAGGCTCGGCCCCGATGATGCCAATGTCAGGATTGTTTTGCGCCTGGTGCACCAGATGCTCACCACCGCCAAAGCCGACTTCCAACCAGACCGGCTTACCGCCGAACAGGCCATCCAGGTCCAGCGGCTTGCGTTCAGGGTTAATGTCCCAGTCCACAGCGCCGGGTGACAATTCAGCCAGATCTTCGTTCAGATAGGTCTTTTGACTGGGCTTTAGGGTCTTGCCCTTGAAACGGCCATAAAAGTTTCTGCGCGGGCGTTGTGGGGTCTCGGTGCTCATGGCGGTGGCCATACTGCGCAGCGGAGTACGTTGCAAGAGCGTGCACCGCCCCAAAGAAAAAGCGCGCCCCTGAAGGCGCGCTTTGGATTTTTCAGATCAAACTGCTGATTTCAGTGCGTCGACCAGATCAGTGCGTTCCCAGCTAAAACCGCCATCCGCATCCGGTTCGCGACCAAAGTGCCCGTAAGCCGCTGTACGCTGGTAGATCGGCTTGTTCAGCTGAAGGTGCTGACGAATACCGCGGGGTGTCAGATCCATGATCTGGCCAACTGCTTTTTCGATCGCCGCATCTGCAACCTGACCCGTGCCATGCGTGTCTGCATAGATCGACAGCGGCTTCGATACGCCAATGGCATAGCTCAACTGAATGGTGCAGCGCTCGGCCATACCGGCGGCTACGACGTTTTTCGCCAGGTAGCGCGCGGCATAGGCCGCCGAACGGTCAACCTTGGTCGGATCTTTGCCCGAGAAAGCACCGCCACCATGCGGGGCCGCGCCACCATAGGTATCCACGATGATCTTACGACCGGTCAGACCCGCGTCGCCATCCGGTCCGCCAATAACGAATTTGCCGGTCGGGTTGACGTGCCATTCGGTATCAGCCGACAGCCAGCCTTCGGGCAGAGTTTCACGGATATAGGGTTCAACGATGGCGCGGATGTCATCCGACGTCAGCGCCTCATCCAGATGCTGCGTCGACAGAACGATCGAGCTGACGCCGACTGGTTTGCCGTCTTGATAAACGACGGACAACTGAGATTTCGCATCCGGCCCCAGTGCAGGCTCGGTGCCATTCTTGCGCACTTCGGCCAGACGCCGCAGGATTGCGTGCGAATACTGGATCGGCGCAGGCATAAGCGCAGGCGTTTCTGTTGTGGCAAAGCCAAACATGATGCCCTGGTCGCCAGCGCCTTCGTCCTTGTTGTCCGCGGCATCCACGCCCTGCGCGATATGGGCGGATTGTTCGTGCAGAAGGTTCGTCACCTCGACTGTTTCGTGGTGGAACTTGTCCTGCTCATATCCGATGTCTTTCACGCACTCGCGCGCAATTTCGTCGATGCGGCTCATGTAGTCATGCAGTTTGTCCTTGTCCGACAGACCAACTTCGCCACCGATAACGATGCGGTTGGTCGTGGCAAAGGTTTCGCAGGCCACGCGCGCCTCAGGCTCTTCGTTTAGAAATGCATCAAGGACAGCATCCGAGATACGGTCACAGACCTTATCCGGGTGCCCTTCAGAAACGGATTCCGAAGTAAAAGTATAGTTCTGTCGGGACATAAATGTGCTCCATTAAGGTTTCTCCGCCACGCCAGGAAGCCGTTGTGGCAGACCACAGACGCATACGCTTGCCCAAAGTTGGGGTCAATCTCTAATTGCCCGGTTGCCGCGAGTACCAAACAGCGCCATCGCCAGAATAAACAGTAAGACAACAACGATCGGACTGTCCCCGATACGTGCATAAGTCGTGCGACGGTGTGGTTGCGGCAACGCGGCGTCCACATATCCTGCCTCACCCAGAGCCAACGACGCAGTCACCCGACCCAATGGGTCAATTATGGCCGATACACCGGAATTGGCCGAACGTATCATCGGCAAGCCCTGCTCAATTGCCCTCATCCGGGCTTGCACCAGGTGTTGAAACGGTCCCGACCGCGTACCAAACCACGCGTCATTTGTGATCTGCAATAAGAAGTCAGCCCGGCCCGGCGCACCATTCACATCTTGCGGGAAAATGGCTTCGTAGCAAATCAGGGGCAATGCGCTTCCAAGCTTGCCGAGGTCCAACAGGGCGGGGCCCGGCCCCGCGCTGAACCCGTGCCCGGTTGTGGCTGCCAAGCCACTGACCCCGAAACGCCCCATCAGGTCACCCAAGGGGACGTATTCACCGAAAGGCGCCAGATGGTGTTTGTCATACAACCCTGCCTGACGCCCGGTTTCATCCAGATAGACCAGCGAGTTGAAGATTCTCGGGCCTTCTGCGCGCTGAATCCCCAATATCACCGGCACACCCTGCGCGGCATCCGCAACAGTTGACAGAAACGGTTGTGCGCTACCTAACCAAGCTGGAACTGCGGTCTCGGGCCAGACAATCAGGTCGGGTCTGGGAAAGGCTGCGGTATATTCAACCTGACGCGCGAAAAACAAAGGCGCATATGCCGGATCCCATTTTTGGTGCTGAGGGGCATTCGGCTGGACCACGCGAACCAGATGTGAACCGTCCTGAACGACGGGTCGCGTCAACCCGTAGGCAATCGCCATCGCTGCCATCACGCCGGTACAACCCAGGGTCCGCACCAAACCGTTCAAGGGTTTATCCTGCACCAATGCCGCGCCAATTGGTAACGTTGCGGCAAAGGTCAGCGCGTTCAACCCATATGGCCCAACCAGAGACAGCACCTGAGCCACCGGTGTATCCACCCAGATCTGCGCGACGCCAGCCCATGGAAAGCCGGTCATCACATATCCACGCGCCACCTCTGCCAGGGACAAGACTGCAACCAGTAATATGCCCTGACGAATGGGCGTGGCACCAATATTGCGCGACAGGCCAAAGGCGGCAGCCCAGAACAAGGCCAGTCCGCCCGCCAAGAATACTAACGCAAACGGGGCCATCCAGGCATGTCGTTCAGCATCCACCTGAAACGGCTCAATGATCCAGCCAAGGGCATGGGCAAAATAGCCGGTCGCGAAGGCCCAGCCGACCCATGCCGCCCGGCCTCGGGTTTCGCTGGCAAGGAAAATCGGCACAATCAGGACCAGAGCCAAAACGGTTGCGCCCCAATACAGATGAGGCGCCTGACCAAACGCGCCTGCCCCGCCAAGGGTGGCAGCGACCAACAATCTCAACGATAATGGCCAGCCCCTTACTGGGGTCATGCAGCAACGTCCGGCAGCATGACGCGCAGCCGTTTGATTCGGCGTGGATCGGCTTCGATCACTTCGAATTCCGGGCCCTCTGGGTGAATGACAACCTCACCCCGCGCCGGAACGCGGCCGGAGAGCATAAAGACAAGCCCGCCCAGAGTATCGATTTCCTCTTCGTCGACGTCTTCATGACTGGTCAGAGACCGGCCAATCTCGGCCTCGAAATCTTCGAGCGGCACACGTGCCTGTACCACATAGCATCCGGGCTTTTCCTGCACCCAAAGCTGGTCTTCATCCGCATCGTGCTCGTCAGCGATTTCACCCACGACCTGCTCGATCAGGTCTTCGATCGTCAGCAGACCATCAACGCCGCCATATTCATCAATCACCAATGCCATGTGACGCCGCTCGGTTTGCATCTTGGTCAACAAGACGCCGATTGGCATGGATGGCGGCACGAACAATAGCGTCCGCAGCATAGAGGTCAGATCAAACTTTTTACCCCCACCGTTGAAACCGTGGGTCAGAGCAAAATCCTTGAGGTGAACAAAACCAAGCGGTGTATCCAAGGTTCCCTCATAGACTGGAATCCTCGACATACCACTGCTTCGGAAAACGTCCGCCAGTTCATCTTTTGTGATCGTCGAAGGTACCGAGACGATTTCAGCGGTAGGGATGGCAACATCCTCAACGCGCATCCGGCGCAGGTTAATCATCCCGCGTGGCTGCGCCACAGCCGCGTTTTGCCCGTTCACCGTCTGGTCCGGTTGAGTATCATCGCTCGAAAACACTTCGAGGATTCGAGAAAACAGACCGGTTTTCTCTTCCGTTTCAGTACTGCTGTCCTGAGGTTGCGCGCTTTGCGCCGCCCTAGAACTGCCTTCTATTTCGCCCATTACCTTGTTCCAACTGATCGGGTCTTGAACCCACATTATACCTTATATGGGTCATCAATACCCAATTTGCCAAGTATCTTGACCTCAATCTCTTCCATCAAGGTGGCATCGGGGTCACGAATGTGATCATAACCCAGCAAATGCAACGTTCCGTGAACAAGCAAATGGGTCACATGGTCACTCATTGCCTTGTTGGCCTCGGCCGCCTCGCGGGCACAAGTGTCATAGGAAATCGCAACATCGCCCAGAACAATCTCGCCGGTAAAGTCCGGCTCTGGCAGGCGTGGTGATTGCCCTGGCTCGTCCGGAGCTAGGTCTTCCGCAGGCCAGCTCAGCACATTGGTGGGCGTCGGTTTGCCGCGAAATTCTGCGTTCAGTTCCGAAATCCGCGCATCGTTGCACCCCAGAATACTGACTTCGCACAGCTCCGGGGCCAAACCGCAATGGGTCAGAACGGCGTTAATCGCCTTTTGTGACAAGACCTCAAGATCTTGCCACCTTTCGTCCTCGAAAATGAGATCCAGGGTCATCTTACCGCGCAACAGCCTCGTTAGCGGGCTATGTGTTCACGTGGTTTCACGGCCCGCATCGGCCTCATACGCCTCGATGATCGCAGCGACAAGCGGGTGACGCACCACGTCTTTCGAAGTGAAGTAGTTGAAGCTGATATTCGGGATCGTTTTCAACAACCTCTCAGCGTCCGCCAGGCCCGATTGAACGCCACGCGGCAAATCGACCTGTGACCGGTCGCCAGTTATGACCATGCGGCTTCCTTCGCCCAGACGGGTCAGGAACATCTTCATCTGCATCGTGGTGGCGTTTTGCGCTTCATCCAGAACCACAAATGCGTTGGCCAGCGTACGACCGCGCATAAAGGCCAGCGGAGCGATTTCGATTCGTTTCTCTTCGATCAGCTTGGCCAACTGTTTTCCGGGCAGAAAATCGTTCAGCGCGTCATAAAGCGGCTGCATGTAAGGGTCGACCTTGTCCTTCATGTCGCCTGGCAGATAGCCCAGTTTCTCGCCCGCCTCGACCGCCGGACGGCTCAGGATGATTCGGTCCACATGTCCGCCGATGAACATCGAAACACCGACCGCCACCGCCAGATAGGTCTTACCCGTCCCCGCCGGGCCAATTCCAAAGGCCAGCTCATTCTTGAACAGTGACTGGACATAGGCTTTCTGGGCGTCGGTGCGCGGCTCAACCAGCTTCTTGCGGGTCTTGATCTCGACAGAACCGCCCTTGAACATCTCAAGCTGATCGCCATCGCGGCTTCCAGTTCCCTGCTCCGAAACACCCATCCGCAACTCGCGATCGACGTCTGCGGCCTCAACCTCGCGCCCACCTTCAAGCCGTGTATACAGCGATTGAAGCACTTCAACCGCCTGTTTCTGAGCATCATCATCGCCCATAACAACCAACTGATTGCCGCGACGTACAATCTGGACCGAAAGCTTGGTTTCGATCTCGGCCAGATTGCGGTCATATTCACCGCACAGGTCAATCAGCAATCGGTTGTCTGGAAATTCTACGAACGCCTCGTGTTGGGGCATTTCATCTTGCGGTGGGGTCAGGGCACCGATGGCCAATCCGCTCTCCTGTCTTGGCTGTTCACTCCGAGCGTAGACAACAAATCTTGGTAGGCGCAAGCCACAGTTTCAAAAATAAACGCTGAGATGTCATAACAGCCGATTTAACGGTGATCGGTTGCCGATTGGGCGAACATCAGAAGGTATAGTTCAGCCCGAATCTCAAACCGCTGTATTTTGGTGTGGACTTTGTGGAAAAGCCAGAACTGAACTGGACGTTTTTTGATTGGAATTGGACATATTCATATTCGCCCGTAATCGACCAGTTGTCGGACAACTTGTGCTCGGCCCCTATGCTTGCCGAATAACCGTTCCGCCGATCTGACGCCGAGAAATTCTGAACCGTCGGGCCCAATGCCAAGCTGTTGGTTGTTTCCACATCGCCCCATAGATATCCGACACTGAAGAAATACAGAATTCGTCCGCTGCGGTTTGTCAGACCATTACGAAATCGGAATGCCAGAACATCCGAAATCTCTGTTCCGCCTTGCACATTGACGCCGCCGATCCGCCTGCTGACAGTGTCGTCCAGGGAACCGAACTCATACCCGACTTCAAAGCCATAGACATAGTCGCGCCCACCGGTAGCAGGTAAAATACCACGCCACCCCCCCCGGAGCCCCCCGTATGTCCCCGACAAGTCCTGATCACCGATATCAAACTGCCTGCTGGGCGTTGTCAGGCCAAACCGATCGTCCCCGCCAGAGCCATAACCGCCGGTAAGTCCCAGGTAAAAAGCGCGGACATCGCTGCTGAATCTTTTCGGGCTGACCACTTCCGGATCGCTTATGTCACCTTTCAAATCACCGGCAATGGATGCGCCGGCAATCAGTGTAACAGCGGCAGTTAACGTCAGTGTTCTCAACCTGCTCAGGCTCCCAAAGCTCTTGATAGTCGACACTCGTACCTCCCTCATCCCGTTTTCCGGGACCGGCATATCGCCGATTTGTAGACGCAGATCCTTGCGCCCAAAAAACCATGGCTCCTCTCGGAGCATAGTTCCAAGCAATAAATCAAGGGTAAATTTTGGAAACAAACACCAACTATGGTGTCCGGGAGGTGTTTACACCGACCTACAACAACTCACCGGCCAGAGAATTCGCCCCGGACTCAGTGATCCGGACTTCTCTCAAGTCACCCGTGGCGATCTCTGGTCCTTTTACGTGCACCGAATGCAAATATTCGGACTTTCCAACCATCTGCCCGGACAAGCGACCCGGTTTTTCGAAAAGAACGCGGACAGTGCGTCTAACCATACCGTCCTGAATCTCTCGCTGATGGCGCGTGATCAAGGCCTGAAGCCGCTGCAACCGTTCATCTGCCGCAGCCGGATCAACCTGCGACCGTTCAGCTGCCGGGGTTCCTGGACGTGTGGAGTATTTGAAGGAATAGGCATAGCCGTATTTGACCTCTTCGACCAAATCCATCGTGGCCTGAAAATCATCTTCGGTCTCTTCTGGGAAACCAACAATGAAGTCCCCCGACATCACGATATCTGGACGCGCCGCACGAATGCGTTCGACCAGCCGCAGATAGCTTTCTGCCGTATGGCTACGGTTCATCCGCTTGAGGATACGGTCCGAACCCGACTGAACCGGCAGGTGCAGATAAGGCATCAGCTTGTCACAGGTGCCATGCGCCTCGATCAGATCGTCGGCCATGTCGTTTGGGTGCGAGGTGGTAAAGCGGATGCGTTCCAGCCCGTCGACCTTGTTCAGTTCCCAGATCAAGCCGGCAAGCGTCATGTCACCATTCGCCCCGGCACCGTGATAGGCGTTGACGTTTTGGCCCAGCAACGTGATCTCGCGTACCCCGCGTTCGACCAGATCATGGGCTTCGCGGATGATGCGATCGGCTGGGCGGCTGACTTCAGCACCGCGTGTATAAGGAACCACGCAGAAGGCGCAGAATTTATCGCAGCCCTCCTGAACAGTCAAAAACGCCGTCGGTCCGCGCTTGGCCTTGGGGCGGTTTTTCAATTTTTCGAACTTGTCTTCTTCGGGGAAATCCGTGTCCAGCGCCTTTTCGCCCGCTCGGGTCTTTGCCTCCATCTCGGGCAGGCGGTGATAGCTTTGCGGACCTACCACCAGATCAACCAAAGGCTGGCGGCGCATGATCTCTTCGCCTTCCGCCTGAGCAACACAGCCCGCCACGCCGATTTTCAGATCAGGCTTCTCGGCCTTCAGACCCTTGAAGCGCCCCAGTTCGGAATACACTTTTTCTGCCGCTTTCTCGCGGATGTGGCACGTGTTCAGCAGGATCATATCCGCATCTTCGGGGGTCTGGGTTTCAACGTAGCCCTGCCCGCCCAGCGCCTCGGACATGCGTTCACTGTCATAGACATTCATCTGACAGCCATAGGTCTTGATAAACAGCTTCTTCGGTTCGGACATGAGACGGGCCTTTGCATTCGCTGGACCGGCGTCGTCTATATGCTTCGAACGCCGCTTGCAATGCGGGCGCAATTACCCGAATTTGGCGGAACTTTCCAGCAAGACAAAACTGAAAACAGCCGATGCAATACGATTCCCTCGACCATTTCCTGAAAGCCGGGCAACCCGCAATGGCGCAAGGCCCCGTTGCGATGGTCTTTGCCGAGGATGAGGTCGAGTTGGAAAGTACTCTGCATCACCATCTGAAACTAGGGTTCAAATCCGTTATCGCCTTCATGCCTCAGGAGTTCCGACTGGAGCCCGCGTTGACCGACCGGGTGCATCGGGTCACCTTGAAGTGCGTTCCCCGAACGGTGGTTTTCGATACCCTGAACAGAATAATTCAGGCCGCGCCCGGCATCTGGATGTACTACTGCTACAACGCCGAATACCTGTTCTTTCCGTTTTGCGAAACGCGCAGCATTGCTGAGATGTTGGCCTTTCACAGCGAAGAACGCCGCAACGCGATGCTGAGCTACGTCATCGACCTTTATGCCGAGGATCTGACCGCTTTTCCCAACGGTGTCGCCCCCGAACAGGCTTTGTTCGACAAAACGGGTTACTATGCCCAATCACGCCGCGACCCTGACGGCCAAACGCTGGACCGGCAGGTTGACCTGTCAGGTGGCTTGCGCTGGCGGTTCGAGGATCACATTCCCTATGAACGCCGTCGCATCGACCGCATCGCCCTGTTCAAGGCGCAAAAGGGCCTGATCCTGAAATCCGACCACACGTTCAATGAGCCGGAATACAATACCTATTCCTGCCCTTGGCATCACAACATGACCGCAGCTATTTGTTCCTTCCGCGCTGCGAAGGCGCTCAAAACAAATGCCGGGTCGACTTTTGACATTCCAAATTTTAGCTGGCGCAACTCCGTGCCTTTTGAATGGCACTCGCGGCAGCTGCTGGATCTGGGTCTGATCGAATCAGGCCAATGGTTCTGAAGCGCCTCAGCGCTCAAACAGGACCGGAAACCAGTCTTCACGAAGACGCTGCCCCGGTGTCATGCCATGGCCGGGAAAAGGTGGAGAGGTTCTGCCTGGACGCTCTACATACCGTGCGTCATCGCCGACCAGCCGGAGAGAAAAGGCGCGGCGACGGCTATCCGAGTGGTTACCCCGCGCACCGTGAAGGGTGCGATAATTGAAGGCAACGGCGTCACCGGGGTCCATTTCGAATTCAACGACTTTCATGCCCTCGGCATCCGGGTCCGGCACGGGGATGTACTGCCCTTCATCGGGGAAAAAACCTTCCTCGGAAACCCAGCGGGTTGGCAGCACCTCTTTCTCCCACCGGTGAGAGCCTGCGACACAGCGCAACGTCGCCTGCCTGACCGGATCCAGCGGAGACCAGAAGCTGATGGTTTGCTGACCTTCAACGAAGTAATATGGGCCATCCTGATGCCAGGGCGTGGCCATGGATGTCCCGGGTTCTTTTACCAATACGTGGTCGTGAAACACCTGCACGCTTTTCGACTGCATCAGGTCCGCTGCGACCTCGGCCGCGGGCGAGTTTTCGATCGCCTCGCGGAACTGTGGAATGCGGGTCCAGTTGCAGTAATCGTCAAAGAACAGACCCGTTTGACCCTCTTTCTTGTTTTCTGATGCATACGGGCCAGGCTCTGCCATATTCGCGGCCACACCCTTCCGCAGTTGATCCACATAGTCTGCAAACAGCCCTTTGATCAGAACGACGCCATCATCCTGATACGTTGTGATCATCTCTTGGGTAACAAGCGGGTGAGGCATCCGGGTCTCCATTCGTTTTTCAATCTTTTGCGTAGAAGGAGTGTTCTGTTCAAATCATATCTTTCGAAGTTATAATTAATTTCATGTTATACATTTCACTGCGTCAGTACGAATATGTTTGCGCGGTCGGGCGCCACGGCAGCCTGTCAGCAGCCGCACAATACCTGAATGTTTCACAACCAGCACTGTCCACGGCCCTGACGCGTGTCGAAGCACATTTGGGATACCCGCTGTTTATCCGCCGCCGAGGTTCGGCCATGGCGCTGACACCTCAGGGGCGAAAATTCATCGATCTGGCCGAGACCCTGCTGAAAGACGCAGCCCAAATCGAGTCATCTGAAACTCCGTCGCCGGGCACGACACATCTAAGACTGGGGTGTTTTACGGACCTCGCGCCCTTCCTGCTGGCACCCGCCCTGCACCATTTGCGCGATGCTTTTCCAAACATCGCTATCACTTATTTTGCCGCCTCCTTCGAAGGGCTGTTGAACAGATTGATTGATGGCCAGATCGATGTTGCAATCACTTACGAGCTGACAATGGACGCGGGGTTTACACGAGCAAAACTGTTCGACAGTCGGCCAAAGGCCCTTATGCCCCCGGATCATCCGTTGGCGACAGCGGGCACAGTCTCGCTGGCTGACTTGGCCGCTCATCCGTTGATCCTGTCGACAGAAGGCTGGTCGGCACAACACATCCTCAGCCTCTTTCGGCGCAACGGTCTGCACCCGACTGTCGCGCATAGGGCGGCATCGATTGAGATTCAGCGCAGTCTTGCCGCCCATGGCGAAGGGATCGGGATCAGCTATACCAGCCCGCTCAACCCGGTCAGTTATGACAATAAACGTCTTGTCAGTGTTCCGATCAGCGATCAGGACGCAACTGAGTCCGTTGTTCTTGCGCGCCACGGAACAGGGCCAGCTGACGCGACCATTGATCAGGTTGAACGTTTGTTGTTGGCGAGTTTGAAAGGCGGTATTGGCGCTACTTTTTGCGCAGGCGAATGACAACGTCGACCGAGGCAATCTCGACCCCCTCGGGCGCTTCAGGCAGGCGTTGGATCACCAATTGGTCAGACGGCGCATCACTAAGGCGCGCCTCGTCTTCCCAATAAAAATGAGGGTGGTCATGCGTGTTCGTGTCGAAATAGCTTTTTGACCCGTCCACAGTAATTTCCTGCAGAACACCAGCGTCGCAAAACGCGCGCAGGGTATTGTATACCGTCGCCAGTGACACAGCGTCACCATTCTCCTTGGCCGATTCAAACAGGCTCTCGGCGGTGACGTGACGATGGCGGCCATCGCCCACCAGAAGCTCAGCCAACGCCACACGCTGACGCGTCGGACGCAGGCCGGCGTTCACCAGCCAACCCGTTGCTATTTCGCCGCTCTGCGGTGTCATTGATCCAATACCCATAGTCACTTCCATTATATATAGGAGCGCATGGTTGGCAATTTCAAATGAAATTCATTCGCAAAGAACGCGGCATACACAACATGATGTAGCCGCTGCTCTTGCAGGACCTTGCAAACGGGTGCTAGACGAGGCCAGATATAACGAACGGACCCACGGCAGGAGAGGCGGCAAGAATGGCCCAGTTCCCAAGCAGTTTTGACAAAGACGATCTGCTGAAATGCGCCCGCGGCGAATTATTTGGCCCCGGCAATGCACAATTGCCCGCCCCGCCAATGCTGATGATGGACCGGATTACCGACATCTCGGAAGACGGTGGCCTGCACGGTAAGGGCCATGTGCTGGCCGAGTTCGATATCACCCCTGACCTTTGGTTCTTTGACTGCCATTTTCCCGGCAACCCAATTATGCCGGGCTGCCTGGGCCTTGACGGTCTATGGCAGCTGACCGGTTTCAACCTGGGTTGGCGTGGCTGGCAAGGGCGCGGCATGGCTGTCGGCGTGGGCGAAGTGAAACTGACCGGTATGGTTCGTCCCGACCGCAAGATGCTAACGTATAAAATCGATTTCAAAAAAGCGATTCAGACACGTCGCCTGACCATGGGTGTGGCAGATGGAATCGTCGAAGCCGATGGCGAGATGATCTATGATGTCAAAGATATGAAGGTCGTTCTGTCCGAGGCCTGAGCCTGACCGACCCGAAATAAGGAGTGCGCACATGCGTCGAGTAGTCGTCACCGGTCTGGGGGTAGTGTCTTCGATCGGGAATAATGCCCAAGAGGTTCTGGCCTCGCTTAAAGCTGGTAAATCCGGGATCGAAGCCAGCGAACAGATGGTGGAACACGGGTTTCGCAGTCAGATCGCGGGTACGCTCAAGATTGACGTGGCTGAACACGTGGACAAACGTACCCTGCGATTCATGGGTCCCGGGGCCGCCTATGCACATATCGCCATGAGCCAGGCGATTGCCGATTCCGGGCTGACCGAAGACCAGATCGTTAATCCCCGCACCGGACTGGTTGCGGGCTCTGGCGGCCCGTCGACAAGCGCGATGCTGACGGCGCATCAGACCGTTCTGAAGACAGGCGCGACCAAGCGGATCGGTCCGTTCGCAGTGCCGAAATGCATGTGCTCGACAATCTCGGCAAACCTGGCGACCGCATTCAAGATCAAGGGTATCAACTATTCGATCACCTCGGCCTGCTCGACCTCGCTACATTGCATCGGCAACGCGGCCGAACAGATCATGCTGGGCAAGCAGGACGTCATGTTCGCTGGCGGCGGCGAGGAACTGGACTGGACACTTTCGTGCCTGTTCGATGCAATGGGCGCGATGTCGTCAAAATATAACGACGTGCCCGAGAAAGCCTCGCGCGCGTTTGACGAAAACCGTGACGGGTTTGTGATTTCCGGTGGCGGCGGCATCCTCGTTCTGGAGGAGTTGGAGCACGCTCTGGCCCGCGGCGCAAAGATTTATGCCGAAGTCACCGGCTATGCTGCTACCTCGGATGGCCACGACATGGTGGCCCCTTCGGGTGAAGGCGGCGAGCGCGCAATGCGGCTGGCGCTGGACACACTGCCCGAAGGTCGCAAAGTTGGCTATATCAACGCACATGGGACCTCGACACCTGTCGGTGACGTGGGTGAAGTAGAGGCTGTGCGCCGAATCTTCGGTGAAGGTAACGTGCCACCGATTTCTTCGACCAAATCGATGACTGGCCACGCGCAAGGCGCGGCAGGAGCGCTTGAGGCGATCTTCTGCCTGCTCATGCTGGACAATGATTTTATTACGCCGTCGATCAATGTCGACACACTCGCCCAAGGCATCTTGCCCGGTGAAATTGCAACTGAAGTGGTTGAAAACGCAGGACTGGACAGTGTCATGACCAACAGCTTCGGCTTTGGCGGCACCAACGGGTCCATGATTCTGTCTAAGTATAACGGGTGAAAGTGATGTCGGATCTTCTCAAAGGTAAGCGCGGACTGATCATGGGCGTGGCCAATGACCGCTCAATCGCGTGGGGCATTGCCAAGGCCATGCACGAGGCAGGCGCAGAACTGGCCTTCACCTATCAGGGCGAGGCGTTCGGCAAACGGCTGGAACCTCTCGCTCAAAGCCTTGGCAGCGATTTCATGGTGGATGCCGATGTGACCGACGACGAGTCACTGGACCGTGCCTTTGGTGAGCTGGCTCAGCGTTGGCCCACCATCGACTTTGTTGTTCATGCCATTGCGTATTCGGATAAATCCGAGCTGACAGGCCGGTTTCTGAATACCACGCGGGCGAACTTCAAACACTCGATGGACGTGTCGGCCTATTCTTTCATCGAGGTAGCACGCCGCGCCTATCCGATGATGAAGGACAATGGGGGCTCGCTGCTGACGCTGACTTATCAGGGATCAAACCGGGTGGTACCGAACTACAACGTCATGGGTGTTGCCAAGGCGGCGCTGGAATCGGCGACCCGTTATCTGGCCAATGACCTTGGCCCGGATGGTATCCGCGTGAACGCAATCTCACCGGGACCGATGAAAACCCTTGCCGGTGCCGCCATTGGCGGGGCGCGCAGGACATATAAGTTCTGCGATCAGAATGCGCCGATGCGTTCGAATGCCACTCTGGAAGCTGTTGGCGGGACCGCAGTTTACCTGACATCTGATGCGGGAGCCTGCACGTCTGGCGAAATCATCCGCGTTGATGGGGGTTTCCACGTACTGGGCATGCCGCAACCCGATTTCATGTGACCATATCTTTCCCTGCCGCCGCCAAGATTTCACCATCTTTGGGCGGCAGGACTTCGGTATGAGCAAGCTAGATCAAATCATTGCAAACAACGCACGATCAGTGCAAAGCCGGAAAAAGTCCGGTTTCCTCAGCCAGCGGGCCAGAGTGCTGCTGCTCGCGCTGACATCATTGCTGCTGGTGTTTGTCTTTTTCACCCAGCCACAGGTGCGCGCAGCTGTTGAAGCTTTGATCGGCTGAAGCCCGGGCGGGCGTTCCAACCCGAACTATGTCTCAATTGATCGAGACGACTTCAATCTCAAACACCAGATCCTGACCGGCCAACGGATGGTTTCCATCCAGGGTCACAATCGCTTCGTTGGCGTCCACAACTGTCACAGGTACGGCCTGACCGTCTGGTGTCTGCATCTGCAGTTGAGTGCCCGGATCCAGCGGAATATCCTCGGGAATACCCTCGCGGGGGATTTCCTGACGCATCGCAGGGTTGATCGGGCCGTAGGCGTCGGTACAGGCAATCTCGACCCGTTTCTTGTCACCTGCGGACAAACCGGGCATGGCACTGTCCAGACCGGGAATGATCTGGCCCGATCCTACCACGAACTCCAACGGATCGCGCCCATCCGAACTGTCAAAGACTTTGCCATCCAACAATGTCCCTGTGTAATGGATGCGAACCGTGTCACCTTGCTTGATTTCGGTCATAGTGGCCTCCGGCCGTTTTTAGGGGTTAAGCGGCCAACCCTAGAGATTGACACAAAGTTGTAAACCCTTGGCCCTTCCCCCCCCTTTCGCGTTGTGCCAACCTGCGCGCAATCAAAGGAGGGTCATATGGCAATCACGATCTGCGTGTTCGACGCCTACGGAACGCTGTTTGATGTTGCGGCCGCCGCCCGGCAGGCAGCAGGCGAGCCGGGGTTCGAAGCCCTGAAAGACAAATGGCCCGAGGTCGCGGGGCATTGGCGCCTGAAGCAATTGCAATACACATGGCTGCGTGCTGTGGCGGATGCCCATGCGGATTTTTGGGATGTCACGCAGGACGGGCTGGACTGGGCGCTGGAAGCTGCCGGCCTCCAGGGCAACCCAGAATTGCGCCAACGCCTGCTGGATCTTTATTGGGAGTTACAGGCCTATCCCGAAGTTCCTGTCATGCTGAAAGCCCTCAAGGATGGCGGGATGCAGACTGCCATCCTGTCCAACGGATCACCGCCCATGCTGGACGGTGCTGTTCAATCCGCCGGGATCGGCGATGTGCTGGATGACGTGCTGTCGGTCGAAAGCGTTGGGGTCTTCAAGCCCCATTCCCGTGTCTATGATCTGGTTCAGAACAGGTTTGACTGCGCCCGCAACGAGGTCTTGTTCGTCAGTTCAAACGGCTGGGATGCCGCAGGGGCCAGCGGTTATGGTTTTGTCACCGCCTGGGTCAATCGGATTGGGGAACCAATGGACCGGCTGCCGTGGACGCCAGCGCATGTACTGTCTGACTTGACCACCATTCCCAAACTGGCTGGTCTTTGATGCCGGACTTCACGACTTCGGACGGCAAGCGCATCTATTTCGAAGACCATGGATCGGGCACGCCGCTTTTGTGTCTGGCCGGATTGACCAGAAACAGCCGGGATTTCTCGTATTTTGCACCACATGCCACTGAGCCGCGCATGATTGCTATGGATTACAGGGGGCGCGGTCGCTCGGACTACGACCCCGATTTCATGAATTACAACGTCTTTCGTGAATCCCATGACGCGATTGAACTGCTGGATATTCTGGGCATCGAAAAAGCGGTCATTCTGGGCACCTCGCGGGGCGGGCTGATTGCCATGGCGTTGGCGGCAAGCCACCCCGAACGTTTGGCCGGTGTGATTCTGAACGATGTGGGGCCGGTCATCGAGACGTCAGGCATCGCCAAGATCATGGCCTACGTGGGCGCACAACCCGCCGCGAAAACCTATGACGAAGCTGCTGCTGCCCTGAAACATATGATGGAGCCGCAATTCCCCGGAGTTCCGCTGGAGATCTGGCGCAAACAGGCCGAAATTCAATACGAACAACAAAGGGACGGGCTGGCGCTGCGCTATGATCCGGCCCTGCGCAAGGCGCTTCTGGAACAGGCCGCGAGCGGTGCTATACCCGACTATTGGTTGTTTTTTGAAGCGCTGCGCAATATTCCATGCGGCGCGATCAGGGGCGCAAACTCGGACGTTCTGAGCGCAGAAACACTGGCTAAGATGCACCGGCGGCATCCCGGTCTGATCTCGGCCGAAGTACCGGATCGCGGGCATGTTCCATTCCTGAATGAGCCGCAATCTCTGGATGTCATCAAAAAGGTATTGAAGAACGCTGCATGAGCACATTTGAAATGATCGAAGCCGCGGCCATACGGCTTAAAGGACATGTCCGCGAGACACCAATTCTGTCGTCGCCATTTCTAGACGCGATCGCCGGGCGCCGGATTTGGGTCAAGCCGGAATGCCTGCAACATACGGGCAGTTTCAAGTTTCGGGGAGCTTGGTCTGCCATATCCGCGCTGGATGAAGACACACGCCAGCGCGGCGTGATTGCATATTCTTCGGGCAATCACGCACAAGGCGTTGCGATGGCGGCGGCGAAACACGGTATTGCTTCGGTCATTGTCATGCCGTCGGACGCGCCACACCTGAAAATCGAAAACACCCGCGCGCTTGGAGGTGAGGTCGTTCTTTTCGACCGTGCAAACGAAAGCCGTGAAGAGATCGGGGAGACCATCGCCGCCGAACGCGGGCTGACTCTGATCCGGCCATATGACGAACCTCAGGTGATTGCCGGGCAAGGTACCACCGGCTTGGAAATCGCCAGACAGGCCGCGGAACTTGGGTTATCTCAGGCGGATGTTCTGGTCTGTTGCGGCGGTGGCGGCCTCACCTCTGGCATTGCACTGGCATTGGAAAAACACGCCCCCGACCTAAGGGCACGCCCGTGCGAACCGGAAGGGTTCGATGACGTCAAACGATCACTGGCGACAGGACGGATTCAGAACAACAACGCGGCATCAGGCAATATTTGCGATGCCATCCTGACACCGCAACCCGGCGACATCACCTTTCCCATCCTAAACCGTCTTTGCGGGCCCGGTATTTCGGTGACCGAAGAAGAGGCCCTGCGGGCCATGGCACTTGCTTTCCTGCGCCTCAAGATCGTGCTGGAGCCCGGCGGCGCAGTCGCATTGGCCTCGGCCCTGTTCCGGGGCGACGAGATTGAGGGCGACGACGTGATCGTGGTCACATCGGGTGGTAACGTCGATCCGGATGTTTTTGCCAGGGCGTTGGAATTCCTGACCTGACAGGCATCCCAAACCTGTGCAAGTTGCACCTGGAACGCCGGGGCTGCAAGGACCTGAGTCATGATGATCGCTGATCTGGGCGACGTGAAACTGAATTACCGTGTCGATGGTGCGGCGGACGGCGCGCCACTGGTTTTTGCCAACTCATTGGGAACAAACCTGCACATATGGGACGCAGTGTTACCGCACCTGCCCAAAGGGTTGCGTATCATCCGGTATGACAAACGCGGGCATGGGCAATCCTCGGTTCCACCGGCGCCTTATTCTATGGGCGCCCTGATCCGCGATGCCGAGTCGCTGCTGGATCACCTGAAGGTTCGCGACTGCGTTTTTGTCGGCCTGTCCATTGGCGGGATGATCGCACAGGGGCTGGCCGTCAAACGTATGGATCAGATACGTGCGCAGGTTCTGTCGAACACCGCTGCCAAAATCGCCACTCCCGCAGTCTGGCAGGATCGGATCGACGCTGTGCGTCGCGGCGGGATTGAAGCGGTGGCAGACGCCCCGATGGAACGCTGGTTTTCCCGTGATTTCCGCGCAGCGCAAAACCACCTGCCATGGCGCGATATGATGATCAGCCAACCGCTTGACGGATATCTGGGCTGTTGCGCTGCCGTCGCCGGGACCGACTTCTATACACCCACAAGCGGCCTGCGCCTTCCCACGCTTGGCATCGCTGGAAGCGAGGACGGCTCGACCCCGCCCGATCTGGTGCGCGAAACTGTCGACCTGATCCCCGGATCGCGGTTCGAACTGATCCGCAGAGCTGGCCATTTGCCCTGCGTCGAGAAACCCGCAGAATACGCAGCAATCCTGACCCGGTTTCTGACCGATATCGGGCATATCTGAAGGAGAACAGCGATGGCGTCTTTCCTGTTGGTCCACGGCTCCTGCCACGGAGCCTGGTGCTGGCGCGACCTGATCCCCGCGCTGGAAGCTTTGGGACATTCGGCCCGGGCCATCGACTTGCCCAGCCATGGTGCAGATCCAACGCCGGTGTCCGAGGTGACGCTGGAAAATTGCCGCGATGCCGTTCTGAACGCCTGTACGCCCGATACGATTGTCGTGGGTCACTCGTGGGGCGGGTATCCGATCAGCGCCGCCGCCGAAGCTCGACCGGACGCCATGCGCGCCCTGATCTTTCTGTGCGCCTACGTGCCTCACGATGGCCTTTCGCTGGCAGAAATGCGCAGACGCGGCCCGCAGCAGACAATTGCCCACGCGATTGACAAATCGTCTGACGGGCTGTCTTACACCGTGTCGGTAGATGCCATCCCAAAGCTGTTCTACCACGATTGCCCGGACGATATCCTGCCTTACGCCTATGCGCGCCTGTGCCCACAGGCCATTCGCCCCCAGGAAACACCACTGCCGGTCGGCACGAATTTCAACGAAGTGCCCAAGGCCTATATCCGCACCACAGATGACCGAACGATCCCCGCGGAATATCAGGCGGACATGTGCGCGTTTATCCCGAAGGACCTGCGACGAACCATCGACAGTTCGCATTCTCCGTTTTTCTCGCATCCACAGGAACTGGCCGGATTGCTGAGCGAATTGGCAAGCAAATTTGAGTGATGCGGCGGACTGCACGCAAAACTCTGTCTTCCCACATTCGGTGACTGTGCCTAGGGTGCCACGAACAGATCACCAGCCCGAGTTCCATGCGCCTGCCATCACTCTTCATCCTCAGCATCGTCATGATCGACGCAATGGGCATTGGTCTGGTTATGCCGATCATGCCGCAACTGATTGTTGATGTGCAGGGCAGTTCGCTTGCCAATGCGGCGATCTGGGGTGGAGTGCTGAGTACCGCTTTTGCGGCGATGCAATTCATCTTTGGTCCAATCCTTGGAAACCTGTCCGACGCCTATGGCCGCAGAACTGTGCTGCTGCTGTCGCTGTTCGTCATGGCGCTTGATTATATGGTTATGGCAGTGGCGGGCAGTATCTGGCTGTTGCTGGCCGGTCGTATTGTCGGCGGTATAACCGCAGCCACACATTCCACCGCTGCCGCGTTCATGGCGGATATCTCCGATCCCAAGGACAAGGCCGCGAACTTTGGCCTGTTGGGCGCGGCCTTTGGCGTGGGTTTTGTCCTCGGCCCGGTGATCGGCGGATTGCTCAGCGAATATGGAACCCGTGCCCCGTTCTGGGCTGCGGCAGGACTGGTGGCACTGATCTTTGCCGTAGGCTGTTTCGTGATGCCTGAAACCGTAACCGACAAGACCCGGCGCGCCTTCAACTTGCGCCGCGCCAACCCGGTGAATTCGCTGCGCGCCATTGCTGCACTGCCCGGTATCCGACCTATGCTGTGGGTCTACTTTCTGTATTCGGTCTCAATCTACGTCTACCCCGCTATCTGGTCCTTTTTCACCACCGAGCGGTTCGGCTGGCCCCCTCAGATGATCGGCCTGTCACTGGGCGTCTATGGGATCGGCATGGCCGTTGTGCAAGGCGGTCTGATCCGCCCCGCAATCCGATTGTGCGGCGAGCGGGGTGCCATTATCTACGGGATGGGTTTTGAAATCCTCAGTTTCGCAATTCTGGCCTTTCTGACCAACGGGTTCATTGCACTTTTGTTCATCCCAATCACTGCAATCGGGGCAATCACCACACCAGCACTTCAGGCAATGATGTCCAAAGCGACACCGGATTCGCAGCAAGGAGAGTTGCAGGGTGTATTGTCCGCGCTCCACGCGCTTTCGATGGTCATTTCGCCCTTGGTCATGACCAGCGTATTTGCGCAATTCATTCGCCCTGACACACCGCTGTACTTGCCGGGTGCTCCGTTCCTGCTGGCGCTGGCGCTGATGCTGGCCGGGTTTGTGTTGTTTCGCCGGTCCCCGCCTGTCGTGGCTTAACAACGACACACACATGACGGTTTCTGCCTTGCGATCAATCCTATCCCACGCCACCGTGGGCCCAACGGAAGTGAGGGAAAACATGCAAACAATCAAAGCCGCAGTCTGCCGGGCATTCGGCGAACCCTTGGTTATCGAAGAGGTTCAGCTGGCACCCCCCGGCACGGGCGAGGTCGAAGTGACGCTGGATGCAGTAGCCATCTGCCATTCGGACATATCCTATGCCGAAGGTGCCTGGGGCGGCTTTCTGCCCGCCGTTTACGGCCACGAAGCCGCAGGCGTGATCTCCGCAGTTGGAGAGGCCGCCGGTGACTTCAGGATTGGCGAGCCTGTGGTTGTAACGCTGATCCGCGCGTGCGGGTCCTGCCCCACCTGTGCCGGAGGGCACCCGACAAATTGCGAAACACCGTACGACACCGTCAAAGGCCCGCTAAAAACGGCTGACGGTAGTCCTCTGGAACAGGCCATGGCCTGCGGCGCTTTTGCCGAAAAGGTCGTGGTGAGCCATCGGCAAATCGTCAGGATCCCCGAAAACCTGCCCAAAGACCTGGCTAGCCTTCTGTCTTGCGGGGTAATCACCGGGGTTGGTGCTGCGGTAAACGCGGCCAATTTGCGTCCGGGTCAGGATGTCGTGGTCATCGGCGCGGGTGGTGTTGGCCTGAACGCCATTCAGGGCGCACGGATCGCCGGTGCACGACGGATCGTGGCCGTCGACATGACAGAAGAAAAACTGGAAATCGCAAAGGAATTCGGCGCGACCCATGGCGTATTGGCCAGCCTGAAAGAGCCCTGGAAAGCAGCGTTCAAAGCCCTTGGCGGGCGCGGGGCCGATGCGGTTCTGATTACGGTCGGCGCAATCGCCGCCTATGATCAGGCCCCGCGCTATCTTGGCCGCGGCGGCAAGGCCATCATGATCGGAATGCCGCATTCGGGCGGCATGGCCAGCTATGAACCGGTTGTTCTGGCAGCCCTGGGGCAGGGTGTTGTCGGCTCGAAAATGGGTGATGTGGTTATTCAGCGGGACATCCCATGGATGATTGACCTTTATGAGCAGGGTCGGTTGAAACTGGACGAGTTGATCTCGGGCCGCTGGTCGCTGGACCAGATCAACGAGGCCATTGCCGATACCAAAACCGGATCTGCCAAGCGCAACGTGATCCTGTTCGACAGAACCTGATCCCCCGGCTCGGAGGAACTGAGATGAAACTGCAGGATCTCGACATCATCGTCACCGCCCCACCCGCTCCGGGTTGGGGGGGGCGATACTGGATATTGGTTAAACTGACGACTGACACCGGCATCACCGGTTGGGGCGAATGCTATGCCTCGTCCGTCGGACCCGAGGCGATGCGCCACGTCATTCGGGATGTGTTCGAACGGCACATGCTGGGCGAGAACCCCGAAAACATCGAACTTATGTTCCGTCGCGCCTATTCCAGCGGTTTCACGCAGCGCCCCGACCTGACGGTGATGGGCGCATTCTCGGGGTTAGAGACCGCCTGCTGGGATATTCTGGGCAAGGATCGCGACCGCCCGGTTTATGCGCTGTTGGGCGGCAAGGTGAACGAACGAATTCGCTCCTATACTTACCTCTACCCTTTGCCGCATCACAATCTGACCGACTTCTGGACCTCTCCCGAACAAGCGGGTGAAACAGCTGCCGAAATGGTGCGGCGCGGCTATACCGCGGTGAAATTCGACCCGGCAGGCCCCTATACGATCCGTGGCGGCCACATGCCCGCGATGAGTGACATTTCCATGTCCGTCGCCTTTTGTAAGGCAATTCGCGATGCGGTGGGGGACAAGGCCGACCTGCTGTTTGGCACACACGGTCAGTTCAACACGGCTGGAGCCATCCGGTTGGGGCAGGCGCTGGAACCATACCAGCCCCTATGGTTCGAAGAACCCACGCCACCTGATATGATCGAGGACATGGCCCGTGTCGCCCGCAACGTCCGTATCCCCATCGCCACCGGAGAACGCATGACAACCAAGGCTGAGTTCGGAGCCGTTCTGCGCGCCGGGGCTGCGGAAATCCTGCAACCGGCGCTGGGGCGAGCCGGCGGAATCTGGGAGATGAAGAAAGTCGCCGCCATAGCAGAGATATTTAATGCTCAGATGGCGCCACATCTTTATGCAGGACCGGTCGAATGGGCCGCCAATGTCCACCTGGCCGCGTCGATCCCGAACCTGCTGCTGCTGGAAACCATTGAAACACCGTTCCACAATCAGCTGATCAAAGGGTCCATTCAGGTAGAGGACGGCTTTGTGATCGCTCCGACCGGTCCAGGACTTGGGATCGATGTCGACGAAGACCTGGCCCGCGCGCACCCGTATGAAGGTCGTGGTTTGCATCTGCAAATGCAGGAGGAGCCCTGCGATTACGTTAACGGCAATGCTTTTCAGGGCGGTGCCCCTGCAACCGAGGGGTGACAACATAGACGTGTTTGAGGCATATTAACCCAAGATTAACGGAACAACGGTCAAAATGTGACACTCCTAGAAACCGAACCTCAGGCACACACCTCGGACACACCATCTGAAATGAAAGAAAATGCAGCCCGCGCGGCTGCATTTCTCAAGACACTGGCGCATGAAGGGCGCCTGATGATCCTGTGCCACCTCGGGAGTGGTGAGAAATCGGTAGGCCAGCTTGAGGATTTGCTTCAATTGCGGCAAGCCGCCGTCAGCCAAATGTTGGCCCGTCTGCGGGAGGAAGGATTTGTCACCACCCGAAGAGATGGCAAAACGATCTATTATTCGCTGCGCGATGGGAATGCAGCGCAGATGATCGGTCTGCTGTACGATCTGTTTTGCGAACCTGCCAACTGATCGCTCCTAATTGGACACGTAACCGGCGATCACCTGCATCAGCTTGAACGCGGTTGCCGCATCGTTTTCCACAACGGCCAGGAACTCTTCCTCACCGATCCGAAGACAGGATAGGTTTGTTTCGGCCACCATGCTCAGCGCGCGTGGTTCTTTGCGGATCAGACCAAGCTCACCCACCAATGCGCCCGGCCCCACGGTGGTGATCAACTGGTCGGGGCCATCTTCCTGCGGCAGGTACAAGCCGGCTTCACCCTCCAGCACCACATACGCGCCGTCGGTCGGCTGATCATCTTTCAGGAAAACCACCTGACCGGGCTTGGCATCGAACCATTGTGCGCCAAAAGCCAGAAGGCGCAATTGCCGCCGGTCCAGCCCCGAAAACAAGGGGGTCTGCTCCAGCGCGCGAAGTTTCCGCGCCAGGTCTGCTGAAGATGCGCTGTCCTTTCCCACGTCTACCGGTCCTCCGTCCGAGACGACACGACCTTGCCGGATTTCCACGAACATGTCGAATACGTCCGGGTTTTCGAACTGGTCATTGAGGTAGAACACCGTGGCATCCGGCAACAACTCGCGCAGCTTCTTGTAGACCGACACCTGCGTTTTCATGTCGTAACTGGCCAATGCCTGCTCCAGGATCAGGATATCTGGCTTCTTGATTGTCGCGCGGGTAAACGCCAGCGGTTCGGCAAAGACCGCCGGAAGGCCCTGCCCACCCAAAGCAACCGGAATGTCATAAATCAGCTCGACCACCAAGGGGCGTGCACCGTTCTCCTCCAACACGTCCACAATGACCTTGCGGGCCTCATCCGATCGCGCGCCACCAATCTGGCTGACCTTGCCGAACAGCGCGTTTTCCATGACCGTCAATCCAGGCGCGAAATCTTCCGGGTCCAGCGGAACAAAAGCGTCCTTGAGACTTTCCAACAGCTTGTCCGAATGACTCTGCCTCAGTTCCAGAATGCGGTCCTTCAGCTCATCCGTGAACGCCGGGCCAATCTGTTCAGCCGAGACGACGAAAGGCACGGCCAACATACTGGCCAGCTGTTCGTCATCCAGCCCTGACGTTCCCTCTTGGCGGGTCTGTTCAACCAGCTCCACAGCTGCCTCATAGGTCTTTGCATCAAGACCCAGCTTGCGGAACAACGGATGGTCGGTTCCGTCGAACCCGAAGATCTGGCGCAGCATCTCGATCACGTCACGCGTCAGGGCGATCAACGTCTCATCCAGTCCCAACTCTCGCAACTGCATGAGGAAAACCTTCTGCCGGGCAAGCAAAGCCTGCGTCACCGGCACGCGAGGCGTCGCAAAAAGCAGGTTTTCTGCAACAGGCAGCGCCGGGTTGTAAGCATTCCGGTCGAAAATCAGCGCCTGCTGCTCAAGACCCGCGTCATGGACCGCCTGCCGCACAAGCGGGCGCAGCTCGACCAGTTTCTTTGCCAGTTCGCAGTGTTCGGTCGCAACAAAGCTCTGTTCAGCACCACGCCGGAACAGGGCAGCCCCGGACCCCATTCCATCAATCAGTTGCAACCACCAATCGCGCAACGCCGTCGCGTCTTCAAACCCGGCCAGCGCCGGGTCAAGCCATTCCACCCTAAACGGATCCATGCTGTTTCCAGCCCGCAAGGTCTCGGCAAAATCTGGGTCATCTGTGGATTCAGCCAAGGGTTTGAACCGCATCGGCATCATCACGTTGTCACCCAACGTTCCCTGAAACATGACCGGGCGGGATGTGGCATACCCGATACGTGCGGCCACCACGCCCTGATGCAGGTCTGCCAGGTTCAGATCCCCCACCTGAACCGTGCCGGCAGCGGGCAAAATCTCGCGAGTCAGTAACTCCCCCATGGCGCGACGGTCCTCTTCGCTGGGTGCGGCGATACCAATCGTTTTGCCGCCGGGGAAAGTCAGATTCAGATCATCCAGCACCTGATTGCCGTCCATGTCGCGAACCGAGACGTGCTTTAGTGCTATATCGCCGCTGAGGTGGGGGCGCTCTGCTGGTTCGCCCTCGAACAGCGCTTCGTCCTTCAGTCCAGCCGGATCGAAACGGTCAACGACGATATCCCAGCGCAACGACATGTCCTGAGTTTGGTTGTAATAGGTCAGCAGCTCTTTCCAGGGTGAGCTCAGATCCTTGTACGCCGCCAGCGCCGCAACCAACGCCCCCAAAGAAACCGAGCCCTGCAACACCAGAAGGCCACCGATCAGGTAGAACATGAATGGTGTCAGCTGCGAGATGAAGTTGTTTATGAATTTCATAAAGAACTTCTTCTGGTAAATATCAAAGCGGATCGCAAAAAGCCGCCCCAATTGATCGGAGATCATAGCCCGGCGATAGCGCCAGCCGCCATTGCTGCGGAGGGTTGACGCACCTGCCGCGTTTTCGCCGATCTGGGCAGCCAACGCCCGAACTTCCTGAATACGTTTCTTGTTCAACAGGTTGATCTGACGCTGCAATTTAGGGATTAACCAGGCCTGCACCGGGATCAGGGCGACAGCGGCCAGCCCGAACCAAAAGCTTTGCAAGAACAGGAAAGAAAGGATGGTAATCATCTGACCGGCTTGCAGAACCGGCTGGCTGATCGCATCGCCCATCAGCCCACCCATCGGTTCGCTCTCAGCTGTGATCATCGAGACCATTTCGCCCTGGCTGACCCGTTCGAAATAGGGTTGCGGAAAAAGAAGCGCGCGGCTGACCAGCTGATACCGAAACCGTCGCAGCATGCGTTCGCTCAGCACACCCTTCATGGTGTTGATGCGCATTTTCATCAGCCCGTGCGCCAACACGGCAACAAGGAAAACAAAGCACAAGATGATCAGGAAATTCGTCTGTGAAAGCGTATAGCCCCAGACATCCACTTCGGCCGTTGTCGAACCGATTGCGTCGTTGATGATACGCTTGGGCAACTCCAGCGTAAGATAGAGCAGCGGAAACAACGTCGCCGTCACAGCCAGCAGGATCAGCTGATCGCGTTTGGAGTATTTCCAGATAAAGCGGAAAATCGTGCGTTCTATGGAACCTGCCCCTACTGCTGGCTGATAACGCGGCCCGGATGCCACGCACCCGGATTCAACGGTTTGAATTTACTGCCATACTGACACGTTATGCAAATTTTTTCCCACCCGAGAATTTTCTTTATCTTATGTGAACTAGTTCATTTACGCATGGCCGTGTTATTGCCTAAAGTCAGTTTAGAACGATATCGGGAGGGTTCTTTTGACTGCCAGTATTGGCGCGGTGTTACTTATGCTTTGCCTTTTTCAGGTCAAGCACATGTTCGCTGACTACTACCTCCAGACACCGAAAATGCTCTCTGGCCGAGGCGAGTATTTTCACTTGGGACGCGCGCAGCACGCAGCAGTACATGTTGCGGGCTCTGTCATCGTGTTTGCCGCGTTTGGCGCTCCGGTATTGTTCATCCTGATTGTCGGACTGCTTGAATGGGTCATTCATTTCAATATCGATTTCTTGAAAGCTAGCTATTCAGACAAGAAACAGCTTGAGCCGACGCAGGCCGCGTTCTGGCGTGCGGCTGGGTTAGACCAGTGCCTGCACAACCTGACCTATGTGGCGATGGTCTGGGCCTGGGTGACTTTCACGGCAACGTAGCTCGTATCAGGATATGCCGTCCGATGCGCAGCCCGGAAGCTATGCGCCTATCCCTCGGCCGGTCATAGCGAGGCAAGCTGTTAACCTGCCCCACTCGACTTTGATCGATGCCAAAACCCGACTAGCCCAGAACCGAAAAACTGCTTTCCTCATTGATCGGGCGCTTGCGTGAGTAAAAGCCCACGTCGATGGTCCGTTTAATATAAGGCAGTTCGAATTGCAGCGGTTCCGCGTCGTGATCCGCTCCGCCTTCGCAATATGCGATCAGGGCTGCCATCATCTTACCCGCAATCGGTGCATTCTTATACTGGTTCCCGCTGGATCCGCAGGCCATGTAAAACCCCGGCAGGTTGGATTTGTCATAGATCGGAATCCAGTCGGTTGAGGCATCGTAAAGGTCAACCACACCACGCGTTTTCGATGGGATGCCAAGGGAAGGCACGCGCTGCGCATATCGCATGGCCTGTGTGGTCCATTGATCCGTGAATTCGCGGTTGTAGGTGACGTCATCCTCGCACCATTGATGCGGATCACACTCCGGATCCTCTGATCCCACAAGGATGTGATTGCCGTGTTCCGGGCGGCAATAGCAGGCAATGTCGCTGTCCGAGACGATGGTTCCGTCGTTTTCAAAGTCGAACCCTTCCGGGGCAGGGACATGTACGACCTCTTGCCGCAGGGGGCGGGTTTTGATGGTCATGTCATCCAGAACGCCTGCCATCCCATTGATGATAGCCGAGCCCGGCCCGGCCACGTTCACGACAACCCTTGCGCGTATTTCTTCGCCTGAGGCAAGTTTTACACCGGAAACACGTCCATCCTCGGTCAGGATCTCGGTTACTTCGGCACTGGTGCGAACCTCGGCTCCGTGCTGTTTGGCAGCATCCATCAGGTTTTGCGCCGACAAGGCCGGGTCGGTGACATACCCCGCCTGAGGCCAGTACACTCCACCCGACATCTTTCGCCCGTTGGGCTGGCCGAAATCCGGGTCATCCATGCGGCGTGCCGGGGCAAAGCTGTCCAGCGAATAAACCGGCAGGCGTTCAACCACTTTATCCCCCGACCATTCTTCGAACGGGCAATCCAGTTCTGATGAATTGCGCATGTGCTTTTCCAGCATCCCGTTCGCCTCGGTCTTCATAACCAGGCAGCCGGTTTCCCTGAACTGAGCCAGATTGGCCCCCTCCGCCAGTCCAAGATAGTCAGCCCAGTCGCGCCAGTAATGATAGCCTTCCCAGGCAAACGCCGTTCCATCGAAGGTGGAATAATGCATCCGGATGATCGCGCAGGACCCGGCGGTTGAACCGTGTCCAACCTGTGTGTTGCGATCCAGAGACAGGGTTTTCCAACCCGCCTTGGACATTTCGAACGCGATGGCCGCGCCGATCACGCCGGTACCAATGATGATTGCGTCTGGTTGACTCATGTCGGGTCTCCTTTCCAGTAGCGCCGGGAATATGCGCTGAATTCTTCAACTTCTTCGGGTTTCGGTTCGACGCCCGTGAAGGCGTATAGGTAATGCGGCACCATCGAGATCCGCGTCTCGAAGGGTTCGTTCAATTGTGCCAGATCATATCCGATCTGCATGTAATACAGCACGCGCGCACGCGTTTCGGACTCGATCTCGGAATAGCCGTATCTGGCGAACATCGCGTGCAAAGCCTCAAGCCGCCGTGTGTCTGACTGGTCCAGCGCACGGCGAACTTTGCCCGATTTACGCGCCCAGTCGCGCACGGCAAAGTCCAACGCGGTGTCAAACAAATCCGTATTGACCACACAACGATGCACGTTGCAGACCGCGCCCGTTATCGTGTCGGCTGGTGCTTCGGCCTGTTTTACAAGCGCAACCGTATTGGTCGCCTGCCACCGCGCCAGCAGTGCATCCAAAAGTTCCTGTCTGGACTTGAAGTACCAGTAGAAGGATGAACGTGACACGGCCATCCGCTCGGCCAGGTTAAGAACCTTGATCTGGTCCACCCCGTCCGAAATCAGCACGTCCATCGCCACATTCAGCCAGTCGTCGCGGGTGACCTTGATATTGCCGATCAGGGGCTCGGCCTCGGGATCATCGCGGTGAAGGATAGGTTTGTTGTTCATTCAACTCTCCGGTGGCGCCCCGCCCTCTGCGGTGCGGCGTGCGATAAAGTCCTGCAAGGCACCAAAACGATCATTGTCTATGGCGGGGGCCTTGAAATCGTTCAGGATACCCTGCCAAACCCCCGTTGCACGTTGGTTGGCATCCGTCGATCCTCGCTCGGTCCATGTGCCGAAATTGGCGTAGTCATGGACATGCGGTTGATAGAACTCGGTGGTGTAGCGCTCCATCGTCTGGGGGCAGGCAAAGAAATGACCGCCGGGCGCGACCTCACTTAAAGCGGTGTCAAAGCCAATCTCGGCAGGCCCCGCCTGCGCGCCTGCGCAAAGCTCGGCCACCATGTTCAGCACCTCGGCATCACAGACCAGCTTTTCGAAGGATACGGTCAATCCCCCTTCCAGCCAGCCCGCTGAATGAATGATCACAGTCGCGCCGGCCATCAGGCAACCCCAAAGGCCAAACTGGTTTTCATTCGCCGCCTGTACGTCGTTGCTGTTTGACGCCGACCCTGCCGCCGACCGCCAGGGCAGGCCAAGGTGACGCGCCAACTGGCCTGCGGCCAGTGACGCCTGAAAATGCGAGGGCGTCCCGAATGCAGGCGCGCCGGATTTCATGTCCACATTGCTGGTGAACGTGCCATAACAGACCGGAGCGCCCGGTCTGGCCAGCTGCGTCAAGGTCAGCGCGGCAAGCGCCTCGGCATGGGACAGGGTGATTGCCCCGGCCACGGTGATCGGCGCCATCGCCCCCATCAGAGTGAACGGAGTGATGATCGACATCTGACCGTGGCGCGCAAAGTCGATCAGCCCTTGCGCCATGGGAATATCCAACGTGCGCGGGCTGTTTGTGTTGATGATCGTGTAACAATGCGCATTGCCCCGAAACTCATCATCCGACAGACCGCGCGCCGTGGACAGCATCTCAAAGCAATCCATGACCTGCGGCATGCCGCGCGAGAAGAGGAACGGAAACTTGTCGGTCAGTTCCATCTGCGCCTGTGTCGTGAAGTAGTGGCGCAAATGCGTCGGTACATCCTGCGGTTCAACCTGAGGCGAGATCATCTGGAACACATCGAAATGATGGGTGAGCTTCAGAAACTCCAGATAATCCTGACCCGTCGCCGGGCGACGGCCACGTTCCAGATCGGTTGCGTTCGGTGCGCCTGCCCCTGGTTGAAAAACCAGCGATCCCAGTTCCAGAGTAAAATCCCGATGCCGTGAACCGGCGCGACAAGCGATAGATTTGGGGGCCGAGGAAACAGCAGCCTCAACCATCTCGCGCCCGATAAAGACCATTTCACTGTCTTCATCCATGCGCGCACCACCCTGCTTGAACAGCTTGCGTGCCTCGGGAAGCAAGGTCTTTACACCCAACTCCTCGAGCGTACGCAACGCTGTCTCGTGCATGTTCGCGATCTGGTCAGCCGGGAACACCTCCATCAAAGGGAAAGGGTTCCTGAGCTGGCGATAGTTCACGTCGCGGCTGGGCTGCGGGGCAGCCTCGCCCCCTCGCCTTCGGCGTCGTCGGTCCGGAGCCGTCATGATCAGCCCCGCATCGCTTTGCCCTGAGGGTCGTAAGGCGACGGTGCAATTACCCGCGCCGGACATTCCACACCCACCACATGGACAGACAGTTCCGTACCCGGGTCCACCTTGTCACGGTCAATCAAGGCCATCGCCAACGACTTGCCGGTATAGTGCCCGTAACCGCCTGAGGTCACAAAACCCACGCGTTCACCATTGGCCCAGACCGGCTCATACCCGCTGGCATCGGCGTCCAACGCATCGATTTCCAGTGTCACCTGCACCTGCACCGGGCCATTGCCATCCCGTTCGGCCAGAGCGGCCTTCTTGCCGATGAAATCCTTGTCCCAGTCGATCCAGCGATCCATGCCGGTCATGCCGGGTGTGTAAGCCTGCGTGAACTCTGCCGACCAGATGCCAAAGCTTTTCTCAAGCCGGGTTGATAGCATCGCATTGAAACCGCACTCGCGGATACCCTCTTCTGCACCGGCTTCCAGCAAAATGCGGCGCAGCTTGATGTGATCGCCATAGCGGCAGTTGATTTCATACCCTTTTTCGCCGGTCACCGACATACGAGCCACGCGGGCACGGACGAGACCGATGTCGAAATCACCGCAGCCCATGAATTTCAGACCCGAGATATCCTGTTCGGCCAATTTTTCGACCACCGCCTGCGATTTTGGTCCGACCACGGCGAACCCGCAATACTCCTCTCCCAGGTCGCGGACAGTGACCCCATCCGTCATATGATCGTTGAACCATCGCATATGCCAGGCGCGCAGGTAATAGCTGCCCATGATCCACCAGGTGCCATCGCCCCAGTTCAACACGGTCAGATCGCCTTTGAGCCGCCCGTCCTCGCCCAGCATCGGCGCCAGTTTGGCACGACCCGGGGCGGGCAGTTTCGATGCCATAACGTTATCCAGCCACGCTTTGGCATTTGGGCCCGAAACCTCAAAGCGGGAAAAACCCGTGATATCCATCAGGCCCACGCCCTCACGGATGGTCCTGCATTCAGCGGCCACGATGTCGTGCGCGTTCGAACGTTTGAGCGTTGGCGTTTCCTCGAACCCTTTGAGCGCGAAATACAGCGGCACCTCCAGATCCCAGCTGACACCCCATTTGCATCCGGCCTCGGTCATCGAGTCATGCGCCGGAGCCATCTTCAACGGGCGACCCGCAGGCAATTGTTCGTTCGGGTAGGTCATCACGAAGCGGCGCGAATAGAACTGGCCAGTGGTTTCACGGATATACCGCTTGTTCTGTGCGAAATCCCCATAGCGCGCCACATCCATCGGCCAGGCATCCGCTTCGGGCTCGCCATGGATCATCCATTCGGCCAGTGTTTTCCCAACGCCACCACCTTGCAGGAACCCCGCCATGACCGCACAGGCCGTCCAATACCCTCGTTTGCCCGGAACCGGACCAACCAGCGGGTTACCATCCGGCGAGAACGTGAACGCACCATTGACCCATGTCTTGATGCCCACGTTCTGGATCGACGGATACCGCTCAAAGCCCAATGTCAGCTCGTTCTCGATCCGGTCAAGCTGTTCCTGAAACAGTTCCTCGCCATAGTTCCACGGCGCGCCATCCATCGCCCAGTGTTCGTGATCGACCTCGTAGATCCCCACCAGAACGCCCTTCTGGTCCTGCCGCATATAGGTGAATCCTTCGAGGTCCACGGTCATCGGCATCTCGAAGTCCGCCTGCGCCACTTCGGGCACCGTGTCCGTGATCAGATAGTGGTGCTTCAACGGTGAAACTGGCAGCTCTACCCCTGCCATGCGCCCAACCTGCTTGGCCCAGAGCCCGGCCGCGTTGACCACATGTTCACAGGTGATCGTGCCCTTATCGGTCACCACCTGCCAGCCATCCGCCGTCTGGATCAATTCCTCGACCTTGGTTTCCTCATAATATTCGGCACCACGTTTCCTGGCCGCAGTAGCATAAGCCTGAACAGTACCTGTTGTATCGATATACCCCTCGCGATCCGCCCACATCGCGCCCAAAACACCGTCGGTTGACATGATCGGGCAGCGTCTCTGTGCCTCTTGCGGGGTCAGCAACTCGCAGTCGTCAATACCGATGGACTGGAAGATGCGGTAATTGGCCTGCAACCACTCCCAGCGTTCAGGCGTACCGGCCAAAGTCAGGCCACCGGTCATATGCAAACCGATATTCTGGCCCGATTCTTTTTCGATCTCACTCAGCAGGTCGATTGTGTAGGCCTGTAACGAGGCCATATTTGGATCCGCGTTCAGGGCATGGATGCCGCCCGCCGCGTGCCAAGACGATCCCGAAGCCAGCCGCCGCCTTTCCAGCATGACCACATCCGACCAGCCGAATTTGGCCAGATGATACAGAACCGAGGCACCAACGACGCCCCCTCCAATGACCACTACGCGATATTGGGATTTCATCCCGACCTCCCTGAACAGAATCTTGGAAGACGCTAGTAGCACTGTTCAGTTCTGTCTAGACATTTCTGTACAGTGCGGAATGAGAGAACTCTACCTATTGCTTTGCAAACCTAAAGCTGCGCGCTTGGGCGGGCTTTCACGCTTTCAAACCAGACCTGCGTGTTCGTATTGCCGTCCGGTATCCGCATCTTTATGACGCGCGCGAAATCGACAAAAACAAAAGTGGATATATCCGCCAGAGTGAATACATCGCTAGCGACATACGCGCTTTGCATCAGCCGCGCCTCCAGCAGCTCGAAAAACGACGCAACCCGCTCGCGCCCACGTAGCGCCAGCTCAGGGATCTGCGCATGGTTAACAGGGCCGGGAATAGCACGGTCTTTGAACGCCGGGTGGCTGTTGCGCAAAGCCTCAGCGATGGGCGCACCGCCCTGCTGCTCGGCAATTGCGTTCCACATCAAGACCAACCCTTTTTCATCAGCGGTACGGCCCATCAAGGGCGGTTCGGGGAAACGCGCTTCAAGATACGCGGCAATGCCAAGATTTTCGGTCAAGACTGCTCCGTCATCCGTCACCAGAACCGGGATTGTGGCCCGGGGGTTCACCGCACGAAACTCCGCGCTCAACTGCGCACCCTCTGCAATCGAGATTTCGTGCGTTTCGATGTCCAACCCCTTTTCCGCGATGAACATGCGGGCACGGCGCGGGTTTGGGGCCGTAGAGCAATCGTAGAATATCATGCGGGCCCCTTCTCTCTGATCAGCGCCGATAGATGAAACAGCGCCCTTCGACGGCACAATCGGGCAACGGCATTTCCTCCAGCCGCTCGAAATACATCCGGTCGCTTGATACCATTAATCCACCCGGTGCCAGCAAGGGCTCTATCAACGGGGAAACAAGCCGAGCAAAGATGTCGTTCTTTTCGCGATTATGCCCTCCAAGGTCTGCATGGATCAGGCTTGCCGTCGGTCCAAACCTGTCGACCGCCGCTGGCAGCGTCTCGCGCACATCTCCCAAGATCACCCGATCCTCGGGCGGGGTTGAATCGGGGTGAGAAGCCACCGCGCGTTCGAACACAAAGACAGGGCGTCCATCGATATGCTGCACAAGATGATGATAGGTGCGCCCATTGCCCAGACCCAGTTCAAACACCGGACCTGCCATGCCTGCCGTTTGCGCAATCGCGTGATCCAGACAGGCGCGCTGTGACACCATTCGATCGATAAACAAGTCCAGACGGCTTTGATTCTTGGACACCGGTAAATATCTCCTTGATACCAATCGAAAGCATAGATGCCCCCGACGCCGCCTTAGATGACAAATTCTCAAGACTTTGTGTAGCGACGAAGCCCAAAGTTTCACATTTTCGCGACATTTCAGCCCAAGAACGGGTTTGACTAGACAGGCGGAACCGCGCGACACTGGCGAAAAAATCACGGGGAGTTGAAACGACCGATGTCACCAAGCGGCCAAACGGTTGGAAAGCCTGCATGAGCGCGTTGTTGTGCGTCAGAGACCTCAGCATCGGCTTTGGTGCGGGAAGTTCCGTGGTCGCGGATGTGAACTTTGATGTCAAACCAGGGGAAACCTTGGCGCTGGTCGGTGAATCGGGATCGGGTAAAACCATCACGTGCCGGGCCGTCTTGCGGATTCTGCCGCGAACGGCCCAGATACGCAGCGGCACGATAACTTTGAATGATTCCAAGGGCACATGTAACCTGACAGCGGTCACCGAACGGGAAATGCGCGGCATTCGTGGCAATCGCGTTTCGATGATCTTTCAGGAACCAATGCGATCACTGTCACCTCTGCACAAGATTGGGAATCAGGTCAGTGAAGTCCTGTGGCTGCATCGTGGGCTTTCCGAGTCTGAAGCGCGAAAAAAGGTCCTGACGCAGTTCGAGCGCGTGGGTTTTCCAGATCCGCAGCGCGCCTATGACTCCTACCCGTTCGAGCTGTCGGGCGGAATGCGCCAACGCGCCATGATTGCGATGGCCATGGTATCCAAACCCGAGTTGCTGATCGCGGACGAGCCAACCACCGCGCTGGATGTGACCACTCAGGCTCAGGTTCTGGGGCTGATCAAGGAATTGCAGCGCGAGACTGGCATGGCGCTTATTCTGGTGACCCATGATCTGGGCGTGGTTGCCAACATGGCCGAACAGGTTGTGGTCATGCACAAGGGCCGCATCATGGAGGCTGGCCCGGCCGCACCAATCCTGACCTCCCCGGCGCATCCATATACCAAACAACTGTTTGATGCTGCGCCGGAAATTCCAGATCAGGCTGCTGTGGGCATACCGATGCCGGACGACGATCTGATCCTTCAGATGAAGGGCGTCTCAAAGACCTACACGATGCGGTCCAGCAAAGGGTGGCAGGCCGACAAGGAAATCTATGCGTGCAAAGGGGTCGATCTGAATTTGGCACGCGGCAAGACGCTGGCCATTGTCGGTGAAAGCGGATCAGGTAAAACAACAGCCGCGCGGATCGCATTGGGTGCGGAACTGCCCGATCCCGGTGGAGAAGTCCTGTTTCGCACCGTGCCGAATGCCGATCCTATCACAGTGCACAACATGACCCGCGCCCAGCGCACGGCGTTTCAGCGCAATGCGCAGATGGTGTTTCAGGATCCCTACAGCTCGCTCAGCCCGCGGATGCGCATTCAGGACGCGATGACCGAGCCGTTGGAAATTCACCGTATCGGAACAACGGCCGAGCAGCGCGACAAGGCCGCCGAGATGTTGCAGCGCGTCGGCCTGACAGCCGACATGCTGAAACGCTATCCACACGCCTTTTCGGGGGGGCAGCGACAACGTCTGTCGATAGCCCGCGCCATGATGCTCGACCCGCAGCTCATCGTGTGTG
The DNA here is from genome assembly GCF_056535045.1 of Ruegeria sp. O6. NCBI lineage: Bacteria > Pseudomonadati > Pseudomonadota > Alphaproteobacteria > Rhodobacterales > Roseobacteraceae > Ruegeria > Ruegeria sp. O6. Next base: position 281,270 of record NZ_JBQERM010000002.1, on the reverse strand, counting down.
ACGAACCCACCTCGGCGCTGGACGTATCGGTACAAGAGCAGATTCTGACCCTGTTGGAAAATCTACAGGACAGCCTGAACCTGTCCTATCTGTTCATCTCGCACGATCTGGCTGTGGTCGCGCGGATCGCCGACGAAGTTGCCGTGATGCGTCGCGGCCTGATCGTCGAGCAAGCACCACCCGAAACTCTTTTCTACAATCCGCGCCACCCCTACACCAAAGCGCTGATTGCCGCTCAACCCGAACCCGACATCAATCGCCCGATCGACCTGCAAGTGGTTTCCTTGGGCGCCGGCGCGCCGGACAGTTGGGATGAAGCCTTTCGTTTCTCGGACACCGTGATACCCTCATTGGTGGAATTGGAACCGGGCCATAAGGTACGTTGCCATGTTTAAGACCACTCGCCCCCTGATCCTGGCCGCTTCGCTGGCGCTCATCGGGATGCTGCCCGCCACGGCCGAGACGATCCCGACGCCGCAGGAAAGCGCGTTCTGGAACGCGGAAGTAGAAGCGGGCAATCTGCCACCCGTTCAGGAGCGCCTGCCAGCGGACCCGCTGATTGTAGATCTGGCAGCAAAGGGTCGCGAGTTCGGCAAACAGGGCGGCACCCTGCGCACCATGATCACGCGGTCCAAAGATATCCGCCAGATGGTTGTCTATGGCTATGCCCGGCTGGTCGGTTTTGACCAGAACTATGAGATTATCCCCGATTTGCTGGCGTCGTTTGAAAACGAAGACGGCCGCAAGTTCACCCTGAAACTGCGCGAAGGGCACAAATGGTCAGACGGTTCTCCGTTTACGTCGGAAGATTTCCGCTATTGGTGGGAAGACGTTGCCAACAACAAATTGCTCAGCCCGTCAGGCCCGCCGGATTTTCTGATAGTCGAAGGCAAATCACCCACCGTTACCTTCCCGGATGAAACCACAGTGATTTTCGAATGGGAGGACCCTAACCCGGGTTTTCTACAATCGCTGGCTCAGGCAAGACCGCCCTTTATCTATCGTCCCGCAGCGTTCCTGAAACGATATCACGAGAAATATGCCGACCCCGAGGAACTTGCCTTTCTGGTCGACGATGCCCGCGTCAAAAGCTGGGCCGCGCTGCACAACAAGCTCGACAACCTGTACAAGTTCGACAATCACGAATTGCCCACGTTGCAACCTTGGCTGAACGCAAGTTCCGGCAAGAAAATCCGCCACAATTTCGTACGTAACCCCTATTACCACCGTATCGACAGCAAAGGGGTTCAGCTGCCCTATATCGATGTGGTCGAGATGGAGATCGTTGCCCCCGGTCTGGTTGCCGCCAAAACCAATGCAGGGGAAAGCGACCTGCAAGGCCGGGGTCTGGATTTCCGCGACGCTTCGATCCTGAAAAAAGGCGAAGCGCAAGGCGGCTACAAGACATTGCTGTGGAAAACCGGCGTTGCATCGCAAATCGCGATCTATCCGAACCTCAATTTCGAGGATGACGTCTGGCGCGATGTGCTGCGTGACGTCCGTGTACGGCGCGCCCTGTCCCTTGCCATCGACCGCGAGACAATCAACCAGGCTTTGTATTTCAAGCTAGCGCATCCCGGCGCAATGTCGGTTCTGCCGGCCTCGCCCTTTTATGATGAGAAGAATGCCACCGCATGGGCCGGTTACGATGTCGGCCAGGCCAATGCGTTGTTGGATGAGGTCGGCCTGACCAAGCGCGACAAGAACGGTATTCGCCTGCTACCGGACGGGCGCCCTATGGAGCTGGTGATCGAAACCGCTGGCGAGCGGCAAGAGGTTGAAAACGCCCTTCAGATCGTTACTGACACCTGGCGCGAGATCGGGGTCAAGCTGGTCATGCGCCCATTGGATCGCGATATCCTTCGCAACCGGGTGTTTGCAGGTAACTCGATGGCATCGGTCTGGTATGGATGGGATGACGGTATCCCGCAGGCGCACACGTCCCCGGCGTACCTGGCACCGACCGATCAGGTCTTCCTGGCCTGGCCAAAATGGGGCCAGTTTTATCAGACAGGTGGTGAAGCCGGGGAAGCCCCCGACATGCCCGAGGCAGAACGCCTGATGCAACTGGCCCATGACTGGGAGGTCGCAACTACCGATGACGAACGCAAGGAAGTCTGGACTGAGATGCTGAGAATCCACGCCGACCAGCTTTTTGCCATCGGTATCCTGAACGGAGCACCCCAACCGATTGTCGTGTCGAACCGTCTGCGCAATGTGCCGGAACAGGCCATGTGGGCATGGGAGCCCGGTGCGCATTTCGGCGTTCACCGCCCGGACGAGTTCTTTTTCGCCGACTAAGCAGGAGCAGCTAAATGGTCATGCTGCGCTATGCGGTGTATCGCTTTTTCACGATGCTGCTGACATTGTTGGTAGTCTCGGTCTTGATTTTCATAATCATCAACCTGCCGCCCGGTGATTACCTGAGCAACCAGATTGCCGAACTTCAGGCTTCGGGCCAGTCAGCAGGTGTCGCCAAGGCCGAGTTTCTGCGCGCCGAGTACGCTCTGGATCGCCCCATGTGGGAACAGTACCTGATCTGGGTGGGCTTCTGGCCGGGACCGCACGGATTTTCCGGTCTGATCCAAGGCAATTACGGCTGGTCATTTGAATTTGACCGGCCTGTATCTGAAATTGTGGGCGACACGCTTTGGCTGACGGTCGTCGTCAATCTGGCCGCCATCCTGTTTGTATATGCCGTTGCCCTTCCATTAGGTGTTATTGCAGCGGCGCGATCACGGACATGGATTGATTATACCTCGGCCTTTGTGGGTTATCTGGGGTTGGCGACCCCAAACTTCCTGCTGGCCCTGATCCTGTTCTACTACGGGCATCGGTATTTCAACCTGCCTATCGGCGGCCTGATGGACCCGCAATTCGAAGGTCAGCCGCTGAGTTGGGACAAGATGAAATCCATTCTCATCCACCTGATCGTTCCGACTTTTGTTATCGGAACCTCGGGCGCATCGGCTATGATGCAGCGCCTGCGGGCAAATATGCTCGATGAACTGGGTAAGCCTTATGTGGAAACAGCCATTGCCAAGGGTATGGCCCCATCGCGGATGCTGGCGAAATATCCGTTGCGCGTGGCATTCAACCCGTTCGTTGCGGATATCGGTAACCTTCTGCCATCTATGGTGTCGGGATCGGTTCTGGTGTCAGTCGTTCTGGGCTTGCAAACCATCGGGCCGACTTTGCTGACAGCACTGAAAACGCAGGACCAATTCCTGTCCGCGTTTATCCTGATGTTTGTCGCGCTGCTGACGCTTATCGGCACGATGATCTCGGATATTCTGCTGGTGATGCTGGATCCCCGCATACGATATGAGGGGCGCGAAGCATGACCGATACTCCTGACAACCGCTACGTCGATGACGCGCCGTTTGATCCGCAGGCGTCGATACAGCAACTGGAACGCGCCGATCTGGATGCCCCCAACTGGGTGTTGGTCTGGCGCAAGTTCCGCACGCATAAGCTGGGTCTGATCTCGGGCATTTTCCTGCTAATGTGCTACCTGATGCTCCCATTTGCCGGTTTCATCGCGCCGTATGGCCCGAATGACCGGAACGGAGAGCATCTGTATGCGCCACCGCAATCTGTGAACTGGTTTTACGAAGGCGCCTTTATTGGCCCTCATGTTTTTCCAATCGTCGCCGAGGCGGATCTGGAAACCTTCCAGTGGAAGTTCGTCCCTGACACTGACGACCCGCGCCCGATCCGGTTCTTCTGTGAAGGGTCCGAATATCGACTTGCGGGTCTTATCAAGACAGACAGGCATCTTTTCTGCGCGCCGGATGGTGCCACCTTGTTCCTCTGGGGGTCCGACAGGCTGGGTCGCGATATCTTCAGCCGCATCCTCTATGGGGCGCAGCTGTCGCTGACCGTGGGGCTGATCGGTATTTCGGTGTCATTCTTTCTGGGTATCCTGTTCGGTTCGATGGCGGGTTATTTCGGGGGGCGCATTGACTGGGTCATCAACCGGGTCATCGAAATCCTGCGTTCACTGCCGGAACTGCCGCTGTGGCTGGCACTGTCTGCCGCCGTGCCATCGAACTGGAGCCCGGTTGCCGTATTCTTCATCATTTCGATCATCCTCGGCATCCTCGACTGGCCCGGGCTGGCGCGTTCGGTCCGTGCCAAGTTCCTGTCACTGCGCGAGGAAGAATACGTACGCGCCGCAGAAATGATGGGCGCAAGCTCGGGCCGGGTGATCCGTAAGCACTTGTTGCCGAATTTCATGTCTCATTTGATTGCATCAGCCACCCTGTCGATCCCGGCAATGATCCTTGGGGAAACCGCGCTGAGCTTTCTTGGCCTGGGCCTTCGTGCACCAGCGGTCAGTTGGGGTGTGATGCTGAATGACGCGCAGAACCTCGCATCGATCGAGATCTACCCCTGGACGGCAATCCCGATGCTGCCGATTATCGTGATCGTACTGGCCTTTAACTTTCTAGGTGACGGATTGCGCGACAGTCTGGACCCGTATCAGCAATGAGCCTTCTTGCCACCCTTCCCGCCGCCGACCGATATCGCAGGATCGGCACTGGCGCTCTGCCAAGTGCTTTTGCCGTTTCCGAACTGGCGACGGCCAGCTTTGCAGCCGTTGGGCAGGAAATGGCCCGGCTTTTGCAGGCGCTGAACCTGACCCAGAAAGCCCCCGAGATCGCCGTCGACCATCGGCTGGCATCGTTGTGGTTCGGCTATTCCTTCAAGCCCGACGGCTGGGAAATGCCAAACCTGTGGGATTCGGTCGCGGGGGATTACAGGGCGTCAGATGGCTGGATCAGGCTGCACACCAACCTGCCGCGCCATCGCGCGGCAGCGATGAAGGTTCTTGGCACCCCGCCAGAGCGTGAAGCTGTGACAAAAGCCGTCAGAACCCGGGCCATATCCGATTTGGAAACCGATATTGTGGCCGAAGGCGGTGTGGCCGCTGCCATGCGCAGCCGGACCGAGTGGCTTGAACATCCGCAGGGCCGCGCTGTATCGCGCGATCCGTTGATTGGTTGGCAAGGCCCCCGGTACGTCAAGCTACGCGAGAGGCCGCAGGCAACCCCTGCAAGACCTCTTGCCGGGTTGCGGGTTCTTGACCTGACGCGCGTTCTGGCAGGTCCGGTATCGACACGCACATTGGCCGGTTTCGGGGCCGAGGTTTTGCGGATCGATCCGCCCGGTTGGGACGAACCCGGCGTGATCCCTGACATTTCACTAGGCAAACACTGTGCTTATCTCGATCTGAAATCGACCAACGACATGGAAAGGCTGCAAGAACTTCTGCCCCAAGCGGATGTATTCGTTCATGGGTACCGGCCCGGCGCTTTGGACGCACTTGGCCTGACCCGCGCCAAGCGCGATGAACTGGCACCGAACAGGGTCGAGGTGACGCTGAATGCCTATGGCTGGCAAGGCCCCTGGTCGACCCGGCGCGGGTTTGACAGTCTTGTCCAGATGAGCGCGGGAATTGCGCATGCGGGCATGGAGTGGGCTGACGCCGACAAACCGACGCCATTGCCGGTTCAGGCTTTGGACCACGCAACCGGCTACCTGATGGCAGCCGCCGTCCTTTCCGCATTGGCCGAGGCCGCGTCGGGCAATTCCATCATGCATGCGCATCTGTCCCTTGCCCGCACCGCCGAGCTTTTGGCGGTTCTCGGCAAAGACGACGTCGAGGCAGAGACCATTATTCCGACGCCCACGGATTACTCCCCTGCGACAGAGGTTTCGGGCTGGGGACCAGGGCACCGCCTCAGATCAGCCCTCAGTCTCGGTGAAACTGTGCTGCAATGGGATTTACCGGCGTCGAAACTGGGCACATCTGACCCGGTCTGGCCCTTCGTTTCCAACTGACCTCACGCTTTCGGGGGCACCTCATCCGAGACTCAACACAAGGCGGCGGCGGGACTCTCTACCGGTCGTCGCCATCCGGCCCGATATCGTCCAGATAGTCCTCGTCAATTGCGGCCTGAACAGCCCCTGTCACGGCCTCACGCTGTTTTTGCGTCAGGTCTTCCGCCTCTTTGCCATCTGCCAATCTTACAGTGACCTCGCGATGCGCAAACTTGATCCCCTCTCGCGCGAACAGCTCGCGAATGTCCTGATAGACCTTTTTGCGAACCAGCCACTGGTCGCCGGGTTTCGTCATGAACTTGACCCGGATGATCATCGCTGAATCCTGCATCTCGATCACGCCCTGTGACTTCAGCGGTTGGATGAAATTGTCTCCGATTACGGGATCGGCCAACAACTCCTGACCCAGTTTCTTGATCAATTTACGAACCTTCTCGACATCGGTGTCATAGGTCACGCGCAGCGGCAGCTTCATGATCACCCAATCGCGCGAATAGTTGGTCAGCACTTTGATCTCGCCAAAGGGAATGGTGTTCAGCGCACCCAGATGGTGACGCAGTTGCATGGACCTGACCGAGATTTTCTCGACCGTCCCTTTCACATCCCCAATGTCGATATATTCCCCTTTCCGGAACGCATCATCCAGCAGGAAGAATGCGCCGGAAAAAATGTCGCGCACCAGCGTTTGCGACCCGAAACCCACGGCCAGACCAACCACACCGGCACCCGCAAACAACGGGCTGACATTGATACCCAGTTCCATCAGGACAATTAGTACGATCGTGACCACGACAACAGCCAGAATTGCGCCCCGGAAAAGTGGCAACAACGTTGCCAGACGGCTTTGCCCGCCTTCCCCGCCTTCGTCGCCCAGTTCAACCTCGGTGCCATCGTCGGATTCTTCAGCGATCTTGCTGTCGATCCAGATCCGAAAGAAATGAAACAGGATGTACCCGATAAACAGGACGACCATCACATCCAGCGCACGTTCTACCGGCAGATCCTCGCTCCAGTCCGCGTTCGGGTACCATATCACGACAAGCGCATAAGCCCCGAGCACGAAAGCCAGAATTCCGGCTACCCGGCGGGCCAGGTCTTCATAAGTCAGAAGATGCTGCTTCGGCTGTTCAGCCTCGGGTATATCCGCCGTCCCGACGCCTTCATCCGCTGCGGCAGCTTCCTCGTTTATTTCGCTAATCATGCGCGAGCGGTCGAAATATCGCTCCAGCAGATAGTTCATTGCACCATAGGCTACGACCACGGACATGAAGATCAGATAGCTGCTTGCAATCAGCGGCAGCGGTGTCGGATGCTCCAGCGCAAGATCAACAGCCAGACGGAACCAGCTGAAAACGACATAGATGATCAATGCCGGTGCCCAGCCAAAAGACACAAACCGCAGCAGCCATGACACCTGATCGGATGCCCGCCCGCCCCGGATCGCGTTCGAGATGGCACGGGCGTTGAACAGGATCATCAGTATATTGCCCAGCGCGCCCAGCATCGTCAGACTGCCATACACCATGGCGTAGACGTTGTAATTCAGTCCAAAATCAGCGACCCAGGTGGAAAACAGGACGACCGAAATATCATAGGTCGCCAGCACGGACGCCCAGATGTACAGCCTGCGCGCATTCTTGTCCGAAAAGGGCGGTAATCGATATTGGCTCAGATAAGGCGACAGGACCATGCGCCACAGGTCCGACACCGTGCGCGACAGGAAAAAAGCCGTAAAGATGGCGGTGATCGTGAACTGGACCGAGATATCCTCGGCCTCGCCAAAGATCAGATATCCGACGATCAAAGCCATGATCATTGCAAAGACCGTAGCACCGATCCCCATCAGGAACCGGAACAGCAGGAACGGCATCTTTTCCCGATAGCCCTGTGGTTCGTCCTTGATCCGCGCCACCACCCAGCGGCGCGCGAACCGTTTCCCGTAAATCTCGATCGACAGCCACCGCCCAAGTAACAGGAACAGGATATTCCAGCCTAACACCTCGACATAGGTCTGGATACGGCCATCTGGGCTGGTCTGGCGCAGGATGTACTGTACTTCAAAAATAGAATAGGGCAGCGCCTCGAGACGGGAATTCATCGACTCGCGGAATTTCGAGAACCGCTCTTGCGCCTTCATCAGCTGCGAACCGTCACCCATCGGGTTGCTCGAATCGCTGTCTGCGCCCTCCGAACCTGCATCCTTTCCGCCTGCCGTTGTCACAACCTGACCGGCACTGTCGATGACAATGACACTTGCGCCCGCATCGCTGGCCGCGCGGATTGCAGCGGCCAGATCACTTTCCTTGTCGGCCTCGGACGAACTGCCCGACCCTGAAGGATATCCGGGAATCAAGGATGACTGCGCCAATGCACCATTAGGAACGCCCAGAACAATGGCCCACAACGCAAAGAACAATACGGCCAGAAAATCATTTTTCATCGGGTCTTGCATCCAGTTTTCCTGATGTTGGTCAGATTACAGAAGCATTTCAGGCAGTTCAAACACTCGCATCAAACCGTCTCGATATCGTGTTAGGACGTGTTCTTGGCGCACTCTGATGAGCGCAGGTGTTTTCAATCTTTCAATAATTGAATATGACCAAGCAAAGGTTTCTGGTCGGCCTCGATTGTCTTCATCGTTCTCATTAGGCGATCTTGTCTGGCGGTGGTGCGATATGTCGCGAAACAGTCAATACGCTGTTGCCAAATCGCAATGCTTGAAACATTTGCAAGTGCGCAAATCCGCCTTTGGCAAGCGTGGGATTGAAATATACAGTAACGCTTGCGAACGCGCGGATTTCGCTCTGGGATCAAGAAGACGGGCAACACTATGAGCCTTGGCACAACCAATTCTAAACCGGACCGCGCGCCGCGTATCCTGTTTTACAGCCACGACACGTTCGGTCTGGGGCATTTGCGCCGGTCCCGCGCCTTGGCTGCGGCAATCACGCAGGCGGACCCAAGCGCCTCGGCGCTGATCCTGACAGGTTCGCCCGTGGCAGGCCGTTTTACCTTTCCCCGCCGCGTTGACCATGTGCGCCTGCCCGGTGTGACCAAGCGCGCGGACGGATCGTATGCCGCGCGTACAATCGGAATGGGGATCGACGAAGTAACCGAATTGCGCGCGGGATTGATCCAGACTGCGGTTCAGCAATTCGACCCCGATGTGTTGGTCGTCGACAAGGAACCGACAGGGTTCCGGGGTGAGCTGGTGCCGACACTGAAATACCTTGAACGCCATTGCGGAACGAAACTGGTTCTGGGTCTGCGTGATGTGCTGGACGAACCCGAAGTACTGGCTGCCGAGTGGGCGCGCAAAGAAGCCATCGAAGCGACCGAGCGGTTCTATCATGAGATTTGGGTTTATGGATCACAGTCGATCTATGACCCGACGCAAGGCTTGCCGCTAAGCGCGTCAGCGCGATCCCGCATTCACTGGACGGGATATCTGCGCCGAGATCTCGGCCCGGTCGGGGAACCGCCTCAGCAACCCTATATCCTGATCACACCCGGCGGCGGGGGCGATGGCAAGGCGTTGGTCAACCTCGTCTTGTCCGCCTACGAGAAAGACCCAGACCTGTCGCCGCGTGCCGTGCTGGTCTATGGCCCATTCCTGTCGGGTGAATTGAGGAATGAATTCGAAGCACGGGTTGCCGCATTGAATGGTCGTGTAACCGCGGTTGGATTTGAATCGCAGATCGAAACGCTGTTTGCCGGGGCCGAAGGCGTGGTCTGCATGGGCGGCTACAACACGTTTTGCGAGGTCCTGTCCTTCGACAAACGGGCCGTCATCGTTCCACGCACCACACCCCGTCTGGAACAGTGGATACGGGCCTCACGCGCAGAAGAGCTGGGGCTGGTCAAGATGCTGGACGAACAACGCGACAGCCTGACACCCGACGCAATGATCCGTGCCATCCGCAACCTGCCGCACCAATCTGTGCCGTCGCAGGCCATCCAAAGCGGATTGCTGGATGGTTTGGACTATGTCACCGACCGCATTGACAGCCTGCTGACACGGGAACAGAAACGAGCCACTGGATGAACTCGGCCGCTCCCAATCTGGCGGTTGTGGTCAAAGGCTGGCCGCGACTGTCCGAAACATTTATCGCGCAGGAACTTGTTGCCTTGCAGGAAGCCGGACACCGATTTGACATCTGGTCTCTGCGCCATCCAACCGACACCAAACGTCACCCTTTGCACGACCGTTTCTCGGGGCAGGTTCGCTATCTGCCAGAATACCTGCATGAAGAGCCACAGCGGGTGTGGGCGGCCCGCGCTGCCGCCCAAGTCCTGCCCGGCTATGCCGAAGCCTACAAGATCTGGCGGCACGACCTGCGCCGCGACCCGACGCCGAACCGCATCCGCCGGTTCGGGCAAGCATGTGTTCTGGCCGCCGAGTTACCCGCCCAGACGCAGGGGCTCTATGCCCATTTCATGCACACTCCCTCGTCGGTCGCCCGATATGCGGCCATCATGCGCGGTCTGCCATGGAGCTTTTCCGCCCATGCCAAGGATATCTGGACCTCACCGGATTGGGAAAAGCGTGAAAAGCTGCAGGCCGCAACGTATGGGGCCGCTTTCGGGGCCACCTGCACGGCAATCGGCGCGGAACACCTGCGCAGCCTCGCTGATGACCCCAACCGCGTGGAGCTTATCTATCACGGTCTGGACCTGTCGCGCTTCCCCGAACCGCCAAAACGCAGGATACGCGCCGCTGGCGATCCGTTTCACATGATTTCCGTTGGACGACTGGTTGAAAAGAAGGGCTTTGACCGTCTTATTGCGGCCTTCACACTGCTGCCGGAAAACCTGAACTGGCATTGGACCCACATTGGCGGCGGGGGTCTTGGGGACACTCTGCACACACAGGCGCGCGCTGCTGGTATCTCGAACCGCATCACCTGGAGGGGGGCCTGCGATCAGCCGGAGGTGATCGAAGCCATGCGCAGGGCCGACCTGTTTGTCCTGCCCAGCCGTATTGCTGCGGACGGGGATCGTGACGGATTGCCGAACGTGTTGATGGAGGCCGCGTCCCAGCTATTGCCGATCCTGTCGACACCGGTTTCGGCAATCCCGGAATTCATCCAATCCGGAACGCATGGCGTATTGTCTGATGACGACCCGGCTGCATTGGCTTCGGCCATTTCAGCTCTGGCCGCTGATCCGGAAACGGCAGCAACTATGGCGCGTGCAGCCTATGACCGTCTGATTGCAGATTTTCGAATGGACCCTGGTATTGCACGGCTGTCGGCACGGCTGAAAACCCTGAGCATGGAAGACGCGTAATGGCGCGGGTTGCGTTTTATGCGCCAATGAAATCCCCCGGCAGCCAGAAACCCTCGGGCGACCGCGAAATGGCGCGAAACCTGATGCTCGCCTTGGCGGCGCAAGGGGATAAGGTCGAACTGGCCTCGGACCTACGCATCTATGACAAGAACGGGGACCGGGACCTACAGCGAACCCTTGTTCGCGCGGCTGAGATTGAAGCACAGCGGCTGAACGCCGAGTTGCCCTTTGATACTGATCTTTGGGTGACTTATCACAATTACTACAAAGCACCCGACCTGCTGGGCCCCAAGATCTGCCAGGCGCGCGGCATTCCGTATGTGCAATTGGAAAGCACGCGCGCATCAAGCAGGCTGAACGGACCGTGGGCCGATTTCGCCCAAGCGGCGCATCAGGCGTGTGATGCAGCGGATATCATTTTCTACCACACTGCCAATGACCTGATTACGTTGGAACGGGACCGTTTTGGCAAGCAGGCACTGGTTGAATTGCCGCCATTTCTGCTTGAAACCGTGTTGCCTGTGGCTACGGCCGGGGACGGCCCCATGCTTACTGTCGGAATGATGCGGCATGGGGACAAGCTGGCGTCCTACCGGATTTTGGCCGAAGCCCTTTCGCACCTGACATGTGACTGGAACCTGAACATCGCGGGGGACGGACCGGCGCGGCCGGATGTTGAAGCGTTGATGGTGCCGTTCGGAAGCCGGGTGCACTTTCTGGGCCAGCTCGACCGGGCGGACTTACAGAAAATCTACCAACACGCATCCCTGCTTGTCTGGCCCGGCGTGAACGAAGCCTATGGGATGGTCTATCTCGAGGCGCAGGCGACAGGCCTGCCCGTGATCGCACAGGACCGCCCCGGCGTTCGGGATGTGCTGGCACCTGCGGTTTACCCATCGGTTGATGCTGGGGCCAGAGGGCTTGCCGATCACATGCAAAACCTGTTGGAGGATACTGCGCAGCGCCACGCGCTTGGGGCGAATGCGCGCAGCTATGTGGCCCGGCGTCATCTTATGCCTCAGGCGACCGAGCGATTGTGGGCGCATCTACGGCCCTTGTTGAAGGATGTATCATGACCCGTCTTGCACTGCTTCGCCACGGGCATACCCACTGGAACCGCGCAGGGCGCATTCAGGGGCGCAGTGATATTCCACTGGATGACGACGCGCGGTCTGAACTGGCCGGGTATCGCTTGCCTGACCCATGGGCCGCCGCTGATATCTGGTCCAGCCCGTTGCTGCGCGCCAGTGAAACGGCGCGGATCGTGTCTGGGCGCGCAACGAAAACCTCGGACGCGCTGATTGAAATGAATTGGGGCGACTGGGAGGGGCTTCGAGGTGTCGACCTGATCGCCGATGAAACCAGCGGGTATCGCCATATCGAAGACTGGAGCTGGGAATTTCGCCCGCCTCACGGTGAAAGCCCTGCCGAGGTTTGGACCAGGCTGCGCCCCTGGGTGTCCGGACTGCGACAGGATACAGTCGCGGTCTGCCATATTGGCATCATGCGGGTCATTCTCGCCCAGGCGTGGGGTTGGGATTTTGATAGTCCCGCCCCCTTCAAGATCAAGCGCAATCGGCTGTATATCGTTGATATGGACACAATGACCGCAGACCCGGACCCCGTTCGCCTGATCAAACATGGGCCGATGCCATGAAGGTGATGATCGTTGTCACGCACCTTTTGGGAACAGGGCATCTAAGCCGGGCCCTGACGTTGGGCCGGGCGTTCCGGGATGACGGCCACCAAGTCATGGTCGTCTCGGGCGGGATGCCTGCGCCTCAACTGGACAGCAGCGGGCTAACCCTGTTCGGTTTGCCGCCACTCAGATCAGATGGAACCAATTTCACCCGGCTTCTGACTGAAAGCGGCGTCGAGGCTGACGCGGATTATCAGCGCGCGCGTGTGACAGCCATGGTGCAGGCGGTAAACAGCTTTCAGCCGCAAATCCTGGTAACCGAGCTTTACCCCTTTGGTCGCCGGTCGCTGGCAGCGGAGTTCGACGCGGCCCTGAATGCGGCACGGGTCCTGCCTCGGCCTCCGATCATCCTGGGATCGATCCGGGATATTCTGGCCCCGCCTTCCAAACCTGCCAAGGCCCAGCGGACAGAAGATATCGTCACCCGCTTTTTTGACGGCATTCTTGTTCACTCGACCGAAAGTGTCACACCGCTTTCGGTCAGTTGGCCGGTGTCTGACCGATTGGCGGAACGGTTGCATTATACCGGCTTTGTTGCGCCGGAACTGCCTCAACCGCATCCTGATGCCGTTGGGCAGGGCGAAATCCTTGTCAGTGCCGGCGGCGGTTCTGTGGGGCAACCGATCTTTCGCGCGGCCATCGAGGCCGCCCGCCAGATGCCCAACAGGTGCTGGCGCCTGCTGGTCGGCGGGACGGATGCCAAGGCGAGAATAGCCGAGCTGTCCCAAATGGCTGATGGAACCTCGGCAATTCTGGAACCCGTGCGCCCGGATTTTCGCCAGATGCTGCCCCATGCGGCTGCATCGGTCAGCATGTGCGGCTACAACACCGCCATGGATATTCTGCAAAGCGGAACACCCGCTGTTTTTGTCCCATTCGATGATGGCAAAGAGGTTGAACAGGGGCTGCGAGGGCAAAGCCTTTCGAGTTTGCCAGCCATCGAGGTGCTTCTCAGCCGAACCCTGAGCGGGCAAGCGATGGCGCAGGCCGTAGAACGCGTCATTTCAGATGGACCCCGCGCACAGCAAGATTTCGGATTTGATGGCGCGGCCCAAACCGTAGAGATCGCAAAACACCTGCTGGAATGGCGTACATGAACCCGGATTGGTACCCACTTGAGATCGAACTGACCCATTGGCATGCAGCGAGCCTGACGTTGCCGCTGTGGTGGCGAGACGATGACGCGATCGACCTGACACCACAGTTGGACCGGCTGTCCGATCTGGCCGCGCAGTTGGGCCTGCCGGTACATCTGGCCGTCATTCCCCACGCGGCAACCCCTGCGCTGGCCGACTATGTTACGCGCGGCGAAACTCTCATCCCTGTGGTCCACGGGTGGTCCCACAAGAACCATGCGCCCGCCAGTGAGAAGAAAGCCGAGTTTCGCCTCAACCGTCCGTTGGACGAGGTTGTTGCCGATGCCGCGGCAGGACTGTCACGCCTTGACGCCTTGTTCGGCAAAACCGTGCGGCCGATGTTTGTCCCTCCGTGGAACCGCATTGCACCAGAAGTCATCGAACATCTTCCGTCACTGGGATACCGCATTCTTTCTACGGCAACGCCCCGCAGAACGAAAATGGCGGCTGCGGGGCTTGAGCAGGTCAACACACATCTTGACCCGATTGGCTGGCGGGGTTCACGCGGTCTGATCTCTCCGGACCACCTGATCGCTCAGACAGTTAACCTCCTGCGGGACAGGCGCGAAGGCCGCGCAGACAACGCCGAGCCGTTTGGAGTATTGACCCATCACCTGGTCCATGATCAGGACATCTGGGCCTTTACCGAGGCGTTGTTGAAACATCTGCTGGACGGTCCTGCCACACTCTGGGTCGCACCGAAGAACGAATAAGGACATCGTCATGAGCCGACTGGATTCCATGCTGCGCCGACTGACGGCCCAACGTGACGGGCTGAACTGGGCAGCCGAACAGATCAGTGACCAAACTGGCGATGTGCTGGATATGGGGCTAGGCAATGGCCGCACCTATGACCACCTGCGAGAGATCCTGCCGAACCGACGGATCTGGGTGATGGATCGTGTGCTGCAATGCCACCCTGACAGCACCCCACCAGCCGAAGATTTCCTGCAAGGCGAAGCTGAACCCATGCTGCGGAAACTGATGGCCGAGGGGCACAAGATCGCGTTGGCGCATTATGATTTCGGACGTGGCATCAAACACGAAGATGTGGCCGAGGCCGCACGCCTCAGCCCGTTGATCGCGCAGGTCATGCGGCCCGGAGGGTTGTTGATATCCGGCCAGCCCCTTGTCGGCTTCAACCAGATCAAAGGGCCCGAGACGATCGCACCGGACCGTTACCTGTTCTATACGGCCTGATTACGCCACACGGCGACCTCGCGCCCAAACCGAGTTGAGGGCTGGCACACCTGCGCGCATCCGGAAACGGATAACATCGGCGCGGGCATTGGCGCGCAACTCGCCACGATCCTCAAGCCCGGCGGCCTGCGCCGGGGCCAATGTGACGGTCTTCATTCCACGCGCCATATCGCCCCACATTTCACCCAGCATGACCGCAGACAATAACAAGGCCGACGGCACGTAATCCGAGGACATCACGTCCAGGTGCCCAAGCTCGGCCAATTCGCTGGCCGCAACATTACCGGAATGAGAGCCACCGCGAACAACGTTTGGCGCGCCCATCATGACCTTGATACCGTGATCATGACACGCTCGCGCAGCTTCCACCGTTGTGGGGAACTCAGCCAGCCGAATGCCGTGACCTGCCGAGATCTTCACCTGATCTTCGGTCGTATCGTCATGACTGGCAAGCACGGCCCCAAATCGGCGCGCGGCCTTGACGGTTTCGACCTCGTGCACATCACCGTTGCGATCCCGTAGGCTTTTCAGCTGAGCCACATGCTGAAAGAACGTATCATCGTCCATGGCATATTTGCCCTTCAGAAAGGATTCCAGCTTGCCCATGTCGCGAAACTGACGCTGGCCGGGGGTGTGATCCATGATGGACACAAGGCCAACCCTGTCCTCGGGTCCAAACTCGTCCAGTTCTTCGATCAGTGTCTCGGAACACACCTCTGCCCGCAAATGCAGGAAATGGCTGATCTTGAGCGCATCCTGCTCGCGCAGATCCCACAACTCCCGCGACAGGCCGCGGGCATATTTTCCGTACCGTCCTGCACCGGAGGGGATTGAACCTACCCGCATCGCATCGAACACACTTGTGATCCCCACGCTGGCCAGTTCCGCGTCATGGGCCAGAATGGCGGCAGCATGGGGCCAATGCACGTTGGGGCGCGGCTGAATATGGCGTTCAAGATTATCCGTGTGCAACTCGACAAGACCGGGGCTGACATAGTCGCCTTCGCAATCTATCGCACCAGCGGGAACTGCACGCCCGGTGTCGATTTCGATGATAGTGTCACCTGCTATTCGAACACAACCGATCACGGTTTCATTCGGCAACACAAGCGTGGCATTGGCAAGGATCAAGTCTTCTGTCATCTGAACTTTACGCAATCTGAGGTATTGGAAGGCCACTTAATAGGAGGCCAATGTGACATTCACGCGATACGCGATCTATTTTGCGCCACCCGCCGGGGTGGCCTGGACGGAATTTGCAACCAGCTGGCTGGGCTGGGACATGGCAAAGGGAACGCAGGTCGCGCATCCGATCATGGGTGGCATCGACATAGCGACCATCACTGAGGTGCCGCGCAAATACGGGCTGCACGCGACCCTGAAACCGCCGTTCCGGTTGCGCGACGGCCTGACCTTTGACGCATTGCATCAGGCGTGCATTGCGCTGGCTGCAACTCGGCAGCCCATCACACTCGACGGTCTGGAAATTACCCGTCTTGGACGTTTTCTGGCCCTGTGCCCGCTGGGTGAAACGCAGGCGCTGAATGCGTTGGCCGCGGCCTGTGTTCGCGATCTCGACCGGTTTCGCGCACCTGCCACTCAGGCCGAACTGACGCGCCGCCGCGCCGCGGGACTGACCCCCGAGCAGGACGCTAATCTGACCCAATGGGGCTATCCCCACGTGCTGGACGCGTTTCGATTTCACATCACGCTCAGCGGTAAACTGGACAAACCAACCCTCAGGGCAACCCAAGAAGCACTGCACACCCATCTGAGCCCCTTGCTGCCGCAACCTTTCCAGATCACTGATCTTGCCCTGATGGGCGAGGCGGAAGAAGGGCGGTTTCACCTGATCCATCGCTACGCGCTTTCCGGTTGAAGGCGGCGCAGGATTTCGGCAACCGTGTCTTCCAGCGCGCCGGAATTGTCAATTTGGATGACCCGGTTCAGACCATCCGGCAACGCCACTTTGGCGCGACACAACCGCCGCGCCTGCTCGTCTGCGCTTTCCCGTCCCCGAGCGGACAGGCGCCGCGCCAAAACTCCGACATCTGCCGTCAGAGAGATCACAATCAGATCTCCAAACACCTTCTGCGCCTGCAAAAGAATCCCGCGGGAAAGATTGACCAGAACCGCAATCGCCCCCTGACGCTGTCGCAAAATCTCGTCCGGGATACCGTAGAACAGTCCGTGCGCAGGCCAGCTGAGGGCAAAAGCGCCTGCCTGTTCCATCTGCTGGAATTCTGCAACCGAAACCCGGTCAAAATCCTCGCCTTCTTCGCCTGCGGGGCGGGTGATCACCCTTCGCACCCGCCGGACGCCAGGCACCTGTGCCTCCAACGCTTCCATGACGCTGTCTTTGCCAACGCCCGAGGGGCCAACAATCGCTATGACAGGGGCAAGTGTCATGCCGCCAGTCCCGGCGTGAAGTCAGCGACATTGACTTCGCGGTCACAGACGCGCTCACGGGCATCGAGGTCGTGGAATATCCCGACAATCGCCGCGCCACGTCCTTTTGCCTCTTCAATCAGCGACAACACGGTTTCGCGGTTCTGCACATCCAGACTTGCCGTCGGTTCGTCCAGCAACATCGCCGGGTAGTCATGCGCAAAGCCACGCGCAATGTTCACCCGCTGCTGTTCGCCGCCCGAAAAGGTTGTGGGGCTCAGGGTCCACAAGCGCTCAGGAATGTTCAGCCGCTTCAGTAACTCGGCGGATTTCTCCAGCGCCTCAATTCTGTCGCAACCCACGGCCAGCAAAGGCTCTGCCACAACGTCCAGTGTCGGCACCCGCGGCACGACCCGCAGGAATTGACTGACATAGCCCAGCGTTTCCCGGCGGAGGGTCAAGATCTGGCGCGGCTCGGCTTTTGCCACGTCCAGACCTCCAACCAGCACCTGACCAGAGGCCACCAGGTAGTTGCCATAAATCACGCGCATCAGCGTGGACTTGCCCGCACCAGACGCCCCGGTCAAAGCAACGCACTCACCCGGTTCAACCCTCAACGACGCGCCTTCCATCACCGGGATAACAGCACCGCCCTGATTGTGCAGGGTAAAGCTTTTGCTCACATTGATCAGTTCAATCATTGCTTCACCTTTTCCCAAATACTCAAACCTGCAGAACGCTGGACACTAGCAGTTGCGTATAGGCGTGTTGGGGATCATCCAGCACCTGATCGGTCAGCCCGGCCTCAACCACATGACCATCCTTCATCACCATCAACCGGTCGGCCAACAGGCGCACCACAGCAAGATCATGGGTCACGATGATCGCGCTCAGCCCCATTTCACGCACCAAGCCGCGCAAGAGGTCCAGTAATCGCGCCTGAACCGAGACATCCAGCCCCCCGGTCGGTTCGTCCATGAACACCAGTCGCGGGCCAGTCACCAGATTGCGGGCGATCTGCAAACGTTGCTGCATCCCGCCCGAAAACGCGGTGGGCCGGTCATCAACGCGCGCCGCCTCGATCTCGACCCGGCCCAGCCAGTCAATGGCCTTGTCTCGGATGTCACCATAGTGGCGCTCGCCCACGGCCATCAGCCGTTCACCAATATTGCCTCCGGCACTAACTGACATCCGCAGGCCGTCACGTGCATGCTGATGCACAAAGGCCCAGTCGGTACGGCTCAACATCCGGCGTTCGGGCTCCGACATGGTCACCGTATCCACCGGCCCGTTCGCGCGCGTGTCAAAGATCACCTGCCCCGCATCGGGCACCAGATGACCCGCCAAACAATTCAGCAGGGTCGACTTGCCCGAGCCACTTTCGCCGACAATTCCCATCACCTCACCGGGGTAGAGATCAAAAGTTACATCCGTGCATCCGATCCGCGCACCATAGAGCTTTTCGATGCCGTTGACCTGCAACAGGGGGGTCATGCTGCGTTCTCCTCGGCCAAGCGGCCCACATGGCCGGCCGCGCGGCGCGACCGGCAATAATCAGTGTCCGAACAGACAAACATTCGGTTGCCCGCATCATCCAAAATGACTTCATCCAGATAGCTGTCCTCGGCCCCGCACAGGTCACAGGGATGATCGGCCTTGGTGGCCTCGAACGGGTAATCCTCGAAATCGAGGCTCACGACCCTGGTATGTGGCGGCACTGCGTAGATGCGCTGCTCGCGCCCGGCACCGAACAGCTGGATTGCATCCATTTCAAGCTTCGGGTTGTCGAATTTCGGGATCGGGGACGGGTCCATCACATAGCGGCCAGACACTTTCACCGGATAGGCGTAAGCGGTCGAGATCGCCCCGTGCTGGCTGATATCCTCATATAGCTTCACATGCATCAGCCCATATTCTTCAAGGCTGTGCATCTTGCGTGTCTCGGTCTCACGCGGCTCGAGGAAGCGCAGAGGTTCCGGAATCGGCACCTGATAAACGATAATCTGATCTTCGCGCAGCTTCGCCTCGGGGATGCGGTGGCGGGTCTGGATCACCGTCGCCTTCTCGGTTTCCTCGGTCGTCTCCACACCTGCGGTCTTTTCAAAGAACTTGCGGATCGACACTGCGTTGGTCGTGTCATCCGCACCCTGATCGATGACCTTGAGCGTATCCTCAGGCGTCAGCGTCGCGGCCGAGACCTGCACCCCTCCGGTGCCCCAGCCATAAGGCATCGGCATTTCACGGCTGGCAAAGGGCACCTGATACCCTGGAATAGCCAGGCCCTTCAGGATGGCCCTGCGGATCATCCGTTTGGTTTGTTCGTCCAAATATGCAAAGTTGTACGCGCTCATAGCAGTCCCCGCGCAGTTAAGGCTACTTCAAAGGCCTGAGGGCTGGTAAAATGTATGGCGTCCATGCCAACGGCGCGGGCTCCATCCACGTTTCTTGGGCTATCATCGACAAAGATACAGTTCTGAGGGGAAAGATCGGCCCGGTCGCACATCCGACGGAAAATCTCGGGCTGCGGTTTCAAAAGCTTTTCCTGACCTGACACTACGGTCACGCCAAAGACCTCGCCCAGCTCAGGATGCACACCAACACCAACGGGCCATGTTTCCGCTGACCAGTTGGTGATCGCATGAACCGGGGTGCCCTGTTCTTTCAAACGATGGAGCAATCGCCAAGTTCCCTCGATCTTGTGTGGGACGGTCATGGCATAGCGCTCAACATAAGAACTCAGACGTCGCTGGTCGTCAGCATCTTCCAGTTCAGCAGCCAGATCAGCGAAATCCTCACCGCCATCGGCCCGCAGATTACGTTCGGGGAAATCGATACGAGTGAGAAACTCTGCCACCGCCTCGCGGCTACCCATCTCATCCAGCCATGCCAAATGCGGATCCCACTGGATCAAAACGTTGCCGATATCAAAAACGACAGCCTTCATTCCGCAGCCTCCTTTGACGTGATCCGCGCGTCAGCCTCGCGGCGCAGTTTGCGGACCAGTTCAAGCTCGGACTGGAAATCCACGTAATGCGGCAGCTTGATGTGTTCGAGAAAACCGGTCGCCTGAATGTTGTCCGCGTGGCTCAGAACAAATTCTTCATCCTGCGCAGGCGCGCCCAGATTGTCTTCGCCCAGTTCCTTCCACCGCAGCGCGCGATCAACCAAGGCCATCGCGATGGCTTTTCGTTCGGATTGACCAAAGACCAGACCATAACCGCGCGTGAACTGAGGCGGCTCGGTTTTTGAACCCTTGAACTGGTTCACCGTCTCACACTCGGTCAGTTCGACCTCGCCGATATCTATGGCAAAACCCAACTCGGGGATGTCCATTTCAACAGCAACCTTGCCGATCCGCAATTCACCCACAAACGCGTGGTTGCGTGCGTAACCGCGCTGGGTGGAATAAGCCATGCCCAGCACGAAACCCTCATCCCCGCGTGTCAGCGATTGCAGGCGCAACGGGCGATTGGCGGGGAATTCCATCGGTTCGCGCGTCAGGTCGCCGGGGTTGTCATCACTTGTCGGCTCGTCCTGAATGAGGCCCTCGTCTTTCAGGAATTCAGTGATATGCGGCGTCGGTTCCTGCCGCGCTGAACCTTCCGGAACTTTCGGGACATCACCATCCGCGGCCAGTTTGAAATCCAGCAAACGATGGGTATAGTCGAACGTCGGCCCCAGAACCTGCCCACCGGGTGCATCTTTGAACGTGGCCGAAATCCGACGGTCGCAGGCCATCTCACCTGTTTCGACCGGATTGGAATGGCCAAAACGCGGCAGCGTGGTGCGATAGGCGCGGATCAGAAAGATCGCCTCAATCAGATCGCCCCGCGCCTGCTTTATCGCCAGCGCAGCCAGGTCGGGGTCATATAGCGAGCCTTCCGCCATGACCCGGTTCACTGCAAGGCTTAGCTGTTCGCGGATCTGTGCAAGGCTCAGTTCTGCCACATCGGTCGCGCCCCGGCGTTCTTCGGCCAGCCAGGCGTGGGCGTTCTCGATGGCTTTTTCACCCCCTTTGACAGCAACATACATCGCTTACGCCTCCGACGTGATCTGCGTGCTGCGTGGCAGGGCCGCAACCCTGTTGCCGCAGGTAAAGAAGAAATCGCACCCCAGAGGGTAGAGCATCGCGTTCCCCTGAAGCGCCGGAATATCCGGCAGAGACAGGCGCGCGGTCTTTTTGATGCCGGGGCCGCTCAGAACGGCACCGCTCTGCTCTAGCCGGTCGCATTCCACAATCAGGGTCGCAGAACGATCCGGGTATTCCGGCGTTCCGATGCGATAGGCGTTAAGCGGTCCCAATGCCTCCCACGTGCCAACGGCAAAATCAGCCTTTGCTGCGGATACGAGCGGGGCGCCCGTGTGGAATGTCAGCCAATTGCGGATTGCGGCGGTATCGGTGCCTCCGGCCAGGTGAACCCTGGTCTCGGGGTCGCACAGCGTCAGCAGCAGTGTACCGGCCGCCACGGACAGGGGCGCTGGAGGTTCGCCGCCCGATAGCACACGTATGTCGCCCGGGCATGCCATGACGGTCATCGCAGCGCGGAACGCATGTGCAGCATCGACAGGTGCGTTTTCAAAGCCCCCGGAAAACTGTGTTTGCGCGGCCATCAATCTTCCCCCCGAACAAGCGTGAAAAACTCAACCTTGGTGGCCGCTGCCTTGGCCGCGCGAGTGCTTTTGACCGCCTGCATTTGCTGCTGAAGCGGGTCGAGCAGCCGCGCCTGCACCTCATCCGCTGCCCCGGTCTGCATCATCGCATCAATCAATGCTGCGGCTTCGGCCTTGGGTTTCGATCTACCCTGAACATAACCGTGACCAACAGTTCCATCCTGCAACACCACAGAACAGCGCGTGACCGTCATTTCACCCAGGTTGAACGGCGCTCCGGTGCCGCCGGTGCGACCACGCACCATCACGCTCCCGACCTCGGGGCGGCGCAGCCAGTCAAAGCTCGGGCGGGTCTCAATCCCGTCCCACAAGGTCATCAGGGTGTCGTCAGGTGCACGGGCCAGCAATCCCATCCAATCCCTGCGCGCCCCGTTCGCGATTTCTGTCTGATCTGTCATCAAAGCCTCTTGGCCGGGTTGTCTATATGAACTATACAACTAGACAAATATTAACCTGCGTGTGCGCAACACGCAATCTCCAACTGTGTGAAGATTTGGTGACATGAGCAAAACGCCGATCTGGAAAAGCATTGCCCTGCGCCTGACCTCGGACATTGCCGAAGGGCGGTATCAAACCAGTGACCGCCTGCCGACCGAAGCGCAGCTGGCCGCCCAATACGGTGTCAACCGCCACACAGTGCGGCGCGCGTTGGCTGACATGTCGGAACAAGGTCTGGTTCATGCCCGGCGCGGTGCGGGCGTTTTTGTGGCGGCGCGGCCAACCGACTATCCGATTGGCAAAAGGGTTCGATATCACAAGAACGTCTCGGCCAGCGGCAAGATACCGGGAAAGAAAATCCTGGCCCTGACCACACGTGCGGCAGATGAAGCCGAGGCCGAAGCACTGGGTCTGAGCAAAGGGGACCCGGTGCATGTCTATGACGGGTTATCGCTGGCGGATGGGCAGCCCATAGCCGTTTTTCAAAGCGTCTTCCCGGCAGAACGCTTTCCAAACCTGTTACAGGCGCTGACCGAGACCCAGTCAGTAACAAAAGCCCTGCAACGCAGCGGCATCGCGGACTACACCCGCATCTCGACCCGATTGACCGCGCGCGGCGCGACAGCAACGCAAGCCCTTCATCTGCAACTGACCGAAGGTGCTCCGGTGCTGTTTTCGGTCGGTGTCAACGCGGACCCGGACGGCGCACCCGTCGAATATGGCCGAACCGTCTTTGCTGGTGAGCGTGTCACGCTGACGCTGAACGAAGAGTAAACCACTATCCCTGCCGCTCGATCTCGACCTCCTGCCGGAGGTCTCATCCCGTTGGGCGTGGCGCGAAATCCGGATAAACTGCCTTTGGGCCGACGTTATCCGGCAATCGGATGAACGGTCGTGCAAAAGCTCTGTGACACTTTTTCAAACGGTTGCGCCGCACTGAACCGCGCTGTTTTCTTGTCCTTCCAATCCCGGTTCAGGGCAACAGGAACGGTTTGGGATCGGGTGTGCGCGGCCTGGGCTTTTTACCCGACTCGCCCTGGATCAGACGGCGGCGCAGCCAGCCCGAAAACCAATCCATCAGCATCACCATCAGAATGATCAGGATGATGTAGTAGGCGACCTCTTCCCAGTCTTTCTGCGTGATGATTGCTTGCGTCAGCAGCAAGCCAATACCGCCCCCCGTGATTGCACCGATCACCGTCGCACTGCGGGTGTTGGATTCGAGAAAGTACAAAAGCTGGCTCAGCAAAACAGGCGTGACCTGAGGGATAACGCCGAACCGATACCGTTGCGGGGCGTTCGCACCCGTGGACTGCACACCTTCGATCTGCTTCTGATCCACGTTTTCCAACGCTTCCGAGAATATCTTGCCGAATGTCCCGGTGTCCGTCACCAGAATGGCAAGCCCACCGGTCAACGGGCCGGGGCCAAAGGCGCGGGCCAGAACCACAGTCCAGATCAACGCGTCTACGCCGCGCACAAAATCGAATACACGCCGTATCGCAAAGCGGATGGATGTCATCCGGTTGAAATTGCGCGTCGCAAGGAAGGCCAATGGCAGGGCCACAATCGCCGCGCCAAACGTGCCCAGAAATGCCATCAGCATCGTCTCGAAGATGGCCCACGCCACATCCTGATGGCGCCACATCTTGTTGGTCCAGAAATCATTAAAGATCGCACCCGCCTCGCCCGACGCCGCCAGTCCGGCCAGTTCCGGGAAGGACTTGCCGAAATAAGGGCTGTCCAGCGTGAACCAGAACAATTCCCAACCTGTGAAATAGCGAAACACCTCGGACCGGTTGCGGGTGACAGTCAAACGACCTGCGTCCGTGGTCACAGACAGCCGGTTTTTAGAAACGTTGATCCACTCCGGAACCTCACCCTCCGGCAACTCCGCCTGTACACCGGCCGAACGCGTGGGTGTTGCGCGAATGGTGCCATAGCCGGGAATGTCATATTCCACCGTCTGCGCACCGAAACGCACGACATGGCCCTTTTCAAGGTCGATCACAGTTGTCTCGCCCAGTGCCACCCACTCGGGGGCCTGCCCTTCAGGATATGCCCCCTTGCGCTCACCCTCGATGGCGGCAGAGACTTCACCGGTGCGATTATCCCGGGCGATATGCGTTTTGTAGCTATAGCTGTCAGCCACCAGCGTCTTGCCATTTGCCCAGTTTGCGCGCCCCACAAGGCCCGACACGTCAAAAGCAAAGAAGACATAGACCAGATAGACGAAAACCAGAGCAGGCAACCCGAAGTTCACCAACCTCTTGCGGTTGAACAAGCGATCTGTTTCGGCTTTGAGGTCATCAACAGTCAGATTGGTTGCGAAGGTGCTCATGCCAAAGCTCCTTTTTCCGAGCCGTGGGTCAGGCGGTCGCGCAGGTAGCCTGACAGCTGGTCGACGACCACGATTGTAACGAACAGAAGAATGAAGATGGCTGCGGCTTCGTCATAACGCCCCTGCCCCCAGGACATGGCATTGCGCAGCTCGTAACCCAAACCGCCCGCCCCAACAAATCCAAGAATGGCCGAGGCACGGATGTTGATTTCGAACCGCAGCAGCGCGTAGCTGACATAGTTTGGCCCGACCTGCGGGATCACCCCCAGATACATCCGCTGTGACCAGTTGGCACCGACGGAATGCAGCCCGTCCACCGGTTTCAGCGAGGCGTTCTCGTTCACCTCCGAAAACAGTTTGCCCAATGCGCCAGCAGTGTGAATCGCGATGGCGATCATCGCGGGAACCGGGCCACCGCCCAGAATGAAGATCAGAACCAAAGCAATTACAATCTCGGGAATGGCGCGGCAGATGTCTGATATTCGGCGAAACAGCGGGATCATTGACGGCCACAGCGCCATGCCGCGTGTCGACATCAGGGCGAAAATCGTCCCGACAATTGTGCCGACAAGCGTCGCTGCGGCCGCGATGTTGATTGTCTCGACCAGAGCCGGGAAGAACGAGACCAGATTGGCTGGCATTTCGGCAATCTTTTCCCCCGCCTCGGACAGAACCTCTGTGGGGTAGTCAAGAATACGGTGCCAGCCATCGACAAAGCTGCCGGCATTCCGGTTGTCGGCTGTGCGAAACCCTGCTGCCATCAACGACAGGAACAGGATCAGGAGAATGCCGCCATAGACCCGCTTGCGTCGTGTCATCGCTGTATAGTCGTTGCGGATCTGATCGACGGATAAGGACCCTGCGGTAAGGTCTGTCATGGAATGCTCCTGAAGGGAAAACGGGGTCCGGTACATCACCAGACCCCGATCATTGGATATGCAGTTTTAGTTGGACTTCAGCTTGCGCGCTTCGATGATGACCTCGTAGGCCTCATGCTTGATAGGATCAAAGCTCTTGGCTTCACCCGCAGCCACACCATAGAAACATTCGCGGTCTTTTTCATCCAGCGTGTTCCACAATTCGGTAACCTGAGCCTTGACATCCTCGGGCAGAGCCTTGCGCAGTACAACCGGACCTTCCGGGATCGGTGCCGATTTCCAGATCTCGACCAGATCGTTCATGTCGACCAGACCAGCATCCACAGCACGGCGCAGCGCGCCCGACTGATAGCCGTCTTCCCACTCGCCAAGACCATCAGCCCAGGTCACACCGCCATCAACGTCACCGTTGTTCACCGCGACAATTGTCTGCTCGTGACCGCCGGTGAATTTCACCTCAGCAAAATAGTCACCCGATTCCATGGTTGCTCCGGTGGCCTGGGGAATCTCGATCGACGGGATCAGATAACCCGAGGTCGAATTCGGGTCACCAAAGCCAAAAACCTTGCCCTTCATGTCCTCAAGCGAGGTGATGCCGCTGTCCTTGCGTGCAAAACCAACCGAGTAATAGCCGTAACCGCCATCGGTGTTCACCTTGACCAGTACCGGCTCAACCGCTTCGGGGTCGCTCAGATAGGTTTTGGCATAGCCCGACGCACCCAGCCAGGCGACATCAATCGTGCCGCCCAGCAGCCCCTGTATCACTCCGTTATAGTCGGCAGGGGCAAACAATTTGGTCGGAACGCCCAAAAGTTCTTCGGTGTATTCGCGCAGACACTCGTTTTTGCTCATCCGGTCCTGAGCGTTCTCGCCACCCAGAATGCCGATACGAAACTCGCTGATTTCTTCAGCCATGACCGGTGCGGCCAGTGTTGTGGTTGCGACCAAGGCAGCAATCAGTTTTTTCATCTGTCTCTCTCCAGTTTGATAACCCCGGCCTCTCATCGGGCCGGGCGATGAAAGGGGTTGGGACGGCTCAAATGGTTGCTTCTGCTTCCATCAGCGCCTTTCGCGTGGCGTCGAGCGTTTCGATTTCCGTTGATGTCGCTTCTTCCGAAAAGCTGGCATCGGCACCATAGATCTCGCGAGCAACGCCCGTGGTCAGTTGCTCGGGCAGCCCATCGAACACGATGCGCCCGTCGCGCATACCAACCACGCGGTCGCAATAGCGACGTGCAGTGTCCAGTGTGTGCAGGTTGGCGATGACAGTGCGGCCATCTTCTTCGTGGATGCGGCGCAGCGCCTGCATCACCACCTGTGCGTTCATCGGGTCCAGCGAGGCAATTGGTTCATCCGCCAGAATAATCCTCGGGTCCTGCATCAGAGCCCGCGCAATCGCCACGCGCTGTTGCTGGCCGCCCGACAAGGCCTCGGCCCGTTTCGGAGCGTGTTCCGCAATCCCCAACCGGTCCAGGATGTCGATGGCACGGTGAATTTCATCCATCGGGAACAGGTTGAACATAGCGGCCAGCGTCGAATGACGGTTGAGCGTGCCATGCAGCACGTTCGAAACCACATCCATGCGCGGCACCAGGTTGAACTGTTGGAAAATCATCGCACAATCGGCCTGCCAGGCGCGTTTGTCACGGCCTTTCAGTTGGGTGATGTCCCGGCCTTCAAACAGGATTTCACCTTCGCTGGCATCCGTCAGGCGGTTAATCATCCGCAGCAGGGTGGACTTGCCCGCGCCCGACCGTCCGATGATCCCGATCATGCATGGCTTGTCCACATCCAGCGTCGCGGCATTCACGGCAACATTGTCACCAAAGCGTTTGGTCAGTTTCTTGATACGCAGCACGTGCCACCCCCAATTCATGTTGGCGGACTGCTACAGATGCCGTTCAACGGATATGTGTCAGCGTAGTGAAAGTTTTGTAACGGCACGACACGTGCGGGGGGTATCCATCGCCCCGCCTCACGGGTATACGCATCCGCGACTCTTCAGCTGATACGAGGCCAATATGAGCTTTGACCGCACCATCAAGATCGCGCCGTCCATTCTGTCCGCCGACTTTGCCAATTTCGGGCAAGAAATTCAGGCCATCGAAGCGCAGGGCGCGGATTGGGTCCATGTTGACGTAATGGATGGCCATTTCGTCCCGAACCTGACCTTTGGCCCGCCAGCCGTCAAAGCGTTCCGCCCGCATGTAAAGACGGTCATGGACGTGCACCTGATGATCACGCCGGTCGATCCATACATCCAGGCCTACGCTGATGCAGGCGCCGACATTCTGACCGCGCATGTCGAGGCAGGGGCCCACACCCACCGCACGCTGCAGGCGATCCGCGCCGCGGGCATGAAGGCAGGCGTGGCCCTGAACCCGGGCACCCCGGCTGAGGCGGTCGAACATCTGCTGGACCTCACCGATCTGGTCTGCGTCATGACCGTGAACCCCGGCTTTGGCGGCCAGAAGTTCATCGACATGACTGGCAAGATCCGCAAATTGCGCCAGATGATTGGTGACCGCCCCGTGCATATCGAGATCGACGGCGGTGTTGATCCCCAGACAGCGCCCCTTGTTGCCGCAGCGGGGGCTGATGTGCTGGTGGCCGGGTCTGCCGTGTTCAAAGGCGGATCAGTTGATCGGCCCGAGGTTTACGGCGAGAATATTCGGGCCGTACGGGCCGCAGCTGAAGGCGGGTTGGGCTGATCTGCCAACTCGCGACTGCATAGTTGGCTTTATCCGCAAAACTGAATTTCGTTGAACTCATCGGGCGGGACACACCCCGCCTTGATGTTCTTGTTGCGGCCTTCATTAGGGTCACAGACGCGCCGGGCTGAAGCCCGGCCTACGAGTCGGTCGAAGGCCTTCGATACAATAACTTACAAAAAAGGCCGCCCCTTTATGGAGCGGCCTTCGTTTGTTCACCGATGTGCCGGGCTGAAGCCTGGCCTACGGATTATTCTACGATCTTCGACACGACGCCGGCGCCGACGGTGCGGCCGCCTTCGCGGATGGCGAAGCGCAGGCCCTGCTCCATCGCGATCGGTGCGATCAGTTCAACGCCGAACGACACGTTGTCGCCGGGCATGACCATCTCGGTGCCTTCCGCCAGGGTCACGGTGCCGGTCACGTCAGTGGTCCGGAAGTAGAACTGAGGACGGTAGTTCGCGAAGAACGGCGTGTGACGGCCGCCTTCTTCCTTGGTCAGGATGTAGGCTTCGGCTTCGAACTTGGTGTGCGGTGTCACCGAACCCGGCTTACACAGAACCTGGCCACGCTCAACGCCGTCACGGTCCACACCACGCAGCAGGGCGCCGATGTTGTCGCCCGCTTCACCGCGGTCCAGCAGCTTGCGGAACATTTCAACGCCGGTGCAGGTGGTTTTCGCGGTGTCACGGATGCCGACGATTTCGATCTCGTCGCCAACGTTGATCACGCCACGCTCGACACGGCCGGTCACAACGGTACCACGGCCCGAGATCGAGAACACGTCTTCGATCGGCATCAGGAACGGCTGGTCAACAGCACGCTCAGGGGTGTCGATGTAGTCATCAACAGCCGCCATCAGCTCGCGGATCTTGTTCTCGCCGATTTCAGGGTCACGGCCTTCCATCGCGGCCAGAGCCGAACCTGCGATGATCGGAATATCGTCGCCGGGGTATTCATACGAAGACAGCAGCTCGCGGATTTCCATTTCCACCAGTTCCAGCAGCTCTTCGTCGTCAACCTGGTCAACTTTGTTCATGAACACGACCATCTTCGGGATGCCAACCTGGCGGCCCAGCAGGATGTGCTCGCGGGTCTGCGGCATCGGGCCGTCTGCAGCGTTCACAACCAGGATCGCGCCGTCCATCTGAGCGGCACCGGTGATCATGTTCTTGACGTAGTCGGCGTGGCCGGGGCAGTCGACATGTGCATAGTGGCGCGCGTCGGTCTCGTATTCCACGTGCGCGGTCGAGATGGTGATGCCGCGGGCTTTCTCTTCCGGCGCGCCGTCAATCTGGTCATACGCCTTGAAGTCACCGAAATACTTGGTGATCGCTGCGGTCAGCGTCGTCTTGCCGTGGTCAACATGCCCAATCGTGCCGATGTTGACGTGCGGTTTTGTACGCTCAAACTTTTCCTTTGCCATTCCTCAGGCGCCCTTTTGCGATTTGGGGGACCCTTGGTCCCAGGTTACTATCTGCGCGCGCGAGATATTTGGTTCAAAGGGGAAAATCAAGCACATCCTGAGGGAAATGCGCTTATCCCGCCGGATTTTGCGTCAGCTATCGGAATCCGGCAGTTCGATCAGGTCAGGCCGCTTGTCGAACCAGCCATTCTCTTTGTGTTCCTCAGCCAGCCATTCTTCGATTTCGTCAGCGACTTTCAACGATAGTCCGCTCAACTGCTCTTCCTTGGTTCTGACCCGCCCTGAACCAATAAGGGCTGTTTCTTTCGTAGTATCTTCAAGAACAGTGAACTGTTTTTGCTTAGCCAAGAATTTCTTCGTGTCGTAGTCATAAACATTAACGAGTACGATCGCTGCACTTCTTGGATTGTAAACAACGATACCCGGCGGCCCCAACATATAGCCTTCAAGGCTTATACCAATAATGTAACGCTGTGAGCCCTCATACCGCCCTAATCGAATGTCGATGGCTTGCTCCAAAGCGTCTGTCCATTCTTGCGGAGTAGCATCCCTGGAAATCGGCCCCTGTTTAGCGTTGTCTGCAAACGAAACTATCTTCACGAGGCGAAATTCCCCCAGTGACTCGGGCGGTTCATAAACCTGTGTCTGGGTGCAAGCGCCCATCAGGGCCAATCCGGTGATCAGGGTCAGAATGCGCAACATATCTCGTCTCGATAGGCCTGTTTTTCTTTGGTCTAGCGCACCGATACGGGTTGTGCCAAGCCGTATCGGTGGATTTCTACCGCAACCGGGGCCGGATCACGAAAACTTATAGTCCCGCGGGAAACCATAGGGCGCTTTTTTCCCTACGCTGGCGCGCTTGGACAGCCATTGGGACATATCTGCCTCATGCCGGGTCTTGTCGCCCCCCATGGACCATTTCAGGCCTTCCTCCCAGTTGAAGGTTGTGATGTCAGACAGACCGCCATCCAGCTCCAGCGTTCCCTGTCGCCCGCGTGCCATATTGTATTTTTGCAGGCGCACACCCTTGCCGCGGGTCATTTCGGGCAATTCCTCGGTCGGGAAGACAAGGAACTTGCCGTTCTGCGACACGATTGCAACGTGGTCGCCCTCGACCGGTTTGCAGATCACTGCTGTTTCGTCGTCCTTGACGTTCAGCACCTGCTTGCCGTTTCGCGTCTGGGCCAGCACGTCATCTTCGGGCACCATAAACCCGTTGCCCGCATCCGAAGCCACCAGCAGCTTGCGCCCCGGCTTGTGAATCAGGATATCGATGATCCGAGCCTCGTTCGGCAAGTCGACCATCAGGCGCAGGGGTTCGCCCATACCCCGCCCGCCGGGCAGGTTGGCCGCGCTGACTGTATAGAACCGCCCGTTCGAAGCGAAGACCAGCAACCGGTCGGTCGTTTCCGCATGGAAAATAAAGCGCGGCCCGTCGCCATCCTTGAACTTCAATTCACGGGTCAGGTCGATATGACCGGTCATGGCGCGAATCCAACCCATCTGAGAGCAGACGACCGTGATCGGTTCGCGGTCGATCATCGCCTCAAGCGGCACTTCTTCGACCTCGCCCGCTTCGGCGAACCGCGTGCGGCGTGCGCCGCCTTCGTAATCTTTGCCGAAGGTCTTTTTCGTCTCTTTCAACTGCTCGGCAATCCTGGCCCATTGCAGGCCTTCGTCGGCCAGCAGGTCTTCGAGGTTGGCACGTTCCAGCATCAACTCATCGCGTTCTCGAACCAGCTCCATCTCTTCCAGACGGCGCAGGCTGCGCAGGCGCATGTTGAGGATCGCGTCAACCTGAACCTCGGACAACTCGCCCTCGCCCGGTCTGGGTGAGACATAGTCGGCCTCGCTGGTGGCGCGGATGTGGTCGATCCCCCAATCCTCGCGCATCAGCGCGGCCTTGGGGTCATCGTCATAGCGGATGATGTCGATCACACGGTCGAGGTTCAGGAAGGCAACGATAAAGCCCTCCAACACTTCCAGCCGGTGGTCGATCTTGGCCATGCGGTGGCGCGAGCGGCGGATCAGCACCTCTTGCCGGTGATCAAGGAAAGCGCGCAGCACTTCCTTCATCGAGCAGACTTTGGGCGTCACCCCGTCGATCAGTACGTTCATGTTCAGGCTGAACCGCACCTCGAGGTCCGAGTTGCGATAAAGCATGCCCATCAGCACCTCGGGGTCCACATTCTTGGAGCGCGGCTCGAGGATCAGGCGGATGTCATCGGCGGATTCGTCCCGCACATCGGCAAGGATCGGGATTTTCTTGGTCTGGATCAGTTCGGCGATCTTCTCGATCAGCTTGGACTTCTGAACCTGATAGGGAATCTCGGTGACGATGATCTGCCATTGGCCGCGCCCCAGATCCTCAACCTCGTACTTGCAGCGCAGCCGGAACGAACCGCGCCCGGTGCGATAGGCTTGCGCGATATTCTCGGGTGGCTCGACAATCACGCCACCGGTCGGGAAGTCAGGGCCGGGCACGTAGTTCAGCAACGTGTCGTCGCGCGCGTCCGGTGTCTTGATCAGATGCAGACAGGCGTCGCAGAGTTCCGAGATGTTGTGCGGCGGGATATTCGTCGCCATCCCCACCGCGATACCACTTGCACCATTGGCCAGCAGATTCGGGAACTGTGCGGGCAGCACGACCGGTTCGGTCAGCGTGCCATCATAGTTGTCGCGGAAATCAACGGCGTCTTCGTTCAACCCTTCCAGCAGCGCTTCGGCCACGATGGTCATCCGCGCCTCGGTATAGCGCGAGGCTGCCGGGTTATCGCCGTCGATATTGCCAAAGTTCCCCTGCCCGTCGACCAGCGGATAGCGGACGTTGAAATCCTGTGCCAGACGCGCCATCGCGTCATAGATCGCGGCGTCGCCATGCGGGTGATAGTTGCCCATCACGTCGCCGGAAATCTTGGCAGACTTCCGGAAACCTCCGGTTGCACTGAGTCGCAACTCTCTCATCGCATAGAGGATTCGGCGGTGAACCGGCTTCAACCCGTCCCGCGCATCGGGCAGCGCCCGGTGCATGATGGTGGACAGCGCATAAGTCAGATACCGCTCACCAATCGCGCGGCGCAGCGGTTCCGCCACCTCGCCCCCACCTGTGGGGGCCTGCATGTTGGGGTCATCGATCGTATCGTTCATATATGATGTGATACGACGCAAGTGCGCCTTGGTAAAGCGAGCAGCACATAAATTGCTGGGGAAAAGTCGTGCTTTTTGCAACAGGGGGAGACACCGTGTTGTTTTCCCCCATTTTTCGACTCGTCACCCAATATATGCTAAGATTTCATCAATTGATTTGCTGCCTTTTGTTGATGTTACGATTGCCTTGGGGGATGCGCCATGACGCGCCTGATACTTGTTACCTTTGCCGCGCTCGGCTGGACCTTTTACGTGATGAGCGGTGGCCCTGATTTTGAACCGCGCGGCGTGCGCCCTGCCAAACCGGGACGCGTGGCCGTAGTGGCAGAACCGGTTGCCCCGGTCGTTGAGCCTGCACCTGTCGAAGATTTGGTCACCCGTGCCGCAGTCAAACCCGCTCTGGTGGTTCCACCTGTTGCCGAGGCGGTAACCCAATTGGGTGAGACCGAAACAAAGGCCCTCCTCTCGCAGGTCGCGGCTGGCCTGAAAGCCAATCCCTCGCTGTTTCAAGACGAAAGCGTGACCCTGACCCTGGCATCACTGGAACAGGGTGTGACCGCACTGGAGCAGGTGGTCACCGACGCCGAGTTGCCCACAGTCGAACTGCCCACGCCTGCCGAGGCCCAGACCGACATCCGCGAGATTTCGGGCACCCGGGTCAATCTGC
Source organism: Ruegeria sp. O6 (assembly GCF_056535045.1). Taxonomy (NCBI): domain Bacteria; kingdom Pseudomonadati; phylum Pseudomonadota; class Alphaproteobacteria; order Rhodobacterales; family Roseobacteraceae; genus Ruegeria; species Ruegeria sp. O6. Next base: position 247,432 of record NZ_JBQERM010000002.1, on the reverse strand, counting down.
GCGATGGCCCCGGCACGATCTATCCCATCATTGGCAAGGCCGCGCTTGGCCAACAGGTCGAGGTCCTGAGCGATTCCGGCACCGGCTGGCTGCGCCTGCGCGTGTTGCCCGCGCAACAGGTTGGGTGGATTTCAGCATCACTTGTCCGGAAAACATCAAACTGACGCCCGGACGTCATTGCCCTGCCGCAAACCCCACCCTAGCTTTTGGCGGGGTTCAGCTTCGGAAGGCACATGCAGAAATCGATTCTTATTACGGGATGCTCGTCGGGCATTGGGCTGGACGCAGCACACGGAATGCGTGCGCGAGGCTGGCGTGTGTTTGCATCCTGCCGACAGCAGCGCGACTGTGACCGCCTGCGCGCGCAGGGGTTTGAAAGCCCAAGAATCGACTATACCGACCGCGACAGCATTTCCTCGGGATTGTCATATGTACTTGAGGCAACGGGCGGAACTTTGGACGCGCTGTTCAACAACGGTGCGCACGGGCTGCCCGGTGCGGTTGAAGACGTCCCGACAGACGCTCTGCGTCATATCTTTGAAACCAATGTCTTTGGATGGCACGAGCTGACCAGACAGGTTATTCCCGTCATGCGCGAGCAGGGCCACGGCCGGATCGTGCAATGTTCCTCGGTCCTTGGTCTTGTCGCCTTCCCCTGGCGCGGTGCATATGTCGCCACCAAATACGCCATCGAAGGGCTGACCGACACCTTGCGGCTGGAGCTGCGGGATACAAACATTCAGGTCGTTTTGATCGAGCCCGGCCCGATCACCTCAAAGCTCAGGGAAAAGGCAATCCCGGTGTTCGAAAAATACATCGACTGGGAGAACTCGGCCCTGCGGGAAAAATACGAAGGTTCGCTGCTGAAGCGACTATACGAAAACAGCGCGCCCGACCGGTTCGAACTGCCCGCCTCTGCTGTCACCGACAAGCTGGCCCATGCGGTCGAGGCGCGCCGCCCCAAACCACGCTACTATGTGACCACCCCGACATATGTCGCAGGGGTTCTGCGCCGGATTCTGCCCACAAAAGCCACGGATCGCATCCTTTCGGATATCTGAGACGTTATTTCCCGTTCGCTTTTCGTCACCTTGACGCTAGATGGGGATAATCGAAAAAACCGGACGGTGACTTTAAATGGACCCTTTAATGGTCATTCTGCTTCTGGCCATGGCGGCGGTTGTCGTTGTGTTAGCCCTGGGCATCGCGAATTTCGGCAAAAGCGGCATGGAAGCAGCTAAGAAAAGCAACAAGATGATGCGCCTGCGTATCCTCTTTCAGTTCATCGCCGTTATTTTGATCGTGCTATACGTCTATCTACGCGGGCAAGGGGTACAGTAATGGTTGTGCTCAACAAAATCTACACGCGCACCGGCGACGATGGCAAAACCGCTCTGGGCAATGGCGAGCGTGTGGCAAAGTATTCGGGCCGCGTTGCCGCCTACGGAACAGTGGACGAGCTGAATTCTTTTGTTGGCGTGGCCCGTACCGAGGCCGAAGGCAAAGTCGATGCCGCCTTGTCGCGGATTCAGAACGACCTGTTTGATCTTGGCGCGGATTTCTGCCGCCCTGAAATGGAGAAGGATGCCGAAGCGGACTATCCACCGCTGCGAATCGTATCCGCTCAGATCGACCGGCTGGAAGCCGAAATTGACATCATGAACGAAACACTGGAACCGCTGCGCAGCTTCATCTTGCCGGGCGGTTCGCGGCTGGCCGCGCATTTGCACGTGTGCCGCACCGTATCGCGTCGCGCCGAGCGGTTGGCGGTCGAGTTGACGAATATGGAACCGGTTAACGATGTGGCCGTCAAATATCTCAACCGGCTAAGTGACTGGTTTTTCGTCGCGGCCCGGTGCGCAAATAACGATGGCAAGGACGACGTGCTGTGGGTTCCCGGCGCAAACCGCTGAATATTTCCCTGAAAATAAGCGCAATGCGGGCAACAATCTTGCGTGCCTCAAGGTAAAAAACTGCAAAACGCGACGTCCCGACGCGACGACGTGACGATTTTGCTCTGTTTTGCGGGTGCAGCAGACGTTATCAAGTCCGACGAGAGCATTGGTGGAGTCGCCTTCGCGGCTTGCCGTTTTTTGAGGAGAAAGCGCTACAATGAAGGTACTGGTACCTGTCAAACGCGTGATTGACTACAATGTGAAGGTCCGCGTGAAAGCGGACGGTAGCGGTGTTGATCTCGCCAATGTCAAAATGTCGATGAACCCGTTCGACGAGATTGCGGTTGAAGAGGCCATTCGCCTGAAAGAGGCTGGTAAGGCAGACGAAGTTGTTGCCGTTTCGATTGGTGTGAAGCAGGCGCAAGAGACGCTGCGGACCGCTCTGGCCATGGGGGCTGATCGGGCGATCCTTGTTGTTGCGACGGATGATGTGCACACCGATATCGAGCCGCTGGCAGTTGCCAAGATCCTGGCCAAGGTGGTCGAGGAAGAGCAGCCCGGCATCGTTCTGGCGGGCAAGCAGGCGATCGACAACGACATGAACGCCACCGGTCAGATGCTGTCGGCCCTGTTGGGCTGGTCGCAGGGCACCTTTGCCTCGGAACTGGATATCGAAGGCGACAGTGCCAAGATCACCCGCGAGGTGGATGGCGGGTTGCAGACCATCAGCGTCAAGATGCCGACCATCGTGACCGTTGACCTGCGCCTGAACGAGCCGCGCTATGCGTCGCTGCCCAACATCATGAAGGCGAAGAAAAAGCCGCTGGATGAGAAAACCGCCGCCGATTACGGCGTCGACGTCACGCCGCGCCTGGAAATCGTCAAGACCGAAGAACCGCCGGCACGTGCCGCAGGTATCATCGTTGGCTCGGTGGATGAGCTGGTTTCGAAACTCAAAGAAGTGGGGGCTGTGTAATGGCTGTACTTCTGCTTGCCGAAGTCAACAATGGCGAACTGGCGCTGGACGCCACTGCCAAGGCAGTAAACGCTGCCAAGGTGCTGGGTGACGTGACCGTTCTGGCCGCAGGTGGCTCGGCCGCCGCTGCCGGCGAGGCTGCCGCTAAGATCGACGGCGTGTCCAAGGTGCTGGTTGCCGAAGACGCATCGCTGGGTCATCGCCTGGCGGAATCGACCGCCGCGCTGATCGTGGGTCTGGCCGATGGGTACGAGCATATCGTGGCCCCCGCGACCACCGACGCCAAGAACGTGATGCCGCGCGTCGCAGCCCTGCTGGACGTGATGGTGATCTCGGATGCCTCGGGCGTGGTCGATGGCTCGACGTTTGAGCGCCCGATCTATGCGGGCAACGCGATCCAGACCGTGAAGTCGAACGACGCCAAGAAGGTCGTCACCATCCGCACAGCGTCCTTCGATGCGGCGGGGACCGGCGGCTCGGCTGCGGTCGAGACCATCTCGGTCGGCGACAATCCCGGCCTGTCGTCGTGGGTCGAAGACAAGGTGGCTGCAAGCGACCGTCCGGAACTGACCTCGGCAGGCGTTGTTGTCTCGGGCGGCCGTGGTGTCGGCTCGCAAGACGACTTCAAGCTGATCGAAGCTCTGGCTGACAAGCTGGGTGCAGCGGTTGGCGCATCGCGCGCCGCTGTGGACTCGGGCTATGCCCCGAACGACTGGCAAGTGGGTCAGACCGGCAAGGTTGTTGCCCCCGATCTTTATGTCGCCGTCGGCATCTCGGGCGCAATCCAGCACCTTGCGGGCATGAAGGATTCAAAGGTCATCGTTGCGATCAACAAGGACGAAGAAGCGCCGATCTTCCAGGTCGCCGACTTCGGACTGGTCGCCGACCTGTTCCAGGCGGTCCCGGAACTGACCGAAAAGCTCGGCTGAACGCAGCCCGGGGCCTTAGCCCCACAATCACCAAAGGCTCGCCAACCGGCGGGCCTTTTTTAATTCAATTCTCTCAAAGCCGCCTCAAGCTTCAAAGCAATCTCCCTGTGCGCGGAGGGGCCGAGCATATGCTCGGCCACAGGCTGTTGCAGCGTCCCGAACAACACGTCCTCGATCTCGTCTGACAAGGAGGACACACTGACCGTGCATTCCACGACATCGGCACACAACGGTCGAACCTGTTCGATCATGTCAGCATCGGGCAAGACAAGGTCGCGATGCCGATCCTCCTGTCGCTGTATGTGCAGCCAGAGAAGAACAACCCGTGGCTTGATCCGTCGCACCAGCTCGGATGTGTTGCGCAACCAAGTCTCTCGCAACTCCTGCGCCACAACCTCAAAACGCGCGTCCTTTATGGCCCGCAACCTTTCCAGCAAATGCCTGACAAAGTGGATTTCCGTGAAATCGACCTCAGGATAAAGGCCCTGCAAGTCGCACGAGGGTTCAAGAAACCGATCATTCCGACGCGAATGCACGCGATAAAACCTGTTCGACTGGTACGGCACGTCCAGCACTTGCAGCACACAAAGGTCTGATCCGTTGACAAGATTTAAGACCCCCGGATCAGCAAGCAACGCATCAGCCCCACAAAAAAGACTGCCAAAATTGATACAAGGTTGCGGCAATCTTTTGGCAAGCAATGCCGGGTACGGATATTCCACGAACCGGCCAAACGTCTCTTCTCCACCCAGACAGGCCACATAAGGCGTCTCAAGATTTCCGTGCGGCGACCGAAACCACAGATTTGATCCTGCATATTGGCACGTGGCCTCTGTGCCGTTGCTTACACGATGAAAGCTCATACCAAGCCCCCCAAATTTTTCACCCAATTGCCAATTTGCGGCCTTAGGTATTGAGAATCTCCTAATGCGCGCATTTGAAGCAAAATTGACCGGTTCGATCCCCTTGCCGCCCGCCCCGGTCTGCCGATACTGTCCCGGTATCCTCCAGGGCAAAGGCAGCTGAACATGGAAGTTAAATCAGTCGGGGTGATTGGCGCGGGTCAGATGGGCAACGGCATTGCCCATGTTCTGGCTTTGGCGGAATACGATGTCTTGCTGAATGATGTCAGTCAGGATGCGTTGAACAGCGCAATGGCCACGATCGAAGGCAACATGGCGCGTCAGGCATCACGTGGCAAGATCACTGACGATGCGATGCAGGCGGCCCTGAAGCGTATTACAACCACCCTTGAATTGCCGCAGCTGGGACAGACCGATCTGGTGATCGAAGCCGCGACCGAGCGGGAAACAGTCAAACAGGCCATTTTCGAAGATCTGCAACCGCACCTCCTGCCGCATACGATCCTGACGTCGAATACGTCGTCCATTTCCATCACGCGTCTGGCCAGTCGTACGGACCGGCCTGAACGTTTCATGGGTTTTCACTTCATGAACCCGGTTCCGATCATGCAATTGGTGGAACTGATCCGCGGTATCGCAACGGATGAGGAAACCTTCAAAGCCTGCAAGGCGGTCGTGGACCGGTTGGGCAAAACGGCCGCCAGCGCCGAAGATTTCCCGGCTTTCATCGTTAACCGCATCCTGATGCCGATGATCAACGAAGCCGTTTATACGCTGTATGAAGGTGTCGGAAGCGTCCAATCCATCGACCAATCGATGAAGCTGGGTGCGAATCACCCCATGGGGCCGTTGGAACTGGCGGATTTCATCGGGCTGGACACATGTCTTGCCATCATGAACGTCTTGCATGATGGTCTGGCTGATACAAAGTATCGCCCCTGCCCGCTATTGACCAAATATGTCGAGGCCGGATGGCTGGGGCGCAAGACGCAACGCGGTTTCTATGACTATCGCGGCGAGGTGCCGGTTCCGACACGTTAAGTAAACCGCCCGTGCCCGGTACGGTATCGGTTAGATGAAAACACGGGTCAGGACTTGCCTGACTTGCCCAGCGACAATGTATGGTTTCTGAGCCAGGTCATGAAACCACGCGGGTCTTTCTCCAACTGTTCCATATCTTGATCCGAGATCGGATCGCCAATGACCGGCGATTGCGGTTTTTTGCACGAGCGGACGATTTCATGCAGCAACAAGCCTTGCCGCAGGATCGGCGACAGCTTGTTGGCGATCTGGTACCAGCGCGAGTTGCTGCCGGGAAAGAAAATCGGCACCACACGCGCGCCTGAACGGCGGATCATTTTTGCGGTGAACACATTCCACTCGCGCTCGACCGCAGGGCCAAACCAGTCATCCGAAGACATGACGACACCGGACGGGAACAGCGCCACGACACCGCCGTCTTTCAGATGGTCCATCGCCTTGCCACGCATTTCCAGCATCTTGGCCTGCGCTTCGGGGTCATGCGGAAACGGAACCGGGATCATGAAAGACGTCGCGGCCTCATCAAGACCCGTCAGGACCGAGCGGGTCAGAATGCGATAATCACTGCGGATCCGCCCTATCAACTCGGCCAGAATCATACCGTCCACCATTCCGTGAGGGTGGTTGGCAACGACAACGACGGGGCCGGTTTTTGGAATACGGGCAATCTGTTCTTGCGGTGTGGTCAGGTCAATCCCCATCACCTCAAGCGCACCGCCCCAGAACCGCTGTCCCCGGTAAAATTCATTCTTTTTCTCGAATTTGTTGACCATCCGCAAAATGGTCAGCTTGCCCGTGCACCATTCGATGGCGCGAATGGCCGTCGAAGTCCAGGCATCGTCGAACGAGTTCGCATAGGTCAGAGTTCTACGGTCGTAGATCTCGCCCTGATCTGCGGTCCCATCCACCACCGGGCGTGTCTTGGTCTCGTGCGTCGTTTCCGCCAATTCCTGGTCTTCCCGTTCTTCCTGTCCCGGCAAGGGCAGCTTAGAACCCCTCTCCGAACTTGTCGTTCACAAGCGCTTCCAGAGCTTCTGCCAATGCTTCAGCATCCGGTCCGGAGGTCTCGACGTCAATAGTTGTTCCGCGTGATGCTGCCAACATCAAAAGGCCCATAATACTGTCGCCTGACGCAGAAATTCCGTCCTTCGACACCTCGGCATGCGCGTCGAAACCTTCCACAACCTCGACCAGCTTCGCCGATGCGCGGGCATGCAGACCTTTTTCATTGATAATTTTCAGGCTTCGGGTGGTCATATTCATCAATCCGGTTTTAGTCCAATGTCACATTTTGCGCATTGATGTATTTCCGTCCAGCTTCCATTGCCTGACGGACAGCATCACCAACGGGTAAGTGGCGGCTTTTGGCCAATTTAATGAGCATTGGCAGGTTTGCCCCATACAATATCCGCCGATCCTGAGGGGCGCAGGCCCGCAGGCTGAGATTTGAAGGGCTGCCGCCGAACAGGTCGGTTACAACGACAACACCGTCGCCCATATCGACTGCGTCAGCCGCACGACAGATTTCCGCCTGTTTTTCATCCCTGTCGTGGTCAGGTTCGATCGCAATGGCCACAAGGCCGGGCTGCGGCCCGACCACATGCTGTGTGGCGGCCAGGTATTCCTGGGCCAAACCGCCATGCGCAACGATCACAATTCCGATCAATCCGACCTCACATTCAACGACCGACGTTCCATCTCGCGATGCCTAATTGCCACCTGCTGCCCATCCTCTGCAAGGGCCTTTGCAACGGCTTCTGCCATTGCGACGGATCTGTGTTGCCCACCCGTGCATCCGAAAGCCACCGACAGATGTGCTTTTCCTTCGGCCCGAAAGGCCGGCAGCAACAAGGTAAGCAAATCCATCACCCATCCAAGAAAGGGTTCGTAATTCTTATCCGATTGGACATAGCGCGCAACGTCCGAGTGTCGCCCATCCGCCGCCCGCAACTCGGGGCGCCAATAGGGGTTCGCCAGAAACCGGCAATCAAAGACCATGTCCAGCCCACGCGGAAGGCCCCGCTTGTACGAAAACGACTCGATTGAAACTGCCAGATGTCGCCCCCCCTGGGGCGCAAACCAGTTTTCAACTTCTTCCCGTAACTGGTGCACGTTCAGTTGGCTTGTATCGATCAGGGTATCTGCAATCTCGCGTATGGGGGCCAGCAGCTCTTTTTCGCGCTGAACACCGGTCTCAGGGCTGGCATCTTTGGCGACGGGATGCCGCCTGCGGGTTTCCGAAAACCGGCGCACCAATACGTCATCACTGCAATCCAGATACAGAACGGTCAAATCCACCCGCGCCATGCGGCCCAGGCTTTCGGCCAGTTCGATAAACCCGATTGTCGAGAAATCGCGATTTCGGGCGTCAATGCCAAGCGCCATTGGGCGGTCGCTGTCCGCGCTGTCCAGCAGGCGCAGCAGCAGGCCCATCGGCAGATTGTCGATGGCCTCAAAACCCAAGTCTTCCAGTACATGAATGGCTGTGGATCTTCCGGCCCCTGATGGGCCTGTTACCAGCACGATCCGCCGTTGCTCTGTCATTTGTTCGGCCATTCCGGGTGTACACGCCCATTCTTCAGAAGCTGCATCAACGCTGCGGCCAAGTTGGGCACGCCCGCCCCGCGAAGCAAGGGAACAGTTTGCCCCAGCAGCACGATTGTCGCCTCGGCAGGTAACCTTTGTGGCTCGTTTTGATCCAGATCCACAACATAGTCCAAGGGGACCGGTCCGAATACATCCGCTTTGATCAAACCAATGTGACGGGCCTCGATCAAACCCTGTATCTGCGGCACGGCGGCGGCAATGACCTGATGGTCCTGCCTTGACAGGTCGACCCGATCATCCGCGACCAGACCCGCCCCATAGGCCATCATCTGCAATGCTAGAGCCGATTTTCCCGCGCCCGAAGCACCGACAATCAACAGCCCGCGCCCGGCCACTGTTACGCATGAAGCGTGAACACAAGCGCTGTCCCGGTCTTTGGCGTCTGACAGAGAACCTGCTTGCATGAGTTAAACAGGTAACCCCACTACAAAGCGTGCCCCTAGCGGGTCTGATGTAATATCCGCTTCGGTCGGGCGGATATTCTCAGCCCAGATTACGCCGCCATGGGCTTCGACAATCTGTTTCGAGATGGCCAGACCAAGCCCCGAATTGTTACCGAAGTGCTCTGCCGGGCGTTGCGAATAGAAACGCTTGAACACTTTGGTCAAGGCCTGTTCCGGAATACCCGGCCCGGTGTCTTCGACCACGACAAGAACACGGTTGTCTCGCTGACGTACCCAGACGCGGATGGCATCACTTTCTTCACAGAAGGAAATGGCATTGGTGATCAGATTGACGAACACCTGCGCCAGCCGTGCCTCAAGCCCGTTGATGACAATCGGTTCGGATGGCAGATCGGTGATATAGTCGATCCCCTTGGACCGCGCGTCTTCACCCAGATATTGACCGATATTGCCAATCAGCTTGAGCAGATCAAAGGGTTGTTCTTCTTCCTTAACCAGTTCCGCATCAAGACGTGACGCGTTCGAGATGTCGCTGACCAGCCGGTCCAGGCGCCGAACGTCATGTTCGATTACACCCAGCAGCTTGTCGCGCTGATCTTCGCGCTTGACCATGCGAAGCGTGCCAACAGCGGATTGCAGGCTGGCCAAGGGGTTCTTGATTTCATGGGCGACATCAGCGGCGAACTGTTCGTTTGCGTCGATCCGATTATACAGAGCAGTCACCATGCCCCGCAGAGCGCGGCTGAGGCGACCGATTTCATCCGGACGGGCGCTAAGATCAGGTATGCGAATGCGCCCCGGATTGACCCCTGTGCCCCGATCCTTACCCATTTCCGCCGCTGCGGCCAGGTCTGCCAACGGGTTGGCGATGGTCGAAGCCAGCACAAGGCTCAGGCCCACCGAAACCAGCAAAGCCACCACGAACATTTGCAGAATGCGCTCCTGCTCACGGCGGGCCAGTGCGTCGATCTCACCGGCGGGGCCTGTGATGGCAACTGCTCCGGCAGGGGTATCCTCGTAAAGAATCGGAGCAGCGGCTACGATCACGGTCTCACCTGCGGCGTCCTGAACTGCCTGAACCTGCCTTTGACCTGCCAGCGCCTGTGGGATAATTCCCTGCACCCGCTGTGCCAGAGTCGGTGCCTCGACCTCGGTCGACCAGTTGAGAAGGTTCGACACACCGATCCAGACCGCGTTCAACGTGTCGCTGATCACCGTGCTGCCGGTTTGCAGCTCGGAATTGGTTTGCAGAAGAACCGGCATGGCCGACACTTGCGGGGCACCGCGTGTCCAGCCAATCAGGGTGCCACTGGCGTCATAGACAAAGACTTCCCCGCCTTCAGGAAGTGTCAAACCTGACAGCGTATCTCTGACGTCGAGGTTGCCAGCATCCTGCGCGGTGTGCTGCGCACCCTGGCGCAGCTGGGTTTCAAAGACGTTGCTGACCAGCTGCGCATCGCCAAGCAGATTGCGCGCCGTCTGCTGAACCGTCTCTTTCCGCGAATCGTCCAGATACAGCAATCCTGTAACCAGGATCACCAGCGCGATCAGGTTGAAGGTGATGATCTTGCGCGCCAAAGGCGAGCCTCGCAGAGAAAACAGGTTTCTCTGGGACCGCTTTTCCCTCAGTTCCGCTGACTCGGTATCGTCGGGAATGACCCAGTCATCCCCGAGTACGACGTCACCGTCACGTAGTTCGCTGGCTGCTTCGGTGTCGCGCACGAGAGCCCATTACCCCTTGCTGGCGTGGCGCCTATTCTTCGTTGTACCGATAACCGATACCATAAAGGGTTTCGATCGCCGAAAACTCGGGATCAGCCGCGCGCATCTTCTTGCGCAGACGCTTGATGTGGCTGTCGATCGTCCGGTCATCCACATAAACCTGATCATCATAGGCCACATCCATCAGCTGGTCGCGGCTTTTGACGAAACCCGGACGCTGGGCAAGTGCCTGAAGAAGCAGGAATTCGGTCACGGTCAGGGATACATCATTCCCTTTCCAGCTGACCGCATGGCGCAGCGGGTCCATCCGCAAGTCGCCGCGTTCCATAACCTTTGTGTCGTTGCTATTGGCCGCAATCGCGTCGCCGCTTGTTGCTTCTTGCCGACGCAGCAGAGCGCGGATGCGCTCAACCAGCAACCGTTGCGAGAAGGGCTTTTTCACATAGTCATCCGCGCCCATGCGCAGACCCAGAACCTCGTCGATTTCATCATCTTTCGAGGTCAGAAAAATCACCGGCATCTGCGTTTTCTGACGCAGCCGTTGCAGCAGATCCATGCCATCCATTCGCGGCATCTTTATATCGAGTACGGCCATATCAGGCAGCTTTTTGTTGAACGCATCCAACGCGGCCTGGCCATCATTATAAGTTTCAACCTCGAAACCTTCGGCTTCGAGTGTCATGGATACAGACGTCAGAATGTTTCTATCGTCATCCACAAGTGCAATCTTTGACATCGGGCTCACCCCTATTCCTGCTCACTCGCGCAATAATTCGCTTATTTGTAAGGCATTGTTGGCGGTTTTAAGACGCCGAATCAATCCGTAACTGCGAATCGTGCCTTTGTTGCGGCAGGTCTGCGGCAAATTTGCCTTTATGCCCGCAAAAATATGCCCGGTTCTCGGTCATTGAATTTGTGATGGCGCTAAACCCGAACTTGGTTGCGCTAACTGCGTCAAACCCGCCTGTTCATGTCCTGAACGACCGTGGTAAGACGCGCCCAACCGCCGGTTTTCCCGGTACACTGCCCCAAAGGCGCCTCAGGGCCCAAAGCCCCCGCGCCGCCACAGGAGAAGATACACATGACATCTGGACGGGTTAACCCGCAATTCCGCCTCGAGGATCAGGGCATCGAGGGTCTGGGCAATGTCTATTATAACTTCATGGAACCGGCGCTGATCGAAGAAGCGCTGAAGCGCGGCGAAGGTACACTTGGGAATGGCGGTGCCTTTCTGGTCACCACTGGCAAGTTCACCGGTCGCTCGCCCAAGGACAAGCACGTCGTCAAAACCAGCAGCGTGGCTGACACTATCTGGTGGGAAAACAATGCCGAGATGACCCCAGAGGGATTTGACGCCCTCTACCAAGACATGCTGGCCCATATGAAAGGCCGCGACTATTTCGTGCAGGATCTCGTCGGTGGTGCCGATCCGACCTACGCGATCAACGTGCGCATGGTGACCGAGCTTGCCTGGCACAACCTGTTCATCCGTCACCTGCTACGCCGCCCGGATCGCGAGGATCTGGATGAGTTCACCGCGGACTTCACCATCATCAACTGCCCCAGCTTTCAGGCTGACCCGGCCAAACATAACTGCCGCGGCGAGACGGTTATTGCGCTGAACTTCGACCGCAAGCTGATTCTGATCGGCGGCACCGAATATGCGGGTGAGAACAAGAAATCCGTCTTTACCCTGCTGAACTACATGCTGCCGGAAAAAGGCGTGATGCCGATGCACTGCTCGGCCAACCATGCTGTCGGAAACGCGGTCGATACCGCCGTGTTCTTTGGTCTGTCCGGCACCGGAAAAACAACCCTATCCGCTGATCCTTCGCGCACGCTGATCGGAGATGACGAGCACGGCTGGTCAGATCGGGGCACCTTCAACTTCGAAGGCGGCTGCTATGCCAAGACCATCAACCTGAACGCCGAAGCCGAGCCGGAAATTTATGCGACCACCTCGAAATTCGGCACCGTGATCGAAAACATGGTCTTTGACCCCGAGACCAAGGAACTGGATTTCGACGACGACTCGCTGACCGCGAACATGCGTTGCGCCTATCCGCTTGAATATATCTCGAACGCCTCGAAAAGCGCGCTGGGTGGGCATCCGAAGAACATCATCATGCTGACCTGCGATGCCTTTGGGGTTCTGCCGCCGATCGCGCGGCTGACGCCTGCACAGGCAATGTATCACTTCCTGTCGGGCTTCACCTCAAAGGTGGCCGGGACCGAGCGTGGCGTAACCGAACCGCAGCCCACCTTCTCGACCTGCTTTGGTGCGCCGTTCATGCCGCGTCGCCCGGAAGTCTACGGAAACCTGCTGCGCGACAAGATCGCCCAGCACGGCGCGACCTGCTGGCTGGTCAATACAGGCTGGACCGGTGGCGCCTATGGTGTCGGCAGCCGGATGCCGATCAAGGCCACCCGCGCCCTGCTGACCGCAGCGCTGGATGGTTCACTGCGCGACGCCGAATTCCGCAAGGACGCCAATTTCGGCTTTGACGTTCCCGTCTCTGTCCCGGGCGTCCCCGAAGTTCTGCTTGACCCGCGTCGGACCTGGGATGATCAGGCCGCATTCGACAAGCAGGCCGAGAAACTGGTGCAGATGTTTGCCGAGAACTTTGAGCAGTATCTGCCGTTCATTGACGACGACATCAAAGCCGTCGCAATCGGATAAACGAAAAAGGGGCCGTCAGGCCCCTTTCTTTTTGCCGATCCGTAGCTTTTTTGCTGTCCGCCGAATACTCATCTTATAGTTGTATGTCGTTAAAAGCACATACAAGTGCGTTGTTTCAAAGTGCGATCTGCGCTAGGCATATTTACTGTTGAGACGAAAAAGCCCGGCACATTCGCGCCGGGCACTGACTGAAAGGACTTTATGGAAGCTCATATGCGCACACTCACAACGCTGGATTGAGCAACCTAATCAGGCTTCTAGTCTAAGTAAACGGGGATGAGTGTCAACATGGGACTGGCTGGTTGGTATTGCTATCAGTGTGGTTCAAATGGTCGCGGACATGCGGCGGTTGGCACAGAAAACTACAGGTAACACCATGACGGAAATCTCGAAACTCACCGAACTACGCAAATTGATGCAAAGCATGGAGCGGACGCTTGGGCTGGAAAAACTATCTCCGGTTGAGCGCGACATCTATTACGCCGCGGAAGAGCTTTCAAAATCCACTCAGGAAGTGCGTACGTTCGGTTTGATCGAGCATACTTTGGTCCAAAGCATTTCACGCCCAACTTTTTTCCGCGCGCTGAAATCGCTGGTCGAAAAAGGCTATCTTTCGCAAAGCGGCAGCGCCAATCGCGGGCGGTACATCGTTCATGCCCCCAGATGACGCGCCCCGTGCGCGCACGGTGATGTGATCGCAATGCGCGGCTGGGCGACTGACACCCTTGCGGCTTCACTGGCTTATGTGCTGGCGTCGATACTGACCTTCGCCGTGCTTATGCCAATGCAGAACGTGTTTTTTCCGGAATACCCAAGCCGGGCGAGCCTGCTGTTTTTGCCACATGGCGTGCGGGTTCTGTCGGCCTGGCTGCTGGGGTGGCGCGCGGTATTTGCGTTGCTGCCGGGTGTGTTCATCGTCTTTGCTTATCTGGCGGGAACGGATGTTTTCCTGCCCACCCGCCTGCTGGCAATTGCTGTCGCGGTTCTGACAGTTCCTGCGGTTTTCTATCTGCTCAAGGCTGTCGGATGGGACCTGTTCCCCAACCCGAACCGCAAACCCTGCTGGATTTGCGTTATGGGCGTGGGCATAGCCACATCCATTCTGGTCTCTGGCCTGACCAATCTGGTCTTTGGCAGTGCAACGGTTGAGTACATCGCCTTCCTGATCGGCGACATCTCGGGCCTGTTCTTTCTGATGCTGGGTCTGTATTTCGCGTTCCGATTTGCAGACAGGCGACCGGGCTAGCGCCTTAGCCCATCAGGCCACGCCGCAGCAGGTTCAATCCCGCCACCAGTAAAACGAACAGCGTGGCCTTGCGAAAGCTGGCCTGATCGATGCGATCCTGCAGTTTCAAACCAACCCACATGCCAAGCATGGCGGGAAAGATCAGTATTACTGAAAACGGAACCGTTTGCACCCGCAGAAAACCGGACCAGACATGCGCGGCCAGTAACATGACCGCCCCCAATCCATAGATGACGCCCTGAATTCGGATCTGCTCGGCCTTCGGGGTATTCAAAGCCGTCAGATAAGCAACTGTGGGAGGACCCCAGATGCCCGACATGCCACCCACGAACCCGGCGACGCCGCCAACAATAGCCTCAACACCGGTTGATGGATGATGTAGCACCAGCCTGACGCCCAGAACCTGCACAAGGGCGAAGAAGGACACGAATGCACCGATCAGCAGCAGGAAGACCGAGCCGGGCACCAGCGTAACCAGCTGTGCGCTCAGCACCAGAAAAATACCGCCAACGACCAGGAACACCCGAAATCGTCGAATAGAGCTGAGTGCGGCGCTGGCGCCCCCGCGAAAAGCCTGAACGCCGTTGGTGACAAGGGTCGGCAGAATAAGCCCTGCCAGGGTCAGATCCGGTGGCAGAAACGAATTCAGGCCAGATACAAACACCATGGGCATGGCAAATCCAACCATGCCCTTGACCCATCCGGCGGCAAAGGCGACGGCGATGGCAAGTAACAGCTCTTGCGGCGACAGAAGGGAAAACAGGTCCATGCCTTCTAGATATCATCTGGATTTTCTTCTGCATTGCAAAAATGATAAGGTAATTTTTGAACTTTCCAGCAGCAAATTGAGTATTTTTGTTGCGCTGCACGTGCAGCATGATATGACCAGACGACCGAGGAAAGGACGCGATTCATGGCCCATGACGGACAGGATATGACCCAAATGACAACTGATGCAGTTTTGCCCGATCTTCTGGATTTAACGCGGGCCGCCGTGCCTGCGGTGGACGCCGTTTTTGAAAAAGCCCGCGCATCCGTGCGTGGCATGGTGACTGCTGAGGGCCGGGTTTCTGGCGCATTGATCGAAGCAAATCAGACCGCCGCGCATGGTCTGGCCTGGCTGGCGACATATTCGCAGTCGCTGCAACAGATGCAGCGCTGGGCAGAAGCGCTGCAAGCCGATGGTAAATTTGGCGAGATCGAGCAGTTGCTGCACCAGATAGCCTTTGGCGAATATCTGCATCAGGTCGCGGGCGGTATTCCGATGAACCAGGGCGAGGTGGTGCGTCTTCAGGATATGGGTCTTGGCTGGGACGCGCTGTCGGGCTTTCAATCGACCGAAGTACAGACCCTGATGGCACGGGCCAATTCTCAGGCCGCACGTAGCCGTCTGGTTGCGCTGATGCAGGATCAGGCCGGAGCTACGATGTTCGGCGCGTCCGGTCTGGATGAAGAGCTTGAGATGATCCGGGACCAGTTCCGCCGCTACGCGCAGGAAAAGGTCGAACCAAACGCGCATGACTGGCACCTGAAGGATGAACTGATTCCGCTGGAAATCATTGAAGAACTGGCGGAAATGGGCGTTTTTGGTCTGACCATCCCCGAGGAGTTCGGTGGGTTTGGCCTGTCCAAAGCGTCGATGTGCGTGGTGTCCGAGGAACTGTCGCGTGGCTATATCGGCGTGGGTTCGCTGGGTACCCGATCCGAGATTGCGGCCGAGTTGATCATCGCGGGCGGCACCGACGCGCAAAAGGCACAGTGGTTGCCAAAGATCGCCAGTGCCGAGATCCTGCCGACCGCCGTTTTCACGGAACCTAACACCGGTTCAGACCTTGGCAGCCTGCGCACGCGCGCGGTCAAGGATGAGAATGGCGATTACAAGATCACCGGCAACAAGACCTGGATCACCCACGCCGCGCGAACCCATGTGATGACCCTGCTGGCGCGGACCAACCCCGACAGCACCGACCACCGCGGCCTGTCCATGTTCCTGGCGGAAAAGACACCGGGCACTGACGAGAACCCCTTCCCGACCCCCGGCATGACCGGTGGCGAGATCGAGGTTCTGGGCTATCGCGGCATGAAGGAATACGAGCTGGGTTTTGACGGCTTCCACGTCAAGGGTGAGAACCTGCTGGGCGGAGAAGAAGGCAAAGGTTTCAAACAGTTGATGGAAACCTTCGAAAGTGCGCGCATCCAGACCGCCGCCCGGGCCATCGGTGTGGCACAGTGTGCGCTGGACATCGCCATGCAATATGCGATCGACCGCAAGCAGTTCGGAAAATCTCTGATCAACTTCCCGCGCGTGTCCGGCAAGCTGGCGATGATGGCGGTCGAGATCATGATCGCGCGTCAGCTGACCTATTTCAGCGCATGGGAAAAAGATCACGGCCAGCGCTGTGACCTTGAGGCCGGTATGGCCAAGCTGCTTGGTGCGCGTGTGGCCTGGGCTGCGGCGGATAACGGGTTGCAGATTCATGGCGGCAACGGCTTCGCGCTGGAATACAAGATCAGCCGCGTTCTGTGTGACGCGCGTATCCTTAACATTTTCGAAGGGGCGGCCGAAATTCAGGCACAGGTCATCGCACGACGTCTGCTCGGGTGACCCATTTCGGCAGTCCTGTTTCCCCGACTGGCCCGGCGCTTGCGCCGGGTCTTTTTCCTGATTTGTACAATCTGTACGCGGTCCGAACCGTGCAGAGTACGTTTTGTACAATACATACCATTGCCCCTCGCGGCCCGCGTAACGGTCATATCTGACCTGCGTGTTTCAAAACTTCCCCCTTTGATCCCGCCCTTTTCACCGGTACAGCATCAACCGGACACGAGGCGTCGAAATTAACTTTTGGAATACCGCATGACCCGACCTTTCCTTGCCATTTGGGCCGTTCTTGCGGCTCTTGCTCTGGCGGCTTGCACCACGTCTCAGCCGACGGTGAGCCGGAGTGATGTGGACGCGCTGGCGCAGTCGATCCAGGCGCTTGGGCCCAATGTCGATCCGACCGAGGCACAGCAAGCGGCCACGATTGCCTATGCCTATTCGCAGCAGCTGAAGCAGGACTGGAACGTCACCGACCCGGCGATCATCCACAATGCCAAGGTCATCAACGGGTTCCGCGAAAAGGGTCTGTGCAATGACTGGGCCGAAGCGATGACCAAACGCTTGCGGCAGGAAAATTTCCGGACGCTGGACCTGAACTGGGCCACGTCGCCTCCAACCCCGTTTCGCATCATCCACCATTCGGCATCGATCAGCGCCAAGGGGGACACGATGTATGACGGTATCATCCTCGACCCCTGGCGCAACAGCGGTGTCTTGTTCTGGGCGCCGGTGCGCGAGGATACACGATACAACTGGGCACCCCGGCTGGAAGTGCGCGAGCGGCTTCTGAACGGGTCTTTGCCCTACTGACCCGGTTCCGCAGTTACGGCTGATACGCTAGAACCCTGCCATGACACGCCTGATCCTGACCCTGCCTTTGATGGCCCTGTTTCAATGCGACAGGGATGAATCCGTTGCCGCCTATGGCGCAGCAGACCGGACATGGGCGCTGCAGGAAATCGACGGACAGCCCTTTGCCGCCAGCGCCCTGCTGCGGTTCCCAGAAGAGGGCAGGATCACCGGAAATGCCCCCTGCAATAGTTATGACGGCACGCTGAACGCGCCCTACCCGTGGTTCGAAATTCAGGACCTGAGAGCAACGCGGGCCGCCTGCGCCGGGCTTGAGGCCGAAGGGGTCTATTTCGCCGCCCTTTTGGCCATGACCCAATCCGAAGTGTCGGGCGATGTGCTGATCCTGCGCAATGAGGACGGGCACGAGATGGTGTTCACAGCCGCCGAGTGACCTGATCCACGAACCGCGCGCGCGCCTCGGGCAGTGGGTTATGCCCCAGCGCAGGGGCGACGCGGTGGTTCAGGAAATACCCGGTTGTGCGCAAAGCCTCGGCAATCTCGGCATCCGGCGCGGTGCCTTCGCCCCGCAGGCAGGGCGGCAGCGGCAACAGCTTGTCTGCCCATTCCCCCGCCCCTTTGACACTGACGGCGCGCCCGGTCTTGGGCGACACATAGACCAGCCCCTCGGTCGTGCCGGTCGCGGCGCAGGCGGTCAGATCAAGGCCAAAGCCAAGCTCGTCCAGCAGCGCCAGTTCCCATCGCAGGTAGGCCAGCGGCCAGATCTCATCCTGTCCCAGCAGGTCCATCAACCGCTCGGTCCGGGTATAGAGCGCCGGGTGCGCTTCCCGTTCGGGCAGGCAGAAGGACAAAAGCGACACGACGGCGTTCAGCCCGGACAGGGCCAGCCGCCCGGAAAACGCCGCCGCCGCGCGCGAGCGCAGAGGTTCGACCTGAAAGGTGCCGATATGTTCCTCCAGCCGCGCACGCCACAGCACATCCAGCTGCGCGCCGGGTTGCAGGATCGGTGCGATCTTGCGGCTGGTCCCGCCCCGCACCACACCAGCATGACGCCCGTGGGATTCGGTAAAGACCTCGATAATCGCTGAGGTTTCGCCGTGGCGGCGAGAGGTCAGTAGGATGCCGTGATCGCGCCAGTCCAATTCGGGGTCCTGTCGGTGAATGAGTTGTGGTGTTCCCAGAAAATCGTGAAGGGGTCCGTTCTGCAATGGTTTTGCGCATCAAACGCGGAAAGATACGTGAATCGCCTGGTCCGACGGCAGGGGACTAGTGGTTTAAGTGGGACAAAGCTGCCGTCAGGCCAATTTCCAATTGTTAGCCTGAAGAAACCGTCATAGCGTTCGTAAAATCACGGAATGACAATTGTACGCTTCGCTAGACTTACTCAAGTAGGCGAAGCTAAGTTAACTAAAACACTGATGGAGATTTGCGATGCCGGTCGAAGGCTATACGCGCATTATCGCGGACAACGTTATTTGGGACCAGGCGCAGTCTAATGCGGTTATCTCCGACGGAAAATACACATTGTTGCAAAGGGTCCGTGCAATCGAACCCGGGGTCGTCGAGGCGAGATACGCGCTCGTAGTAACCGGCGACGCTTTCTATCGTTGGGAAATGTACTTCAATGAGGAGATGCTTCAGCGTTGGGATGCACCAGGTGGCGACATAGGAGAGGTCACAGTCGTATTTGAAGCGAGAACGGATGGTGGAAGTCTCGACCCAGACTTCAACATCGAAAGATATGCAATCAGAACCTGTGGTCAGCAGGGCGTTCAGAAGGCAAAGGGCACATTTTTTGTGCGAGTATACTCGCGGAATGAAGGTTCCTTCGACTATCCGGTCGCCAACTATGAATGGGATTGTTACAGAAAATACACCATCAAAAATGGACAGCACAGCAACACACGGCGCTGTGAGATGAATAGCGACAACGTTCTGTATTAACGACAAGCTTGGAGTATATTTGCGTTCTCACTCCGGCGCTTTGTTAGCTCGCCATTCGATATGTTTGGGCTGAGCGGCATTGGTCAAGTTGGGCTCAAAGCCGACATGCGTCTGGCCCGCTACTCCAGCCCCTCTTCGCCCAGCAGGTGTCGGCCTTGCCGGTCTTCGACCTCAATCACCCAGAGGTCGGGGTCAAAGCTGCGCTGGCGCTGGATGGCGTGATCCACGTCACGCTCGGGGCCAGAGGAAAGTTCGACCCATGTGCGTTCGCCGCTCATCAGATCAAAGCTGCGCTGAAAGGCGGTGGCCTGCCCGTCGAGCGTGTTGAGCTTGACCAGAACCGCGCCCGCGGTGTCGTCGCCATGGGCCACGACAAAGGCGGGGATTTCCTGAAACCGGAGCCGCGCCAGATAGGCGTGAACCCAGAAATCGGCGGTCAGGCGGGTCATGCGTTGCCGTCTTTGAAATCCAGACCCATTTCCGAATAGCGCTCGGATTCCTCAAGCCAGTTGGGCCGGACTTTCACTTGCAGGAACAGGTGGATCTTGCGGTCGAGGAACTCTTCCAGTTCCGCCCGCGCGGCCTGACTGACGGCCTTGATCGTCTCGCCCTTCTTGCCCAGAACGATGCCCTTGTGGCCGTCGCGCATGACATAGATGACCTGATCGATTCTGGCCGAGCCGTCCTTGCGTTCTTCCCAGTTTTCGGTCTCGACCGTCAGTTGGTAGGGCAGTTCCTGATGCAGGCGCAGGGTCAGCTTCTCGCGCGTCATTTCAGCCGCGATCATGCGCAGGGGCAGATCGGCGATCTGGTCTTCGGGGTAAAGCCACGGCCCCTCGGGCAATTCGCCCGCCAGCCATTTGCGCAGGTCGTCGACGCCGTGGCCTTTTTCGGCCGAGATCATGAAGGTTTCGGCAAAAGGGTAGCGCGCGTTCAGGTCGCTGGTCAGCGCCAGCAGTTTCTCGGACGGCACCTTGTCGATCTTGTTGATGGCCAGCGCGATGGTGCGGCCCTGCCCGATCTCGGCCAGCCCTTCGAGGATGCGTTCGACCCCTTCGGTGATGCCGCGATGCGCCTCGACCATCAGCACGACGATATCGGCATCGGCGGCCCCGCCCCAGGCGGCAGCGACCATGGCACGGTCCAGACGGCGGCGCGGTTTGAACAGGCCGGGCGTGTCGACAAAGACCAGTTGCGCATCGCCTTCCATCGCGACGCCCCGGATACGGGCGCGGGTGGTCTGCACCTTATGGGTCACGATCGAGACCTTGGCCCCGACCATGCGGTTCAGGAGGGTGGATTTGCCTGCGTTGGGCTCTCCGATCAGGGCGATAAATCCGGCGCGTGTGGTCATGTGTCTGGCAATCCTGTCTGCAACTGCGCCCCCCTATAGCAGAAAGGGGCGGCGGGCCAGAGGGATTTGTCGCATTGCGGCCCTGCGTCTGCGGTGGCAGGACAGGCTCAGATGCCCAGCCAGTTCCAGCCCGGCAGCAAATCCTTTCGGTGAGGTTGTCATGAAACGTCGCGAGTTTCTTCTTGGAAGCGGTGCCGCCGCTGGCGCGTTTGGGTTGGGCGGATGGTCGCTGGCAGCAGGTGATGCAGCACAGGAACTGGTGCTGCAACCCGCCAGTTACCGGCTGCGCGAAGGGCTGACCACAGGGATGGTCAGCCTGTCGCCCGATGCGCCACCGCCGGTTCTGTATGGGCGGCAGGGCGAGCCTATGCGGCTGAGCGTGCGCAACACCTTGCCGGATTACACTTCGATGCACTGGCACGGGTTGCGTATTCGAAACGAGATGGACGGGGTGCCCTACCTAACCCAGATGCCCATCGGCGAGGGCGAAAGTTTCGCCTATGAGTTCACGCCACCGGATGCGGGGACCTACTGGTATCACCCCCATTGCATGACGATGGAGCAGATGGCGCGCGGGCTGACCGGCGTGATGGTGATTGCCGAGCCGGAAGAGCCGGGGTTCGACAGCGAACAGGTGATCAATCTGCGGGATTTCCGTCTGGACGAGGATGACGCGTTCCTGCCTGCCTATACGGCGCGGGGTGCGGCGCGGGCGGGCACGTTTGGCACGGTGCAGACCGCCAACTGGCAGAGCACGGCGGTCTATGAGCACGCGGCAGGCAGTCTGGTGCGGCTGCGGGTGGTCAACACGGACACGACCCGCATCTATAAGCTGCATCCCGAGGGGGCCGAGACCCGGATCATCGCCTGGGACGGGCATCCGGTCGAGATCGACCTGCCGGTGCCAACGGCGGACGAACCGCTGTTGCTGGGCCCCGGTCAACGGGTGGATATTGCCGTCCGGATGCCCGAGGGCGAAGGGCAGTCGGCGGAGCTGATGGCCAAGTTTCCCGGCCAGCCGCACCGCGCCATGGCGCGCTTGCGGGCGACTGGCACATCAGCGGCGCGTGATCTGAGAGAGCTGCGCCCGTTGCGTGCAAATCCCGTTGCGCGCCCCGATCCGGACCGTGCGGAATTGCATGAGTTCGTCTTTGGCTGGACCCCCGAAGGCGGTGCCCCGAATGACGGGTTCTGCGGCACGCTGGGGTATAGTTTCTGGTCGATCAACCGCAAACCCTGGCCGGGTGATGCAGCGCAGGGCACCGGGCCGCTGGCGGTTCTGGAACAGGGCAATAGTTATGTCCTGCGATTGCGCAACGAGTCGCCCAACCTGCATCCGATCCACCTGCACGGGCTGGCCTTCGTGCCGCTGCGATCCAACCTGCGCACCCTGCCACCGCTGATGACCGACACGATGCTGCTGTTGAAGGATGAGGTGGCGGATATCGCACTGGTGGCGGACAACCCTGGCGACTGGGCGTTTCACTGCCATGTGATCGAACATCAGAAAACCGGGCTGACCGGGTTCATCCGGGTGGAGTGATAAATGAAAGCCGTCGGCCCGACACCGGACCGACGGATAGAACGGATCAGATCACGGGTGACGGCGCAGGATGGGGTTCAGCACGGCAACAAACACGATGCCGTACAAAACGTGGCCGATCAGCGCGACCCATGTGATCCCGACGAAGTTCAGGAACGGCGGCAGACCGGCAAAGGTCGTGACACCTCCGATTGCAAACACCCACAGACCGAATCCATAGATTGCCGAGGCCGCCAACATGTGGACCGGACCCAGTACCTTGACCCAGATTGGCTGGAAAATAAGGAACCAACCCAAAGGATAGGCAATCAGGCCGACAATGTAGAAATGCACGAAGAAGCCCAGAAAAGCGTTGCTGGGCAAACCCAGACTGGACAGCAAACTCTGCGCCAGACCTTCGGGTGACAGGTTGGCCCAGCCGATCCCCGGACTGACAACTTGCCCCCAGAAATCGAAGGCCATGGTTGCCACAAACCCGGCAATGAACAGGAAGCCGATATTGACGAGCGAGAGTTTTGCACGTTGCATTGGATTGCCCTTATACGTTGTTTCCCGAGTGCTTTGACCTGCCGCAGTCTGACGGGTGCCAAAACGACTGATACCCAGATACAGGTCGTCTGTCGTGGCTTCTATAGGCTTCAAGTTAGATTGAAGTTTGTGACAGGCCGAGCTTCAACAGGGATCAGCCGACCCGCTCCAGCAACGCCTTGGCCGCCGCCTGTTCGGCCTGGCGCTTGGAGCCTGCGGTGGCCTGTGCCTCGGTTCCGTCCTGAAGGCGGGCGGCGATTGTGAAGACGGGGGCGTGATCGGGGCCGCTGCGTTTAACCTCGACATAGCTGGGTGGTTTCTGGCCGCGCGCCTGTGCCCATTCCTGAAGCGCTGTTTTGGCGTCGCGGGCGTCAGCCTCGACCTTGTGGATGCGGTCGCCCCAGAGGGCGAGGATGACATCGCGGGCGGCTTCGAACCCGGCGTCGCGGTAGATGGCGGCAATCACCGCCTCCATCGCGTCGCCCAGCAACGCCTGTTTGCGGCGCCCCCCCGAGAGCATCTCGGACCGGCCGAGTTTCAAGACCGCGCCCAGATCGATCTGGCGGGCCACATCTGCGCAGGCTTCTTTGCGGACCAGCGCGTTGAACCGGGGCGCAAGCTGGCCTTCGGAGGCTTTCTTGTCGGCCTCAAGCAGCGCGGTGGCCATGACAAGGCCCAGCACCCGGTCGCCCAGAAATTCAAGCCGCTGATTGTCCGGGCGTGTCGACGATGAGACCGAGCCGTGGGTCAGCGCACGCACCAGCAGCTCGGGGTCGGCAAATTCATACCCCAAACGCTGCTGGAACGCCTTTATTTCGGCTGAGAGCTTCAATTGACCGCCTTGAAGAACCGATCCCCGCGCCAGGTCCAGAAGAACAGCATGGACCGGCCGGCGGACGAGAACATAATCCGGTCGGCACGGCCGATCAGGTTTTCGTAGGGCACATAGCCAACCCCGCCAGCGGATTGCGGCAGGCGGCTGTCAGCCGAGTTGTCGCGGTTGTCGCCCATGAAGAAATAGTGGCCTTCGGGCACGGTATAGATGCCGGTATTGTCCGACCCCTGATTGCCGATATTCAGCACGTCATAGGTGACGCCGTTGGGCAGGGTTTCAATCAGGCGCGACTTTTCACAGGCGCCGCCAACGCCAACGGGGCCGTTTTCGCAGCGGGGGCGCAGGCGTTGCGGGCCCTGCGGTTCGGCGATTTCGGTGAATATGCCGTCAGGCTGTTGCGGAACCGGTGTGCCGTTGAGGATGATCTGCCCCTCGCGAACCTGAATGCGGTCGCCCGGCAGGCCGATCAGGCGTTTGATATAATCGCGCCCGCTGACCGGGTGGCGGAAGACGATGACGTCGCCGCGCACGGGATCGCCGCCCCAGATGCGGCTTCCGTCGTCGCCCTGCATCCAGCCACAGAGATCTTCGGCGTCGATGTTCAGACCGACACTGGGAATGATCAGGCTGGGGCATGAGGCGTAGGAATAGCCGTAGGCCATCTTGTTGACGAAGAGGAAATCGCCGATCAGCAGCGTCTGTTTCATCGAACCGGAAGGAATCCAGAACGGTTGAAAGAAGAGGGTCCGGAACACGCCCGCGATCAGCAGGGCATAGACGATGGTCTTGATCGTTTCCCAGACGCCGCTTCCGGTTTTGGCTTCGTCGGCCATACTGCTCTCTCCAGTTCTCTGTGCTTGGCTTCGCTGCTACATGCGGGGGGGATGGGGTCAAGTCAAGGCTGTGTGACGTGATCTTGCAGAGGACGCGCCTCGATCACGACAAAGGCCTGTGCCCAGGGGTGGTCATCGGTCAGGGTGACGTGGATGATCGCCTCGTGCCCAGCGGGTGTCAGTTCGTTCAGGCGTTCGGCGGCCCAGCCTGTGACATGCATCACCGGCTGCCCGGTGCGCAGGTTGGTGACGGCCATGTCCTTCCACGAAATGCCCATGCGCAGGCCGGTGCCGAGCGCCTTGGAACATGCCTCTTTCGCGGCCCAGCGTTTTGCATAAGTGCCTGCGGTATCCGCACGGCGTTCGGCCTTGCGCTGTTCGGTGTCAGTAAAGACACGGTTGCGGAACCGGTCGCCGAACCGGTCGAGCGTGCCCTGAATGCGGTCGATATTTGCAAGGTCTGTGCCGATGCCGAGGATCATGTGGCTCTCATTTCTCTGGTCGGGCCAATCAACGGCAATTGATGACCACACGCAAGCGGTTGGTTGCCGCATTCCGTGATATACTTTACCGGAATGTTCAATTTTTACGTTGGTGTGGGGGGACGCAATGTCGAAAATTCCGTTCATGGCAATCGCGGTGGCTGGCATTGTCGTAAGCACCGTTTTACGCGCTTCTGCACAGGATTGCGGAACCGGGGAAACCCCCTGTCAGGTTGGAGAGGTGTCCTATCGGGTGGTTCTGCCGGATGCCGCGCCCAAGCCGCCAGCTGTTATCTATCTGCATGGCTATGGGGCAACGGCGAATTCAGCCGTAAATCTTTCCGGCCTCGCGGCGGCCTTTACCGACCGCGGCATCGCCTTTATCGCGCCGAACGGTCAGGTCGACATTGGAAATCCCAAGGCGCTGGATTGGGGGGTGCATGATGGCTATCGCTGGCCGCGGGATGATCTGGCCGCGCTGGAGCAGATCAAGGAAGACGCCATTGCCCGTTTCGACCTGAACGCAGATCGCATTATGCTGGCGGGGTATTCACGCGGCGGATCACTGGTTTGGGACAAGGCCTGCACGGATCATTCCTTTGCCTTTGCCTATGCCTCGGCATCAGGGGCCTTTTGGGAGCCGATGTGGCGGCGGTGCAGCGGCCCAGTTCACATGCATCATTCCCACGGATTTGCAGACCGGACCGTCCCGCTGGAAGGGCGTTTTGTGACCTTTGGGGACTATGATTTCGAACAGGGTAGCGTTTTGAAATCCATTGAAATTCTGACCAGAACCAATGGATGCGGGCAGATGGCGAACAGCGTTTCAACAGAAGGTGCAACCTGGCGAAAGAAGTGGACCGAGTGTCTGGACGGCTCTGTCACCCTGTCGCTTGGGCCACATGGCCACGGCAGGCAGCCCGGTTGGGGTGATGCCGTGGCGGATTGGTTTCTGGAAATCTCGAGCGCGCCCTAGCGCTTCCACCGGATTTTGCGGAAATCAATTTGCGTGCGTTTGCCAGGTCTGTACCGAAACCGAGGATCAGTTGTGTCAGCTTCTTTCACCGCCAAAAAGCGTTCGTTTTGCCTGTATCGATTGCGATAGCACGGCTCGGCAGATGCCTATAGAAACCGCTGCCCAAAACAGCAGAACACCGTTTCTTAAAGCGAAAGCCGAAAAATCAAATTGGTGCCAATACCTGAAGTGGTAAAACAATGCTGCGAGTTGCATAGCCCATAACACCGCCACTGAAAGACCAACCATGTAGGCTGCGTTGTACCACAATGTGGCGTTTGCGGTTGTTTCAGAAAACCTCTTTGACCATGGATGTGTGAGAACCACTGCTGCCATAAAGCTGGGGGTCACAAGGAAATCGACCGGAAAGAAAAACACACCTTCGAGGCCCAGTTTTTCCCGGGCAAAGCCCGACGAAACCGACAGCAACATACTAACAACGAAACAAACCACGTACCAAACCCGATTAAACAACAAGGTTTTTTGCTCGGATGTCCAAAGGTTGATCACGACAACCGCACCGTCAGGATCTTGTAACTCGCCACGCCAAAGAACCCGGCGAAGGCGAAATCGAACCAGCGGCGGGCGCGGCGGTAGGTGCGGACCATGCGGGCGGATGAGAACAAAAACGCATAGCCGATGAAGATCAGCAGCGATCCTGCGTACAGCATGGCGAAATAGCCCAGCAGCATCGGCAGGCTGGCATCGCTTGGCGCGACGATGGCATAGATCGACCCCCAGCTGAGGATTGCTTTGGGGTTGGTCAGGTGGATGGCGGCACCTTTGGCAAAGATCGTGGGCAGCGTGCCGGTGACCGGTTTGCCCAATGCGACCTCATCATCCGAGGTCATCGCGCGTTTCAGGGCCTTCAGCGCCAGCCAGCCCAGATAGGCCACGCCGACATAGCGGATCACTTCGAACAGCCAGACATTGGCCAGCATGACCGCCGACAGGCCCAGCGCTGCGGCAATGCCCCAGGCGGCCGATCCGGCGCAGATGCCAAGGGCAAAGGCCAGCCCGGCGGTACGGCCTTCGGTCATGGCGGTTCCGGCAATGCCCATCGTGGCCGGGCCCGGAGAGCCCCCTGCCATCAGCCAGGCGAACCAGATGGCGATAAAGCCGGAGGTGATCACGCGCGCGCCTCGTCCATCAGGCGGCGCATCTCCCGAATGGCGGGGGTGAGACCCAGAAAGATCGCCTCACCAATCAGGAAATGCCCGATGTTCAGTTCCATGACCTCGGGGAAAGCGGCAACCGGCTTTACGGAGTCGTATGTCAGGCCATGGCCTGCATGGACCTCGAGCCCCAGTGAATGGGCAAAGGTGGACATCAGGCGCAGCGATTCAAGCTCGCGCGCGGCGGCGTCCATACGTCCTTCGGCATGGGCGTCGCAATAGGCACCGGTGTGCAGTTCGATCACCTCGGCACCGATGCGGTGCGCGGCCTCGATCTGACGCTGATCCGCGGCGATGAAGATCGACACGCGGCACCCGGCCTCGCGCAGGGGGGCGATGAAATGGGCCAGCTTGTTTTCCTCGCGCGCGACTTCGAGCCCGCCTTCGGTGGTGCGTTCCTCGCGCTTTTCGGGAACGATACAGACGGCGTGCGGTTTGTGGCGCAGGGCGATTTTCTGCATCTCTTCGGTGGCGGCCATTTCAAAGTTCAGAGGCACCGACAGAACCTCCATCAGGCCGTCGATATCGGCGTCCGAGATATGGCGGCGGTCTTCGCGCAGATGCGCGGTGATGCCGTCGGCGCCGGCCTCCTCTGCCAGCTTGGCGGCGCGCAGCGGGTCAGGATAGGCCCCGCCGCGCGCGTTGCGCACGGTGGCGACATGATCGATATTCACACCCAGACGCAGACGGCTTTCGGACATCATTTGGTTCCTTTTGCAGATTTTCGCCCCGACCTTAGCGATCTTGGCGCGGGACCGGCAGGTGTTTCTTCGGCCCGGCGTTTGATTTCTTCAAACTTTGCCTTGATCTTGGCGCGGCGGCGCAGCTGGTAGGTCAGGATCAGCGGCAGGCTGAGGTAGTAGCAGATGATGCCCGCCACGATACCGGGAATGATGCCGCCAATCATGTAGGGATAGAAAACGTCATCGTAGAACTGACCCAGCCCGTGCCAGTCGGCCACGCGGTCCGTGAACAGGGCAAGAAGATTGTCCTTGAGGTCGCCGATGGCGTCGGCAAACTTGCCCATCAGCCCCTGCGTGTCGCCTTCTTCATATTCGGTGCCCAGCAGGAAATGCCCGGTTTGCAGGCAGATCACCCCAATCGGGACATATGTCAGGGGGTTGCCGAAGAACGTGCCGCTGAGGGCGGCCAGAATATTTCCCTTGATCAGCCGCGCACCAAGTGCCGCAACCAGAAAGTGCAGCCCGTAAAACGGCGTGAAGGATGCGAAAACGCCCGCCCCTATGCCACGGGCGATCCGGTCAGGGGAATCCGGAAGGCGGCGGACACGGTGTTTGACATAGTGGAAGGCGCGGGTCCATCCGCCACGCGGATAGACGAGTTCCGATGCGACCTGAACAGGAGAGCGTCGGTCTCGGCGCTTGAATACCACCCGTGATCACCCCTTCTCAGCCAGCCGCAGTCGCGGTTTTGGTCCGGTCCCGATAACGCTCGACCGCTGCAACGTCGCTTTCAGCCTCAAGCATCAGCATCAGCGAATGCAACTGTTCAAGGTCGCGCAGTTCGACATTGATCAGCAGGCGGTAAAAATCCGGTTTGCGGTCCACAAATTCCAAGTTTGAGATATTGGCCTTTTTCTCGCCGATCAATGTGCAAATGCGCCCCAGAACCCCGGCATCGTTGCCGATGGTCAGATCCAGTGTCGCCCCATAAACGGCCGGGTGCGTGCCCGAGTGCCAATGCAGATCGACCCAGCGTTCCGGTTCGCTTTCATATTGGCTGAGCTTGTCGCAGTCGATGGCGTGCACCACAACACCCTTGCCCCGGTAGGTGATGCCGACGATCCGTTCCCCCGGCAGCGGTTGGCAGCAGGGCGCGCGGTCGAATTTCTGGCCGGGCTCAAGCCCGATCACCGCGCGCCGCAGCGGGATGGCGTCGCCTTCATCCTTGGCCAGTTCGGGATAGACGGCCTCGACCACCTCATGGGCAGTCAGTTCGGCACTGCCTAGACGGGCCAGCAATTCATGCCGGTCTTTCAAGCGCAGGTGCTTGGCGGCGGTATCAAGCGCCTTGTCCGTGGCCTTGCGCCCCACATGGTCAAAGCCCGAGCGCGCCAGTTCCTTGCCCAGCTTGATGAACCGTTCGCGATCCACCTCGCGCAGGGCGCGGCGAATGGCGGTGCGGGCCTTGCCGGTGACGGCGATCTCAAGCCATGTGACCTGCGGTGTCTGCCCGTCAGCGGTGATGATATCCACCGACTGGCCGTTCTTCATCCGCGTCCAGAGCGGCACGCGAATGCCATCGACCTTGGCCCCCACGCAGGCATGGCCGATCCGGGTGTGGATGGCATAGGCGAAATCGATCGGGGTCGCGCCCCGCGGCAGTTTCACCACGTCGCCCTTGGGGGTGAAGCAGAAGACCTGATCCGAATACATCTCGAGCTTGACGGCTTCGAGGAAATCTTCGTGATCATCCTCGGTGTCGAACTGTTCGGTCAGGTTGGATATCCATTTGGCCGGATCGACGGCAAAGGGGTTTTCCGTGCGCACCCCGTCCCGGTAGGACCAATGCGCCGCAACGCCGGTTTCGGCCACATCGTGCATCTGGCGGGTGCGGATCTGAACCTCGACCCGTTTGCCATCGCGGCCTGAAACGGTGGTGTGAATCGAGCGGTAGCCATTCGATTTCGGCTGGCTGATATAGTCCTTGAACCGCCCCGGCACCGCACGCCAGCGTTGATGAATGGCCCCAAGCGTGCGATAGCAGTCTTCTTCCGTCTGGGTGATGATGCGGAACCCGTAGATATCGGACAGGCGCGAAAAGCCCTGATCCTTTTCCTGCATCTTGCGCCAGATCGAATAGGGTTTCTTGGCGCGGCCAAAGACTTCGGCTTCGATGCCCGCCTTTTCCAGCTCGTGGCGCATGTCGCCGGTGATGCGGTGGATCACATCGCCGGTTTCACGTTGCAGCGTGATAAAGCGACGGATGATCGACTGGCGGCCTTCGGGGTTCAGGACGCGGAACGCGAGGTCTTCCAGTTCCTCGCGCATCCATTGCATCCCCATGCGGCCCGCAAGCGGCGCGTAGATATCCATCGTCTCGCGCGCTTTTTGAACCTGCTTTTCGGGCCGCATCGCCTTGATGGTGCGCATGTTGTGCAGACGGTCGGCCAGCTTGACCAGAATGACCCGCAGGTCCTTGGACATGGCCATGAACAGCTTGCGGAAATTCTCGGCCTGCTTGGTTTCGCGGCTGGACAGTTGCAGGTTGGTCAGCTTGGTGACGCCGTCGACCAGCTTGGCGACCTCATCCCCGAACAGATCGGACACCTTGCCGTAATTGGCCTTGGTGTCTTCGATCGTGTCATGCAGCAATGCGGTGATGATCGTCGCATCATCCAGACGCTGTTCGGTCAGGATGGCGGCAACGGCAACAGGGTGGGTAAAGTAGGGCTCGCCTGAGTGGCGGAATTGCCCTGCGTGCATCTGCTGGCCAAACTCATAGGCCAGCGCGAGACGTTCAGCATTCGTCTTGGGATTGTAGTTGCGGACCAGCGCAATCAGATCGTCAGCAGAAATCATCCGGTCCGCACCTTCGTCTTTGGAGCTTACCCCTGCCCTTGAGCCTCCATCAGAGCGCGCAGGAGCTTTTCTTCGGACATGTCGTCCATCGCAGGCTTGTCCGACTCGGCACCCATCAGCAGCGCCATCTGATCTTCTTCCGGCTCATCAACCTCGATCTGGGTCTGGTTGGCCTCGATCAGGCGTTCGCGCAGGGCGTCCGCGCCTTGGGTTTCGTCGGCGATTTCACGCAGGGACACGACAGGGTTCTTGTCGTTGTCACGGTCAACGGTAATCGCGGCACCGGCAGAAATCTCGCGCGCCCGATGGGCGGCCAGCATCACCAGTTCGAACCGGTTTGGAACCTTGTCTACGCAATCTTCAACCGTCACGCGGGCCATTGGGCGCTCTCCGTTTCTGAGTCCATGTCAGGAAGGGGTTTATCTAAGCGCGATTCCGCGCCTTGACAAGCAGGAAATGCTGCATTTGCAGGGATCACAGCGGCGTAACCGCTGCAACCTCGGGCGGGGGCAGGTCGGCAACCATCTGGGAAACCGTGCGATCAAGCACGGGGTGGCGCCAGTCGGGCACAATATCCGCCATCGGCACAAGCACAAAAGCGCGGTCCTGAAGGCGCGGATGCGGAAGGATCAGCTGATCCGGTGCCTCTTGCCGTTGCGCCTCGGGCGGCAGGGTCAGCCAGCGGTCGAACAGGGCGCGGTCGGGCAGAATCTGATCGCCATAGCACACAAGATCCAGATCCAGCGTCCGCATTCCCCAGCGCTGCACCCGTTCACGGCCGAACTGGTTTTCAACCTCGTGCAGCAGGCGCAAAAGCTGGGCCGGGGATTTGTCGGTTTCGATCAGCACAGCCGCATTCACGTAATCCGGACCAGCGCCAGCGGGGAAGCAAGGCGTCGCAAAAAACCGGCTGACAGAGCGAATCACTACGCCCTGCTGCGAAAGTGCGTCAATTGCGCGCTGTAGCGTTACAGCGGGCCCATTTCCTCTCAGATCGAGATTTGCGCCCAATGCCACAACAGCGTTTGGCAATGAATTGTGCATATGCTACCCTATATTCGACACATTGCATACTTGCGATAACGGCCAAAAGTTCTAACTATAAGCCCACCAGATTGCGTCAATTTATAAAACACCCACTCACTCACGTAACGCGGCGCAGTCTGGATTATACCGGAAGGACCTATTTATGTTTTATAAGGACGAACGGCTAGCGCTGTTCATCGACGGCTCGAACCTTTATGCCGCGGCAAAAGCACTCGGTTTCGACATAGACTACAAACTTCTGCGGCAGGAATTCATGCGCCGTGGCAAGTTGCTTCGGGCTTTCTACTATACAGCGCTGCTTGAAAACGACGAGTATTCACCGATCCGCCCATTGGTTGACTGGCTTCATTACAACGGCTTCACCATGGTCACAAAACCGGCCAAGGAATACACCGACAGCATGGGGCGTCGGAAAGTCAAAGGAAACATGGATATCGAACTGACTGTCGATGCCATGGAACTGGCACCGCGTGTGGATCATATCGTGCTGTTCTCGGGTGACGGGGATTTCCGCCCGCTGATCGCCAGCCTGCAACGTCAGGGCGTTCGCGTGTCGGTCGTGTCAACGATCCGCAGCCAGCCGCCAATGATTTCGGACGAGCTGCGCCGTCAGGCCGACAACTTCATCGAGTTGGAGGATCTGCGTGACGTGATCGGTCGCCCGCCGCGTGAAATGCCGGCAGAGCATCGCAGCGTCGCGGTTGCAGGCGGCAGCTGATCCGGCACCACTGCCTGTTGATGGGAAAAATTCGCGCGGTCAGGACCGGGGTCCTGGCCGCGCTTCTTTAACTAAGGATTGGTGCTGAAACATCCTCTGACTAACAACGATTCGTGTCAGATGAATGACAATGTCCTGTCTGGACCAAGGCCGGGAAAAGACTTACCTGTGCCCTAAGGAGACAGCCGAATGACCAAGCCGCCACTGACACTTTATCTGGCCGCCCCCCGCGGGTTCTGCGCCGGTGTGGACCGCGCCATCAAGATCGTTGAAATGGCCCTGCAGAAATGGGGGGCACCGGTCTATGTGCGCCACGAGATCGTGCATAACAAATTCGTGGTCGACGGGTTGCGGGCCCAAGGTGCTGTGTTTGTCGAAGAACTGCATGAATGCCCCGATGACCGCCCGGTGATCTTTTCCGCCCATGGTGTTCCTAAATCGGTACCAGCCGAAGCCGCGCAGCGTGAGATGATCTATGTGGATGCCACCTGTCCGCTAGTGTCGAAGGTTCATGTCGAGGCGCAGCGCCATGCGGATGCGGGATTGCAGATGATCATGATCGGCCACAAGGGCCATCCCGAAACCGTTGGCACGATGGGACAGCTGCCAAAGGGTGATGTGCTGCTGGTCGAAACGGTCGAGGATGTGAGCACCGTGCAGGTGCGCGACCCCGACAAGCTGGCCTTTGTCACCCAGACCACCCTGTCGGTGGATGATACCAAGGACATCATCGCAGCCCTTCAGGCCCGGTTCCCGGCCATTGTCGGCCCGCATAAGGAAGACATCTGTTATGCCACCACCAACCGGCAGGAGGCCGTGAAGGCCGTGGCCCCCAAGGCCGATGCGCTGCTGGTTGTGGGGGCTCCGAACTCGTCCAATTCCCGCCGTCTGGTCGAGGTTGCATCGCGCGAGGGGTGCAAATACGCGCAACTGGTCCAGCGCGCGACCGAAATCGACTGGCGCGCTTTGCAGGGCATCAAAAGCGTTGCGGTGACCGCTGGCGCATCGGCCCCGGAATTGCTGGTGAACGAGGTGATCGACGCCTTCCGCGATCACTATGATGTCACTGTCGAGCCGGTCGAGACCGCAACCGAAAACGTCGAGTTCAAAGTACCGCGCGTGTTGAGGCAACCGGCGTGATCGGCGTGCCGAAGGCGCCGCTCTATCTGGGGCTGGCGGGACTGGTCCCGTTTGTCTGGGGCGCGCTGACCTATCTGAACGGTGATCTGAACGCCTGGGGCACGCGCAGCTTTGGCCCACGCTTTGTTGGCCCTTATGTGCAGCTGTTCTATGGCTCGGTCATCCTGAGCTTTATGTCAGGTGTGCTGTGGGGCTTTGCCACCAAGACCTCGGGCAGCAAGGCGGCGCTGTGTTATGGGCTGTCGGTCCTGCCTGCGCTGTGGGCCTTTGCCATGACAGGCGGCGGGCCGGTCACTGCAGGCACCAATCTGATCTACGGGTTCACCGGCTTGCTGCTGCTGGACGCCCTGTTTTCATACTGGCGGCTGACGCCGGTCTGGTGGATGCAGCTGCGTATCCTGCTGACCGCAATCGTTCTGGCCAGCCTAGCCGTAGGAGTGTACCTGTGAGCGACAAACGCACGATTGATGCCTATACGAACAGAGTAAACGAATATCTGGCCATTCCTCTGCCAGCCGAACAGCTCAAGACCCGTCAGGATTTTGCCGATGCGGTCGGTGCGGGCGGCTATGTGCTGGATCTGGGGTCAGGCCCCGGATCGGACAGCGGTTTCCTGATGCGTCAGGGGCTGAAGGTGCGGGCGCTGGATGCCACCCCCGCCTTTGTCGAACATGCCCGCCAGAACGGGGTGGACGCGCATCTGGGTACGTTCGACGATGTTACCGAAACCGCCGAATATGATGGAGTTTACGCCAGTTTTTCCCTGCTGCACGCGCCGCGTGCGGATTTTCCGCGTCACCTGAAAGCGATCCACACGGCCCTGAAGCCCGGCGGCCAGCTGTTTCTGGGCATGAAGCTGGGCACGGGCGAGCATCGTGACGATCTGGACCGCTATTACACCTATTACTCGGAAGCCGAGATCCGAGAGGCGCTGACCCAGGCCGGGTTCACGGTTGACCGCACGGTCGAAGGGATGGGCAAGGGTCTGGCCGGGTCGTACGACGGGTTTATTCTGGTGTTCGCCCATGCCTGAGTTGTTTGCCTATACAGATGGCGCCTGTTCCGGCAATCCCGGCCCCGGAGGCTGGGGCGTGCTGCTGCGCGCGATGGACGGGGACAGCGTTCTGAAAGAGCGGGAACTGAACGGCGGCGAGGCCGAGACCACCAACAACCGGATGGAGTTGCTGGCTGCCATCAGCGCGCTGGAGACGCTGGAGCGCCCGTCAAAGATCACCATTGTCACCGACAGCGCCTATGTGAAGAACGGCGTCACCGGCTGGATATTCGGCTGGAAGCGGAATGGCTGGAAAACCTCGAACAAGAAGCCGGTCAAGAATGTCGATCTGTGGCAGCGACTGGACGAGGCACAGGGTCGCCACGACGTGACGTGGGAATGGGTCAAGGGCCATGCGGGCCATCCCGAAAACGAAAAGGCCGATGAACTGGCCCGCGCAGGCATGGCGCCCTTCAAGCCGAAAAAGGCGCAGGCGTGAGCGCGCTGACGCTGCTGGATTATGCCTCGGTTCTGATCTTTGCGCTGACCGGGGCGCTGGTGGCCAGCCGGGCTCAGCTGGATCTGGTGGGCTTTGCCTTCATGGCCTGCCTGACCGCAGTTGGCGGCGGCACGGTGCGCGACCTGCTGCTGGACCGGCACCCGATCTTCTGGGTCGGCCAGCCGGATTACATCCTGATTGCCGTCGCGGCGGCGGTGTTTGTGTTCTTTACCGCGCATCTGGTGGAAAGCCGCTATAACTGGCTGGTCTGGCTGGACAGTTTCGCGCTGTCGGTCGCCGTTGCGGCCGGAACCGGTGCCGCGCTGTCACTGGATCAGCCCGGTATCATCGTCGTGCTGATGGGAGTGACGACCGGGTGTCTGGGCGGGCTGATGCGCGACGTGGTCTGCAACGAGGTGCCGCTGGTGCTGAAACAGGGCGAACTTTACGTCTCGTGCGCATTTGTGGGGGCGTTGACGGCGGTACTTGCGGTCAGGCTGGGGCTGGAGCCTGCCTTTGTGCTGGGCCTGTGCGCCCTTGTGTGCTGGGCCTTGCGGGCCGGGTCGCTGGTGTTTGGCTGGCAGTTGCCCGTCTACAAAAGCCGCCCGCCCCGCAACTGAACCTGTCGGTGGACGCGACCGGGGCGGGCTGATAGCTGTTTGGAACGCGCAGCCCGGAGGCCAAATGCCGTTCAGACTTACATCGATTGCGGTCTCACTGGCTTTGCTGGCCTCCTGCGGCGCATATTATGCGCCTGTCCACTTTGTTGCCGAGGGTGACCGGATCATCGCCTCGGGCACGATTGACGAAACGACGCTGTCCGCTTTTGAAGACGTCACCGCCGAAAATCCCGAAGCGCGCACGCTGGTGCTGCAATATATCGAGGGATCGGTGGATGACGACGCCAATGTCATCTTCAGCCGCGAGGTGCGCAAGGCCGGGTTCGATACCATCGTGCCCTCGGACGGTCTGGTTGCCAGCGGCGGCACCGATCTGTTTCTGGCCGGACATCGCCGTGTTTTGCAGCCGGGGGCCTGTGTCGGTGTTCACAGCTGGGCCGGGTCGGGGCTGGTGGCAACGGAGCTGCCCGAGGATGACCCGGAACATGACCGCTATCTGGATTATTTCAGGGACATTGGCGTCGATGAGTCGTTTTACTGGTACACGCTGTATGCGGCCCCGGCCGACAGCATCCACTGGATGACTGCCGCCGAGGCGAACCGGTTCGATATGACGACGAAAGCCGCCCCGGCGCTTGGTTCAGCGCTGGAGTGCGACGAGCGCTGATCTGCTGCGCTATCTGTCGAGTGAAGGTTTGCGGGACGGAATGCGCAGCCAAGGAATATGCTAACGGCGCAGGTAGGTCTGCCAGATCCAGATCACCAGCAATGCGCCCAGAACCGCGCCCACAAAGCCCGACATCCAGCCAGCGTCGGGTATCAGAGACCACAGAAAGGGCCCACCGATCATAGCCCCAACAATACCGATCAGCATCGTCGCCGGGAGCAACCTGGCGAGCAAAACTTCAAGCGCAGCTTGGATGATGATCAGAGCGACGATGGGCATGTCACTTCCTCCAATGCGTCGGCACGATGATCAGGGCGCCGACAGACGAGATCACCGCATCCAGACCGGGAGGGCCAAAGCTGATCCCGAACATGATGCGGATGAAGTAGAACAGGAACGCCCCGCCCACGCAGATGATGATCGACTGAAGATAGCCGTTATGAGTGAACCCGGTCTGTTCGGACAGATATCCGACGATCCCGGCAATCACGACGGTCCCCATCATCACCATGAACATCGGGCTTCTCCTAGGTCAGGCGGGTGCCGGTGGGAATGGGCCAGCCCCGCAGGAAGGTTTCCCTATCCTGCGCGCCTTTGCCCGCCCGTTGCAAGCGCAGCAGTTCGACCGCGCCCTGACCACAGGCCACGTGCAGGTCGTTGTTCAGAACCTCACCCGCTGCGCCCTGCCCGTCTGCCAGCCGCGATGCCAGCAGCTTGACGCGTTCGCCATTCATTTCGGTCCATGCGCCGGGAAAGGGTGACAGCCCGCGGATTTGCCTGTCGACCTCGACCGCCGGGCGTGCCCAGTCGATGCGGGCCTCGGACTTGTCGATCTTGGCGGCATAGGTCACGCCATCCTCGGGCTGCGGTTCGGGTATCAGGTCCGGCAGCTTGGCCAGCGCCTCGACGATCAGCGCGGCCCCCATGGCCGAGAGCCGGTCATGTAGATGCGCGGTGGTTTCTTCAACCTCAATCGCGGTTGCCTGTCGCAGCAGGACCGGGCCGGTGTCCAGACCGGCCTCCATCTGCATGATGCAGATCCCGGTTTCGGCATCGCCTGACAAGATCGCCCGGTGGATCGGGGCGGCACCGCGCCAGCGCGGCAGCAGGCTGGCGTGGATGTTCAGGCAGCCGTGTCGCGGCGCGTCCAGAATGGGTTGCGGCAGGATCAGGCCATAAGCGACGACGACGGCGATATCGGCGTTCAGCGCGGCAAATGCGGTTTGTTCGTCAGCAGATCTCAGAGAGGTTGGGTGG
This sequence comes from Ruegeria sp. O6, assembly GCF_056535045.1. Classification (NCBI taxonomy): domain Bacteria; kingdom Pseudomonadati; phylum Pseudomonadota; class Alphaproteobacteria; order Rhodobacterales; family Roseobacteraceae; genus Ruegeria; species Ruegeria sp. O6. Next base: position 209,464 of record NZ_JBQERM010000002.1, on the reverse strand, counting down.
CGAACGGGCAGGCCCAGCGCCTCGGCCCGGGCATGAACCGGTGTCGGGCGGTCTTTCTTGCCGCGTCCGGCGGGGCGCGGGGGCTGACAGTAGACGGCGACGATGTCGTGCCCGGCCTTGACGAGTGCGTCCAGAACCGGGACCGAAAAATCGGGAGTTCCCATGAAGATGATGCGCATCGTTGGCTCCGGCAGTTGGGACGGGTGCCGGGCTGAAGCCCGGCCTACGGACGTCAGGGTTGTTTGCGTGCCTTGCGCAGCAGCATGTCACGTTTGACCTTGCTGAGCCGGTCGAAATACATCCGCCCGTTCAGGTGGTCGATCTGATGTTGTACGCTGGTCGCGTCGATCCCGACGAAATCGCGGCGATCCAGCATGCCATGTTCGTTCCGGAACTTCACGGTCACCGCGCGCGGGCGTTTGATTGTGGCCGAGACGCCGGGCAGGTTCGGGCTGGCCTCTTCATGTTCGCGCAGTTCGATCGAGCTGTGCAGGATTTCCGGGTTTGCCAGACGCACGGCCCGGCCCCGTTCGGCAGAACCGTCAACAACGGCCAGCCGCAGCATCACCCCGATCTGTGGCGCGGCAAGACCGACGCCGGGCATCGCCTCCATCGTGTCGATCATGTCGTCCCAGATGGCGCGGACCTCATCAGTGATCTCGGGCACCTCATCCGCCTTGGTGCGCAGGCGTTTGTCAGGCCATGGCAGGCAGGTACGAACGGTCATGCACGGGCCCGTTCGCGTTTGAGCTTTTGCATCTTGCGGGTGATCATCTGCCGTTTCAGCGGCTTGAGATAGTCGATGAAAAGCTTGCCGTCCAAATGATCGATCTCGTGCTGAACGCAGGTGGCCCAGAGCCCGTCAAAGGTTTCCTGTTGCAGGTTTCCGTCGCGGTCCATCCAAGTCACATCGACCACTTTGGGGCGCGTCACCTCGGCGTATTGATCGGGGATCGACAGGCAGCCTTCCTCGTAGACATTGGTTTCTTCCGAGGCCGCGATGACCTGCGGGTTGAACATGATCAGGGGGCGCGGAGCCTCGCCTTCTTCCTTGACGCAATCCAGCACGATCAAGCGATCCAGCACGCCGATCTGTGGCGCGGCAAGGCCAACACCGGGGGCGTCATACATCGTTTCCAGCATGTCATCGGCCAGCGCGCGCAGGTCGTCCGTGAGGTCGGCCACGGGGGCGCAGACCTTCTTGAGACGGGGGTCGGGATAGATCAGGATGTTACGTTTCATGAGGCTGATTTAGGCCATCCCGCCCCGCGCCGCAACGCCCCCCTTGCACCTGCCTGAATTGCGGTTAGCTTTCGGTCGAGAAAATGGAGCAGACATGACTTTCAACGACCTGATCGACCGCCGGGGCACCAACAGTTCCAAATGGGACAAGATGGAGATGCTGTACGGCGTCTCGCCCGAAGACGGGCTGGCCATGTGGACGGCCGATTCCGATTACCCGACAGCCCCCTGCGTGATCGACGCGGTGCGCAAGGCCGCGGATCACGGCGTGTTCGGGTATTCCTGGGCGCACCCGGAGTATCTGGCCTCGGTCCAGTGGTGGATGAAAACCCGCCACGACTGGGAGATTGACACGGACTGGGTTCTGACCACTCAGGGCTTGGGCAATGCAATCGCCCTGTCGCTGGATGTCTGGACCGATCACGGTGATGGCATCGTGATCTTTACCCCCGTTTACCATGAGTTTGCCCACAAGGTGAACAAATCGGGCCGCCGGGTCGTGGAATGCCCTTTGGTGCGGGACGGGGAAAGTTATGGCCTTGACCTGGACGACGCCCAGTCGCGGCTGGACGGGTCCGAGAAGATGTTGCTGTGGTGTTCGCCGCAGAACCCGTCGGGCCGCGTCTGGACGCCGGAGGAACTGCGCGCTGTGGCCGCATTTGCCGAGAGCAACGGGCTGATCCTTGTGTCAGACGAGATTCACCACGATCTGGTCTATCCCGGCGCCAAATTTGTGCCGATGGATGTGGCAGCCCCGGATGCACGCCCGTGGACAGTGACGCTGACTGCGGCATCGAAGACCTTCAACATCGCCGGGCAGCGGACCGGCAACATGATCATTCCCGACCCCAAACTGCGCGAGGCGATGAAGCATCGGCTGGCAACGCTGGATTATGGCCCTAGCGCGTTGGGTGTGGCGATGATCACCGCCGCCTACAGCCCGGCCGGCGCGGATTGGGTGGATGCGCAGATCGCGCATCTGCAAGGAAACCGGCGTCTGTTCGATCAGACCATCGCCGAAATTCCGGGCCTGTGGTCGATGCCCTTGCAGGCGACTTATCTGGCCTGGGTCGACTTTTCCGGCACCGGCATGGATCACGCTGAATTTGTCCGCCGATTGCGCGAGGATGCGCGGATTGCAACCTCGTCCGGGCCGGGCTTTGGCACTGGCGGAGAGACCTTCGAACGGTTCAACCTGGCCACGCAACGGGCGCGGGTCGAGGAAGCTTGCGCGCGGCTGAAACGGGCCTTTGGTGACCTGCAATAATCCAAGCGGTGGCTGGGTTGGCTGGCCTCACAATGGACCGCGCCTGTTGGCCGGGCGCGGACCTGAATGGCGAAATCCATAGCGATAGCCAGCCTAACGGCCTGTTGGGCGTTACCCTGACCTAACCCGGTACTACGATAGAACTCCGATCCTAGTCTTCGTAGCCCAGCAACGCGATGGGCGCATCCGGGGCGCGGTAGAAATCCAGCGGTGCCTTGTCATGGGCGGCGGTGCTGCGTTTGAATTCATACCGCATCTCGCCGCCTTCATCCTGATCGGCAATGATCAGGCATTGATACAGAAGGTTGGCCCCATCATAGATATCGACCAACCCGCGCAGGCGCGGTGTTGTTTCCGCCTCAACCGTGAAACCATCTTTCCACAATTTGAGAATTTTATAGGTATTGTCACCCATCTGGACACGAAGGCGACTGGCCTTTTTCAATGTGGCGATTCGAGCGGCGTCCAACTCGGCGCGTATTTCCTTTGAAACATAAGTACTCATTAAATCATTCCCCCGCTAATGACCTCTATTGTGCGGGAACTGTTGTAAAAATCCAGTGAACGCGTTCACGCAACAGGCTGTGCCTGCGGTTTGTTGCACAGAAATCCCATCATTGCCTGTGCGCGCATGCAGGTCTTGTGCGCGGGCAAATGCATAGGAACAGGCGGGGCTTGGACCTATCTTTGGCCAAACGCCTATGCGGAGGATGAGATATGGGCCTGCTGGTCGATGGAAAATGGCAAGACACCTGGTATGACACCAAATCCACGGGTGGCGCATTCAAACGCAGCGCGGCGCAGTTTCGCAACTGGCTGACCGCCGATGGCCGCGCGGGACCGTCGGGCAAAAGCGGGTTCCGGGCCGAAGCCGGGCGGTATCACCTGTATGTCAGCCACGCCTGCCCCTGGGCGCATCGCACCCTGATCTTTCGCGCGTTGAAGGGGCTGAGCGATCTGGTTCCGGTTTCGGTCGTACATCCCGACATGCTGGATCACGGCTGGACCTTTGAGGCGGATGATCACGGTGCCACGGGTGACCGTCTTTACGGGCTGAGCTATGCACATCAGATCTATACCAAAGCGGATCCGTCCTATTCCGGTCGCGTCACAGTGCCGATCCTGTGGGACAAGGCGCAAGAGACCATCGTTTCGAACGAAAGTTCGGAAATCATCCGCATGTTCAATTCGGCCTTCAACGACATCACTGGCAATACGGACGATTACTGGCCCGAGGCGATGCGGGACGAGATCGAGGAGGTCAATGCGCGCATCTATTCAGATGTCAACAACGGCGTCTACAAGTCGGGCTTTGCCACCTCCCAAGCGGCCTACGACGCCGCCGTGGGCCCGTTGTTCGACACGCTGGACTGGCTGGAAGGGCGTTTGGCGCGGAACCGGTATCTGATGGGGGACCGGATCACCGAGGCCGATTGGCGGTTGTTCACAACCTTGATCCGCTTCGACCCGGTCTATCATCTGCATTTCAAGTGCAACAGGCAGCGCCTGATCGATTATCCAAACTTATGGGCCTATACGCGTGAGCTGTATCAATGGCCCGGTGTCGCCGAGACCGTGAACATGGATCACATCGTGCGCCACTATCACTACAGCCATGACAGCATCAATCCGCACCGCATCATTCCGGTGAACCCGGTGCTGGATCACATGGAGCCGCATGGGCGCGATCAGCGCCCGGCGGCGTAATGCTCGACCATCGCCGCCAGATCCTCTGGCGGCGTTTCGCTTTGAACATAGGCACAGGCATTGGGACTGTGCGCAAAAATCGACCCGTCGGAAAAGAAGGTGGTGTTGGTGACAAATATCACCCGCGCCTCGGGGCGGCGATAGCTGGCAAAATCGGCCACAGCCAATGCGCTTCCGGTTTCCAGAACCAGATCCAGCACGATGATATCAAAATCCGTGCCATAGAGCGCCAGAATGGCGGCCTCCTGAGCGTCAACCAGCGTGACTTCGGCGTCTTGCCGCTCCAGATGTCTTTTCCAGACCCGACCAAGGTCGGGGTTACTCTCAACAATCAGAACTTTCATTTGCAACAACCTCGGCACTTGGTATGGTGAGTGGTGCCGACCCCCGTGGTCCGTGATCTCGTTATTTCCTTAACAAAGTGTTAACAGCAGCCGCACGCTTGCGTGTTCGGGCGGATTTGCTTGTGTAAATGGCAAAAATCCGCTTGAAGCACCCCGAAACCGGTCAATCCCCGCAGAGAGAGCAGATGAGTACACTTGATCACGGCTTGGACCCCCGCGCAGTTCGCGACCACGGCGGGGGGCTGGACAGGGCGATTGTCAGGTATGGCGGAGCGCGTGCAGATTGGATCGATCTGTCGACCGGAATCAATCCGCATCCTTACGCCGTTGCGGGCCTGACCGCCGGGGATTGGGCCGAATTGCCGGATCACGGTGCCTTTGAACGGCTGAGTGATGCGGCCCGCAGGTTCTGGAACGTGCCGCAAGGGGCTGCAATCCTGCCGGCACCCGGTGCATCGGCTGTCATCTCTCGCATTCCGGCGCTGGCCGCGCCAGGGCGTGTCCAGATCACACCGCCTACCTATAACGAACACGCCGCCGCCTTTTCGGCGCAGGGGTGGCGTGTTCAGCCTGAGGGCGTGGCTGACGCCCGCGTGATCGTGCATCCCAATAACCCGGACGGGCGCATCTGGCAGGAACGCGATGTCTCGGCCCCGCTGACCGTGATCGACGAGAGCTTTTGCGATGTCACGCCAGAGGCATCGTTGATCCATATGGCGGAACGTCCCGGCGTGATCGTGCTGAAGAGTTTTGGCAAGTTCTGGGGGCTGGCCGGGATGCGGCTTGGGTGTGCCATCGGGCGGCCTGAGTTGATCAACCGCCTGAACGACCTGACCGGACCCTGGTCGGTGTCCGGCCCGGCCCTGCGGGTTGGAACGCAAGCCCTGTCGGACGATGACTGGGCCGATGCCACACGCGCGCGACTGGCGGATGAGGCGGCCCGGCTGGATGCGCTGATGCTGACCAGGGGCGCGGAAATTGTCGGTGGCACCAGCCTGTTTCGTCTGTATCGGGTTGATGACGCCTTGGGGTGGCAGGACCGGCTGGCCCGCGCCCATATCTGGAGCCGTATCTTTCCTTATTCAACAACCTTTCTGCGTCTGGGTCTGCCACCGGAAAAGGGGTGGGACAGGCTGGAGGCCGCGCTGTGAGCCCTGCCCTGATGCTGGTCTGCGCCATGTGTCTGGACGCCACTCTGGGAGAGCCCGACTGGCTCTGGTCCCGCGTCAAACACCCGGCGGTGATGATCGGCAACCTGATCGGATGGCTGGACAAACGCCTGAATTACGGGCGCGGTCGGCGGTTGAAGGGGGTGGCGGTGCTTGCCCTTCTGATCTGCGGCGCATGGGGCCTTGGGTGGGGTCTGTCCCTACTGGGGCCGGTGGTTGAAATTCTTGGCTGCGCGATTCTGCTGGCGCAAAAGTCGCTGGTTGCCCATGTCCGCGCGGTTGGTGACGGGTTGCAAACCTCGCTGGAAAACGGGCGGGCGCAGGTGGCTATGATCGTCTCGCGCGACACGCAGGATATGACCGGGGCACAGGTGGCGCGTTCCGCCATCGAAAGCGCGGCTGAAAACCTGAGCGACGGGGTCATTGCCCCTGCATTCTGGTTTCTGGTCGCCGGGCTTCCGGGGTTGCTGGTGTACAAGGCGGTGAACACCGCCGACAGCATGATCGGCTATCGCACCGAAACGTACCGTGATTTTGGTTGGGCTGCGGCCCGGTTCGACGACCTGCTGAACCTGATCCCTGCCCGCCTGACCTGCGTGATGATCGTGGCACTGTCCGGCCAATGGTCGCGCTGGGTTGAGATGGTGCGGGATGCGCGGCGTCATATCTCGCCCAACGCTGGCTGGCCCGAAGCCGCCATGGCCCGCGCCCTGAATGTCGCGCTGGCAGGGCCGCGCAGCTATGACGGGCAGGTGCGCGATCTGGCCTGGGTCAATGGCGACGCCCCGCGCGAGATCGGTGCATCAGAAGTTTTTCGCGCATGTGACATGCTCTGGCGGGTTTGGGGGCTTGCGCTTGCGCTCGTGTCAGTGTGGGTTGGGGCCGAACTGATATTCTGACGGACCCTTTCATGCGTATACTCTCTGGCCTGATCGCCGCCGCCCTGTTTACCTCACCTGCGCTGGCGCAATGTGGCGGTGGATTTAACTCCTTTGTCAAAGGGCTGAAGACCGAAGCCGTGCAGCAGGGTTTGGACAAATCAGCGGTGAACGGGTTTTTTGACGGGGTGCAGCAGGACAGCGCTGTGCTGAAGGCCGACCGGGCGCAGGGCGTGTTTCAGAAGCCCTTTATTGAGTTTTCCCGTCGTCTGATTTCGCAAAACCGGATCGAACGCGGGCAAGCGATGTCGCGCAAATACGATGCGGTCTTTGATCGGATCGAGCGCGAGTATGGCATTTCCCGCGGGGTGCTGCTGGCCTTCTGGGCATTTGAAACCGATTACGGATCGTTTCAGGGCGACTTCAACACCCGCAACGCCTTGGTGACGCTGGCCCATGACTGCCGCCGCCCGGAGTTGTTCCGGCCGCAGATATTCGCCGCCATCGAGCTGTATCAGAACGGTGATTTCGACCCGGCCCGCACCACCGGCGCATGGGCCGGAGAGATCGGCATGGTGCAGATGCTGCCGCGTGACATACTGGAAAACGGCGTCGATGGTGACGGTGACGGGCATGTCCGCCTGAAGAGCTCGGCCCCTGATGCGCTGATGTCGGGGGCCAGAATGCTGTCTCATCTGGGATGGCGCGCGGGTGAGCCTTGGTTGCAGGAGGTCACCGTGCCCGCGCAGATGGACTGGTCCCTGTCCGGCCCCGGCAAACCGCGTTCGGTGGCGGAATGGCAGGCGATGGGCGTTCAGGCGCGTAGCGGGTCCTTGGCCAACCTGCCCGCCTCGCTGATCCTGCCACAGGGGCGCAACGGGCCTGCCTTTCTGGCCTACCCCAATTTCGACGTCTATTTCGAATGGAACCAGAGTTTTGTCTATGTTCTGACCGCCGCATATTTCGGAACACGGCTTGAGGGCGGCCAGATCTATGACGCGGGCAATCCCGCGCAGGGCCTGAATGGCGCACAGATGAAACAGTTGCAGACCAAGCTTCAGGCCAAAGGATATGATGTAGGCAAGATCGACGGGATCCTGGGGGCCGGAACACGGGATGCAACGCAGGCCGAACAGAACCGTCTGGGCCTGCCTGCGGATGCGTGGCCAACGATGGAGTTGCTGGAAAAACTCTGAGCCAGCGGCTCGCACTGCTGCGGTATGGCGCAAAACCCCAAGATTATTCGACGATATCGGCACCGACGCCGCTGATTATGTGACCGGATATTTCTCGGGGTCAATTCCATGTCTTTGACAAACAATATCAATGTAACTTCCCTTTGGAGGAATACCGCCGAACTTGCTGCGAATACCACTGCGGGTTTCGCCCTGGAAGTGGTGAAACCGGGCCCAATCGGGTTCGTAGTCTTCAATGTTCTCGACCGGGTCCAGAAACCCGCGACGCGGCCAATACAAATGCCAATGCTGGCCTCGGTCGATTTCACCGGTGACCCCCAGCGCCCAGCGGGTCACACTTGGGCCGGTTGTCGTCCACGGAAGATCGTAGAGCGTGATTGTCTCGCCCGCCTCATAGCGTTTGACCAGTTTTTCGATGTGATCACTGCCCAACCAAAACGGGATCGGGACTTCTGATTCAAGGAAATTCAGGATCAGCTTCAAGGCCAGAGATGTCTTGGGAAGGCGCAAGACGCAATTGTTCATCGCCTTGTTGCGCCAGACGACACCAAACAGATAGTCCGGTGGAACATCCAGCGGCCGGACGCAGTAGATATCCAGATCAACCCACACATAGTCGGTTTTTTGCAACATGTGGATCCGGAAGATGTCTGAATAGACCGCCATCCGTCTCCGGCCACCGGTCAGGTTTTCCGTGGTTTCATCTGTATAGATTCCGCGGGCATCATGAACGACGACGCCGTCGGGAACATCTATGTTCATATCCAGCACGTACAGGTTGAAGACATAGCCATGATCCAGAAAGGACTGAATGCATACTCTTTCAACGCAAGATAACGGCGCACCAAACCAGAAACTTGCAACTTGAAAATCCAAAACAGCACCTCTTGCCCAAAGCCGAAACGGGATCGCTGCTGCACTAACGAAGCGGTGCGTGGGTCGTCAACCGCGGCTGCTGTTTTGGCGCGACTTACCCTGCCTTGCGTCAGCGCGTTGTGTCGAGGTGCCCACAGTTTGGTTCTGGCCCCTCATTGGGCGCGCAATTTTAGGCTGGTGTTCCCAACAAAGCCGTTGACGTCTGCCGCGGGTTCAGATTGCTGCGCGGGTTGGTCCGTTGCCAACATGGCCGGCCCAAATTGTGACTTCTTTATTTGGGCCGCACCGGGTACCTATCCCCTTTCTGATCGATCAGGATCAGCCGCTCGCCACTGTGGACATACAGGTCGCAGCGGCTGAACCCGTTGCGATACGCGATGCAGACGGAACCGTCATCGGCGATGGAGTAGGTTCCGAATGCAGACCCCCCGCCCGCGTAGGTATAGGAATAAGCGCCCCCCGCCGAAAACTTGGCCTGACCATCATCGTAGAAGGTCAGCGTCTGGCCCGCGAGGGCGTCAAGCTCGGCCACTGTCAGCGGGACATCGCCAGATTTGACGGGCCAGTCAGCGGCGACAACCGGAGTGGCGGCGATGAGGGCGGGGATCAGGAAACGCGTCATGAGGCCAAGGTAGCGCGTTATGCCTGCAATCATCATAACGTTGCAGTGAGCGGTCAGGCCACCATCTGCTCGGCCTTCTTCAGGTCAACCGAGACCAGCTGGCTGACGCCCTGTTCCTGCATGGTGACGCCGAACAGACGATCCATGCGCGCCATGGTCACCGCGTGGTGGGTGATGATCAGGAAACGGGTGTCGGTCTGGCGGCACATCTCGTCCAGCAGGTCACAGAAACGGGTGACATTGGCATCGTCCAGCGGCGCGTCAACCTCGTCCAACACACAGATCGGGGCCGGGTTGGCCAGGAAAACGCCGAAGATCAGCGCGGTCGCTGTCAGGGTCTGTTCGCCGCCCGACAGCAGGCTGAGGGTCGACAGTTTCTTGCCCGGCGGCTGGCACATGATTTCCAGCCCCGCATCCAGCGGGTCGTCGCTTTCGACCATGACGAGATTGGCCTCGCCACCGCCGAACAGGTGCTTGAACAACATCGCGAAATTCGAGTTCACCTGTTCAAACGCGGTCAGCAGACGTTCGCGGCCTTCGCGGTTGAGGCTGGAGATGCCGCTGCGCAAGGCTTTGATCGCCTCTTCCAGATCGGCCTTTTCACTGCTGAGCGTGTCGAATTCTTCCTGAACGTCCTTACTGTCTTCCTCGGCCCGCAGGTTCACTGCGCCCATGGCGTCACGCTGGCGCTTGTGGCGGTTCACTTCGGCCTCCAGCGCATCCGCGGCGGGCATCTGGTCGGGGTTTACGTCCAGCTGGTTCAGCAGCTGGTTCGGGGTCAGTTGCTGGTCTTCGGCAATTCGTTCTGCTGCCGCAAGCACGCTTTCCTTTGCCGCGTCACTACGCGCCTCGGCTGCGGCGCGGTTTTCGCGAGCTTCCGAGGCCAGGCGTTCCGCCTCACGCTCGGCCATCACCACTTCGCGCAACTGTGTTTCTGCTTCGGCCAGCTTGTCGGCGGCATCGGCCCGCCGGGCTTCGGCGGCTTCGATCAACTCGTTGAGCTCTTCCCGTGCCTCGGCGATTTCGCCGGGGGCGGCCATGGCCTCGGTCAGTTCCTCTTCCGAGCTTTCCTTGCGCTCGGCCAGTTCCGAAATCCGTTTCTCGGCCGTTTCCAGACGGTGCCGCCAGCCGCTGAGATCCTTGGTGACCTCCTGCGTGCGGCGGGTGCGGGCGTCGCCTTCACGGCGCAGCTCATCATGGGTCGAGCGGTGGGTCAGCATGGTGATCCGCGCCGCCTCGACTGTCTGTTTGATGTCCTCAACCTCAGCGCGGGCGCTGTCGAGGTCACCCAGATCGTTCAGCGCCGCCTCGGCCTCGCGCAGCTGCACGCGGGCGGACATGGCGTCTTCCTTGTGACGGTCCACGGCAAGGGTCAGGGTTTCCAGCTTGCCCTGCGCGAGGTTGCGATCCGCCTCGGCGCGGCTGAGCTGGCGTGCGGTTTCGGCCATGCGCTGATCAGCGGCGCGGCGGGCTTCGCGCGCGCGGCGGTCGGCCTCGGTCACGTCCGCCAGTTGCTGCGACAGGGTTTCATGCGCGGCGCGGGCGCCATCGGCCTGCGCCTCGGTGCGGGCCAGTTCCTGTTTCAGCGCCTCAAGTTTATTGAGCTGCTCCAGCCGCAGCGCCGCCGCACTTGGCGCATCCTCGGCCCAGGCGCGGAACCCGTCCCAGCGCCACAGGTCGCCCGAGCGGGACACAAGACGCTGGCCCGGCTTCAACGACGCCTGCAGCCGCGCGCCCTGATCCGCATCGACCAGCCCGATCTGCGCGATGCGACGGCTGAGCCTGTCCGGCCCCGACACGTGCAGCGCCAGCGGGTCGACCCCATCGGGCAAGGGTTGATCGCTGTCATACCCTGCCACCTGAACCCAGCCGGACGGGCCGTCACCTTCGACCAGCGGTGCACGGAGGTCATCGGCAAGCGCAGCACCCAGAGCCTTCTCAAAACCCGGTTCCACGCGCAGCAGGTCCATCACCTGCCCGCCTTCGGCCGTGTCGCGTTCCACCAGCTTGGCAAGCGCGGTGGTTTCGGCGCGGATTGCACCCAATTCACCTTCGGCCTCGGACCGTTGCGCGCGTGCCTCGGCTTCGCGGGCCTGCGTTTCATTGCGCAGCTCATCTGCGGCGGCCAGCGCCTCTTCGGCGGCCTCGGCGGCTTCGCGGGCTTCTTCCTCACCCTCCTGCGCGGTTTCAAACGCCTCGCTGGCGCGGGTCAGGGCTGTTTTGGCCTCATCCACGGCCAGCCGGGCTTTTTCCTCTTCCCCCTCAGAGCGCGCCAGTGTCTTGCGGCTGTCTTCGACCAGACGCTGCGCCGACTGGTGACGGGCGACAAGACGCGCCATATCTTCGGTCTGCTGCGACAGGTGGTCTTCGCGGTCCTGAAGGATCGAAGCCGCTTCGCGGGCAATTTCTGCGGCTTCCGCCACCTTCGCGTCATGCCCTTCTGCAGCCTTGGCCAGTTCGCGGGCTTCCCATTCCAGCCGTTCGATCATCTGGCCCGCATCGCGGTTCAGGCCGGTTTCCCGTTCGATATCCTTGCCGAGCTGATGGATGCGGCTGGTCAGCGTCTCAATGGTCTGGCGCGCGCGGGTTTCCTGATCGGTCAGTTGATCGCGCTGCACCTGCTGGCGTTGCAGGACAGCGGCGGCGATGGCCTCTTCCTCGCGCAGGGGGGGCAGGGTTTCTTCGATCCCGGCCCTTTTTGCTGCGGCGGCGCGGGCTTCGGCCTCGGCGCGGGAGGCCTCGGAAATCCGGTCCCTCAGCTTGTCTTCGGCCTGCTGGCGGGCCATGTCGGCCTCTTTCCAGCGGCGATAGAGCAGCATCCCCTCGGCCTGACGCAGCTGTTCGCCGATTTCGCGATAGCGTGCGGCCTGACGGGCCTGACGGGCCAGTTGCGCAAGCTGCCCGCCCAACTGCTCGAGCACGTCATCGACGCGGGTCAGGTTGGACTCGGTCGCTTTCAGCTTCAGCTCGGCCTCATGCCGGCGTTGGTACAGCCCCGAAATCCCGGCGGCCTCTTCCAGAATGCGGCGGCGGGCGCGGGGTTTGGCGCTGATCAGCTCGGCGATGCGGTTCTGCCCTACAAGCGCCGGGGAATGGGCACCGGTCGAGGCATCCGCGAACAGCATCTGCACATCGCGCGCGCGCACATCCTTGCCGTTGGTCTTGTAGGCGCTGCCGACATCGCGGGTGATCCGGCGCACGATTTCAAGCTGGTCGGTGTCGTTGAACCCCGCAGGCGCCAGACGTTCGGAATTGTCCATGGTCAAGACAACTTCGGCGAAATTGCGGGCGGGCCGTGTGGCGGCACCGGCAAAGATCACATCCTCCATCGCGCCGCCGCGCATGGATTTGGGGCGGTTTTCACCCATCACCCAGCGCAAGGCTTCCAGAAGGTTGGACTTGCCACAGCCGTTCGGACCCACCACACCGGTCAACCCGTCCGCGATGATCAGATCGGTCGGATCAACAAAGCTTTTGAAGCCGGTCAGTTTGAGCTTGCTGAAACGCAATGGCCGCGTGTCCCGTGATTCCTATGAATTGAAAGTCTGCGCAAGGGATGGGGTCCGAGTCAACGCAGTTGCGCAGGATATGGGAGATCAGTGCAAGTTATCCACAACATCTTGCCGAAATGCGCAGGAACACGCGTATGTCAGTATGGGCTGCATTCGAAGACCTGATAGCCGCTGTCGCCCCCGACATTTTCATAGATACCATAGTCGATACATTCATACCGGGGCGTCGAGACAGCGGTCAGCAACAGCCGTTCCCCCGCCTCGCGGTCACACCCCAGTACACCAACCGTGACAGCCGCGTCACCCAGCACGTCGAGGATCGGGCAGCCTGAAACCTGCGCCATGGCCAGCGCGGCGCGATCCCGAACAGGGCCAAGCCGCGGGGCGTATTGCGCGTTGATCCGCACCGCCTCGGCCAGATCGCCGCGCACGCGCACGTCGAACACACTACCGTTCACCGCCACGCGGGTGGCCGGAACGTCGCGGAAATGCGGGGTCCCGGCGGCGCAGGCGGCCAGCAGGAGCGGAGCGAGAAACCGGATCATGCCGCAGAGTTGCAGCAATTTGGTTAACAGAACCTTTCTGGACGTCAGGCGCGCAGAACTTCGCCTAACCGGCGGATACCTTCGCGGATCGTCGCCTCGTCCGAGTTCGAGAAGCTGAGCCGGATCGTGTTTGCCCCGCTGCCGTCTGGGAAAAACGCCTGCCCCGGCACAAAAGCCACTTTCACCGTATCCAGCGCATGCGCCAGCAGGTCAGACCCACTGATCCCGGCGGGGAGTGTCACCCAGACGAACATGCCGCCTTCGGGGCGCGTCCACGCCACCCCGTCAGGCATGTGCTGTTGCAGCGCATCCAGCATCGCATCACGGCGCGCGCGGTAAGTGTCGCGCACTTTCGGGATATGGGTGTCAAAGCACGCTTCCGCCACCTGATGCACGGCCATCTGGTTGATGGTCGCCGAATGCAGATCCGCCGCCTGTTTCAGCAGAACCATCTGCGAGATGATCGGCTTGGCCGCAACCACCCACCCCATGCGCAGACCCGGTGACAGGGTTTTCGAGAAGCTGCCACAATAGATCGTCCGGCAGTTTTCGATCGACCCCTTTCGTGCCTGTTCCAAAGCCAGGATCGGCGGGATCGGATCACCGTCATAGCGCAGTGCCTGATAGGCGCCGTCTTCGATCAACGCGCAGTCCAGTTCGTCGGTCAGTTCCAGCAAGGCCTCACGACCCGGGCGGGTCAGGGTTTCGCCTGTCGGGTTGGCAAAATCGGGCGACAGATAGGCGAATTTCACGGCGCCATCCCCTGCCGCAGCTCTGAATTCATCGGCCCCCTTGTTGCCATTAAGCCGGTCAAAGCGCGGCTCATACGCGTTGAACGCGGCAAGAGCACCCAGATAAGTGGGCCACCCGACCAAGGCCGTGTCGCCGGGGGACAGGAACAGCTTGCCCAGATAATCCAGCGCCTGCTGCGAGCCCGAGGTGATCAGGACGTTGTCCATGTCACATTCCACTCCGATCTCGCGCATGTGCTGCACCAGCCACCGGCGCAGGGGGGCATAGCCTTCGCTGACCGAATATTGCAGCGCCTGCGCCTGCATGTCCGGCCCCAATGCCTGCTGAAACGCTTGCGCGAAAGCCTCGGCGGGAAAAAGCGCGGGGTCCGGAATGCCCCCGGCAAAGGAAATGATGCCGGGCTGATCGAGCAGTTTCAGCAGCTCGCGGATTTCTGACGCCTTCATCCGGGAAGCCCGGGTGGCAAACAAAGGGTGATGGGACATGAGGCTCCTCCGATCTCATTTCGGCGCAGCCTATGCTTTCTCAAATTAAAGTCAACACTTCTGACCTAATATTTCAGCGGATGTGACCGGGTATTCTTGAACAGCCCCCCTGTCCATGGTCAAATGAGTTGACCAATTTCGGAACGGACCATGCCATTTCAGAAAGTTCAGACGGAAAAACTGTCACTTGCGGTCGTTCGCCAGATCGAGCTGTTGATCCTGCGCGGCATCCTGCGCCCCGGGGAGCGCCTGCCGCCCGAGCGTGAGTTGGCCGAACGGATGGGTGTGTCGCGCCCGTCCCTGCGCGATGCGGTGTCCGAGCTTCAGGAACAGGGGTTGCTGACAACAAAAGCCGGCTCCGGGATCTATGTGGCCGAGGTTTTGGGCTCGGCCTTTTCGCCGGCGCTGATCCGGTTGTTCAGCAGCCATGACGAGGCCGTATTCGATTACCTGTCCTTTCGCCGCGACATGGAGGGGCTGGCGGCGGAACGGGCCGCGCGGCTGGGATCAGAAAGCGACCTGAAGGTTGTTCAGGCGATCTATGACAAGATGCGGGCGGCCCATGACCGGAACGCTGCGGACCAAGAGGCGCAGCTGGATGCCGAGTTTCATATGGCCATCATCGAAGCCAGCCACAATGTGGTGATGCTGCATATGATGCGGTCAATGTATGACCTGCTGGTGCAGGGTGTGTTCTATAACCGGCGGACAATGTTCCGGCAGCGCGCGACCCGCGAGGCCATTCTGGACCAGCACAGCACTATCAACGCAGCCCTTCAGGCCCGCGATCCGGCAGCCGCACGTCAGGCCGTCGAAACGCATCTGAGCTTTGTCGAACGCTGCATGATCGATCAGCAGAAGGCCGAGCGGAACGAGGCTGTTGCGCAGCAAAGGTTGCAGCACGAAACCCGTCAGGCCTAGCGCTTTCCAAGTGCCCTCAGGGATCAGGCGGCCCCGGTCTCGGGCTGGATCAGGTGTGACGGGAAAGGTGCGCCGCTGCCTTCGCCCAGATCGTCATTCGGGGCGATGGTTGTCAGGGCCGGGTCGATGAACAGCCGCGCGCCCCGGTCCCTGAGGTGTTTGTGCAGCATCACATGTTCGCACACGAGGTCGCCTTTTTCATCCCGGCAGGAATAGCGCAGGCCACGCAAGGCGCGGGTCTTGTACAATCCTGCACCGCCAAAGGCGCTGTCGACCGGTATCAGGGGCATATCGGACGGAATGTGGTACTGCCGGTCGAAAACCGCTGATTTCAGAAGAACTTTCCGCCACTTTCGGCGCCCGAACAGCGGTTTGCGCGTTGTCCGAATTCTTTGCCAGACGTCTTCGTCGCACCAGCCTGCGCAGCGCAGGGCATAGATATCGTAATAGGCCGGTTTGGAATTGGCGAAGACACCTTCCCAGCGTGGTACGGAACGTTGTGCGGCCGTCAGAACCGTCTGAGCGTCCAGACAGACATTCGGCCCGTTCAGATCAAGCACCAATGTCAGGTCGTGACCGCTGTCGCGTTCTTCCAGCCTGTTGAGGACAGCGTTTCTGGCCGCCGTGATCCGCTCGACCCGGCCCGGCAGTCTGGAGGCCAGACCATCCATGCGGACAAGGTCCACATTCGGGTCGCGGCGCGCGAATTCGGACAGAACCCGATCCGTACGATCGGTGTTGTCGTTTGTCGCAATGGTCACGGAATAGCGGTACAAGCGGGTGGTCAGGTCTTCGATCCTGTTGATGCTTTCGATCAGCGCGGCCCCGCCGTTTCTGACCACCCCAACAATATTCATCGAAACGTTTTCGCCTGCCACGGCCCGTCTTTCCCTGTTCTTTTTGCACCCGTCGGCCCCGAGCGGGACATTCCGACCCAAAGACGGGTACAGAATCCGGGTGATGTTCCGGTCAATACAATCAGCCCCGCCCCCAAAACAAAAGACCCGACAGCGCAATGCTCTCGGGTCATCTGCGTTTTTTACCTGTCGGTGTCCCCGTCAGTGCAGCTTGGCGCCCACATCTGCGATCGAGACCTCGATCAGCTTGTTCGCCTGCGCGGCTGTCATCTGCTTGGCCAGAACCGAGCCGGCAGCGGCAATCGCAACCGAAACGGCCTGATCGCGCACGTCTTTCACAGCCGAGGCTTCGGCCGAGGCAATCTGGTCCTGCGCAGCAGCCAGACGGCGTTCGATCGACTTTTCGAGATCGACCTTCGCCTGGTCCGCAGCCAGAGCCGCGTCCTGTTTGGCCGCCTCGACAATCGCATCAGCCTGTGCCTGCACTTCACGCTGCTTGCGCTCGTACGAGGCCAGCAGGCTGCGTGCTTCTTCATGCAGGGCGCGGGCTTCGTCCAGCTCGGCCTTGATGCCTTCGGCACGGTTGTCCAGCGCACCGCCGATCATGCCCGGCACCTTGAAGTAGAACAGGACCGCGATGAAAACGATGAAGCCCAGAAGGACCACAAAGTCGGTGTTGCCAAGCGAGAAGAACGGGCCGCTTGCAGCCAGCGCGGGGCTGGCGGCACCAACGATCAGGATAAGGGCAAGAGTGTTCCGCATGTCACTTATCCTTTCATCTGCGTGTCAATGGCACTGTCGATGGCTTTGGCATCCGCCTCGCCGCCCAGCGCGGTGACCAGTTCAGCCGCCGTATCCTTGGCGACCACTTGAATGCTTTCCAGCGCACCGGCACGGATTTCGGCAATTGCCTTTTCCGATTCAGCCGCCTTTGCAGCGATTTCCGCATCCGCCCTGGCAATCGCGTCATCCAGACCAGCCTGGATTTCAGCACGGGCTTCGGCCGCGATACGCTGCGCTTCGGCACGGGCATCGGCCAGCGCCTTGTTATAGGCCTCTTCGGCCTCGACCGCTTTGGCCTTCAGATCTTCGGCCGCAGCCAGGTCATTTGTAATGGTCCCCCGGCGCTCGGCCAGGATCGCCGCGATGCGGGGCAGAGCCACGCGAGACAGGACCAGAAAGATGACGACCAGCGTAATGACCAGCCAGAAAATCTGGTTGGGGAACCAATCGAAGCAGAGCTGCGGCATCCCGATGGCAGAGCCATGCGAGTCGACGCACGCGCCAACTACTTCTTCGCTAATGGGTTCAGTCGCCATGATGTCCTCCGTCGGAACGTTGTCTTTACAACAGGTGGGCCGCTATGGCTTGGACCCACCTGCGCGTAAGGATCAGGTTCCGCAGATTAGACGGCGAACATCAGCAGCAGCGAGACCAGGAATGCGAAGATCCCCAGGGCTTCTGCGAATGCGATACCGATGAACAGGGTTGCGGTCTGCGAAGCAGCCGCCGAAGGGTTGCGCAGGGCGCCGGCCAGGAAGTTGCCTGCAACGTTGCCCACCCCGATTGCGGCTGCGCCGGAACCGATTGCTGCCAGGCCTGCGCCGATGTGTGCGAGATCGCCTTCCATGATGTTTCTCCTTACGAATTGGAAGTTTCGATGTTGGGTTATCGGACCTTAGTGCGAAGGATGCAGCGCATCTTTCAGATAAACACAGGTCAGAATGGTGAATACGTAGGCCTGAATGAAGGCCACAAGGACCTCGAGACCATACATTGCGGTGATCGCCAGAACTGACACAGGCGAAATCAGGGAAATTGCGGCAAAGCCTGCAAACACCTTGATCACCGCGTGGCCTGCCATGACGTTACCGGCAAGACGAATGGAGTGGCTGACGGGGCGTACGAAGTACGAGATCAGCTCGATGATCGCCAGGATCGGGCGCAGCGCCAGCGGCGCGCTGGAGACCCAGAACAGGCCCAGGAACGCGGCACCGTTCTTGACGAAACCCAGAATGGTCACGGTCAGGAACACGGCCAGCGCCAGCGGGATTGTCACGGCGAAATGCGATGTGGTGGTGAACGAGGTTGGGATCAGACCCAGGAAGTTCGCGGTCACAATGAACATGAACAGGGTCATGACATAGGGGAAGAACTTGACGCCGTCCTTGCCGCAGATGTCTTCCAGCATCTTGTAGATGAAGCCATAGGCCAGTTCCGCAATCGACTGCATCCGGGTCGGGACGATGGCGCGCTTTGACGTGCTGAGAACCAGCAGGCCAAAGATCGCCACGATGGCCAGGAACAGCCACAGGGTCACGTTGGTGGGCGTGTACCAGGCAATCTCGCCACCGAACAGCGGCTTGACGATGAACTGGTCCATCGGGTGAAACACCAGGCTGCTGGCTTCTACTGCGTGGTCTGCGCCTTCGGCGCCGTGTGCTGCGGTGGTCTCGCTTGCCACGTTCAGTCCCTCTCGTCCTTTTCGGCCTGCATATCGGCCGCTTGTTTATCTTGAACCTCTTGCGCGCTGCGGAGCATAACCTTCACGCCCGCGACAAGGCCCAGCAATGTGAACAGCACCAGAAAGATCGGGATCGTCCCGAGCAGGCTGTCCAGCCCGTATCCGATGCCAAATCCGATCCCAAGACCGGAAACCATTTCGATGACCATCCTCCAGGCAAGCTCGCCCCCGGATATGTCACTGTCAGCGCGGGCAGCCGGTTTTCTGGCCTTTTTCGCCGCCTCGATCTTGGCCTCAAGCTGCGCCATACGCTGCTTTTGGTCGTCATCGGTCACGGACGGAATCCTCGCGCTGTCTTGCGCATGGTGCTAAGGCGCGAAAGGCGCAGAGTCAACGGCGTTGATGGTGTGAAATGACGCAGGCTAATAAATTGTTTTTAAACAGTTATTTTTGGCTTGATCGCCCGATCGAATTGCCTGCCTTTGGCCTGAGCGGCAGTAATCGCCCCAAAACCCATATTCAACCTTTTGGTTGATCTTTGCGCGCTAGCTGCGGCCACAGGCGTCGAACGAGACGTCCATCGATCAGCAAGAGCCCGGCAAAAATCGCCGCCATGCCCATCATATGTTCGGGTTGCAGAGTTTCCCCCAGAACCCAGGTTCCAAGTATCAGGGCGGAAACCGGTGCGATCAGCGTTACGGTCGAAATGTTGGTTGGCCCGACTCTGGGCAGCAACCAGTAGAAGGCAATGAAAGCGGCCGAGGTCAGCACAAATCCGATCATCAACAACGAAAGCCATGTTTCAGTGCGCTCGATCATCGGCAAGCCTTCACGCCAAAGTGCCAAGGGTAAAATTGCCAAGGCCGCCCCTGTCAGTGCCAGGGCGACCAGCACCACCGGCTGCATGTCGCGGAAAGCCCGCGCAATGTTGACAGAAAACGCGTAACATATGGGTGCGCACAGGGTCAGCAGAACCGCCCAGAACTGAGATGTTTCGCCATTGTGCAAAATCGGGACGGACAACACGACAATCCCAATGAAGCCGCACACTACGCCAAGGGATTTCAACAGCGTCGCACGCTCACTTCCGGGCCAAAAATGCGAAACGATGACGGCAAAGGCCGGTGTTGTCGCATTCACGATCCCTGCCACGCCGGACGCGATATGCTGCTGCCCAAGCGCATAGAACGCAAATGGAGCGGCATAGCTGAGCGCCCCGAACCCCAGCAGTCCAATGGCGCGCCCGAGTGTCAGGTGAACCGGCATGCGGGCTGCAATCACATAGATCCAACAGCCCAGCGCCCCAAATGCAACGCGTCCCAACGATACGGATAGCGGCCCAAGTTCGCGCAGCAATATGGCGTTGAACATGAAAGACATGCCCCACCCGATGCCAAGGACGCAGATCACCAGCCAGTATTTCAGCGCCATAGCCGCCCCCTTTGCGCATCGCCGCTGCACAGTGACGTGATGGGGGAAATTGTCAAACGGGTTCTCGCCCATTAGGAAAGACCCATGTCCAACGATCTCGACACCGTGTTTGCGGCCCTTGCCGACCCCACCCGCCGCGCCATTCTGGCGATGCTGCTGGAGGACGATATGGCCGTGACGGATGTGGCCGAGCCGTTCGAGATGTCGCTGGCGGCGATCTCGAAACATCTGGTCATCCTGACCAAAGCCGGGCTGATATCACAGGAAAAGCGCGGCCGGGTGAAATGGTGCAAGCTGGAACCCGACGCGCTGCGCACCGCTTCGGTCTGGATGCAGGGGTTCGGTCAGTTCGAACCCATCAACCTGGATGCGTTCGAACGGTTTCTGGAAGTCGAGCTTCCGATCTCGGACGAGACCTAGCGCACCACAAAGACCGACATGCTGGCATGTTTGGCCAGATATCCGGCGTGGCTGGAAAAGATGTAGTCGGTGATCCGGGGCGCATGGGTGCCCACGATGATCAGATCTGCACCGATCTCTTCCGCTGCGCGGGTCAGGTCGCTGTCCACTTCGGCAGCAACATCGACCGAGTGTATCTTGCGCACCGCAACTTCGGCCGCGCCTTCTGATGCAAGCTGTTCGGTGAAGTCGGCCAGTTGCTTGTCTATCTCGGCCTCGGTTTCCGAGGATGCACCCATATGGGCCCCGCTGACACTGACCAGAGTGATCTTGGCGCCCTGCCATTTTGCCACCTGCGCGGCGACATCTGCGGCCTTGCGAACCTCGGGCGGCAGGTGGCGGTCAATCGGCAGCATGATATGTTTGAACATAATCTCCTCCTTTTGTCCGCCTTCCAAGGTAGTCCTGAGACCAAGGGCCTGCCTTGATCTGGCTCAACAGATTTTGCCTTTGGAATTCGTGGGCAATCCGTTCCGGTTTCAGACCGGAAGCGGCCTTATTCAGCTGCCCGGCGTTGAGGGCTGGGGCGCGGGGCCTCTTCTTTCAGCAGCATCAGCAGGGCGATGACCGTCAGCGCCACACCGCCCAGGATCAATCCCGTCGGGACAGGTTTGCCCAGCGCGATTTCCCACAGGATCACCCAGCTTGGCACCAGATAGGTGTAGGCCATGACCTTGGCCGACGGCAGCCGAAGCGAGGAGAATTGCACCAGGACGAAACTGGCCGCTGTTGCGAAGAACGAGATATAGAACAACCCGATCCAGACGATGGCGGGAAGGGCTGCCCAATCGGTCGCTATCAGGTCGGACCAGCCGAACAGGACCAACAACAGGCACCCGGCGACCAGCGTTCCAAACGTGAACACGACGGCAGGTTCTCCGCGGTTCAGCCTGCGGATCATGGGGGTGTAAATCGCGTGCGCGACGCATCCCCAGAAATAGATGATCTCGCCCCCGCCGATCTGGAAGGCGCGGAACATCTGCCAGTCGGCCCGAAAGATCACCCATAGCGCCCCAATCGCACCGATGGTCAGGGCCATTGCCATGCGCGGCGTGGTGATCTGGCGCAGCAGGACCCAGCCCGCAATGGCCGAGACAACGGGGGTCAGGGTGAAAACCGCGGCAGCGCTGACCGGCGGGGCGGTTTGCAACCCGTAAAACATCAGGACAAAGTATGTGGCGAACAACCCACCCAGCACCAGAAACCGCCAGGGCGCCTGCGCGGCACTGCGGGGCAGACCGGTTGTCGCCAATGCCGCCACACCAATCACCACAGCCGCGATGGCAAAGCGCACCGCGTTCAAGGCAGCAGGGGCAATTTCGTTGGCAATCATCGACCCAAGCGAGAAACTGCCTGCAACAAGGGCCGAAAAAGTCAGCATGGCCAGATGGCCGCGCATCTGCGGATTCATGGGCACCAGCCTTTGGAGGCCTCTTTCAAAAAACTCAGGAACGTTTGCACCTTGGTGGTTCGGTGCAGGTCCACATGGGTCACCAGCCACAGGTTGCCGAACCATTCCGGAAGCGGGTCGATCACTTCGACCAGAGTGTCATGACGGGCGGCCTCCCAACGGGCCATAAAGCCGATACCGGCACCGGCCAGAACGGCCTCGCGCATACAGAAATTGTTGGTGCAGCGAAAGGTGATGCGGTCGGCGGATACCGTGTTGCGCAGCCACCGGGTGAACGGCGCGCGGCTGCTTTCATCGTCAGAGCTGACGAAGTGGTGGTTTCCGAAATCCTCGATGCCCGAAGGTTTGCCGTGCCGTTCGATATACGAGATGCTGGCATAGAGGCCGACTTCTTCCTGCCGGAAGGGCTGCACAACGTTGTCGGGTTGATCCGGGGCCGATCCCGCACGGATTGCAACATGCGCCTCGCCATATTCCAGCCGGAACAGACGGTCTCCGGTCAGGTAGCGCACGATCAGCTCGGGGTGCATCTTTTGAAATTCGGTCAGCGTCGGCACCACCAATGGCGCGATGGAGCCCAGCGACGTCACCACCAGTTCGCCGGACACATCGTCACCGCGCCCCTTCATCCGGCCGACAAGCTGGTTGAACTGGTCTTCGGTAGCCTGCGCCACGCGCAGCAAATCGTCGCCCGCTTCGGTCGGGGTGTATCCCCGCGCATGGCGCTGGAACAGTTTGACACCCAACCGGGCCTCGATCGCGTCGATGTGGCGGATCACCGTGGCGTGGTGCACGCCCAGAACCTCGGCGGCACCGCTGACGGTTCCCATGCGTGCCACCTGATAGGCGGTCCTCACCTCATCCCAATTGTCCATCGTCACACCGTTCTGTGCAATTTCCAACAATAACTGTTGATGTATCCGAGTTTTGTTCGCAAACGCAACAGCCATATTGGGATCAGAACAAGATTACCCTGACCTTAAGGACCCAGAAAATGGCTAAAACCATCCTACATATCGACGCCTCTGCCCGCCGCGTGGCTTCGACCACCCGCGACCTGTCTGACAGCATCGTCCGGCAGTTGGGTGCGGACCGCATCATCCGCCGCGACCTGGCTACCCCCCTGCCCCTGCTGACCGAAGACTGGATCGCCGCCAACTTTACCCCGGCCGAGCAGCGCGACGACCTGCAGCGCGACCGGCTGGCCCTTTCGGACGCGCTGGTGACCGAATTGCAAGAGGCCGATACCATCGTTATCGGCCTGCCGATCTACAACTTCTCGGTCCCCGCTGCATTCAAGGCCTGGATCGACCTGGTCGCCCGCGCGGGCCTGACCTTTTCCTATTCGGAGAACGGCCCAAAAGGGTTGCTGGAGGGGAAACGCGCCATTCTGGCAATCGCGTCGGGCGGTACTGCCGTCGGATCCGAGATCGACTTTGCCACCAACTATGTGCGTCACGTTCTGGGCTTTATCGGCATCCATGATGTAGCGGTCATCGCTGCGGATCAGATGGCGGTGAACCCCGAAGCCGCGTTGGAAAGCGCCAAAAAGGCGGTGACAGAACTGGCGGCCTGATCGCCTCTGGTCATTGAGCCCTGAAACGTCCAGTCTGCTGGTCAGATGGAACTGGCGGACTGGATGGCGCGCATGAAAAAGATCGGAATTCTGGGCGGTGTGGGTTGGGCCTCGACCGTGGACTATTACCGTGCCATTGCCGAGGGTGCCGGGCGTCACTTTGCGGCGCGCGGCCACGGCGCGCCCCTGCCGATCCCTGCCATGACCATCGAGTCCGTCACACAGGCCAAGACCCGCGCCTTGCGGGGTGTCGCCGGGGACGAAGCCAGCTGGGCGGCGTTTGATGCGGTGTTTCGCGACGCGCTGCTGACGCTGGAGCGCGCAGGATGCGATTTTGGCATCATAGCGTCCAACACCCCGCACGCGCGGCTGCACGCGATCAGACAGGGTGTTTCCATGCCCATCCTCAGCATTTTCGATGCAACGGCAGAGGCCACGGCCAGCACAGGCGTGTCAAACGCATTGGTGCTGGGAACAACCGTGACAATGCAGGCCACCAACTATGCGGATCGTCTGGCGGCCGAGGGCATCACCGCAAATGCGCGGCTGCCCGACCCCGAGATTTCCGAGATGCAGGCGATGATCGACAGTGATTTCTACGGTGGTGCCTCTGATGCGGCGCGCGCAAGGCTGCTGGCCTTTTGCAACAAACACGCCCGTCCCGGAACCGCCATCCTGCTGGCCTGTACCGAACTGCCGCTTGCCTTTCCAAAGCATCTGGATGACCCGGTATTCGAGGCCGACGGGCACCTGTTCATCAACCCGTCCGCCGCGCATGTCGCCGCCGCGCTGAAACTGGCGCTAGAGTGATCAGGGCAGCCACGTAACGGTGCAACCGATGCGATCGAAGAACGCCATCACGTCGGATTGATTCATCAGAACGGTACGGTCATTGACCAACGGGTGCATATAAATCATCTCGGCCCCTTGGGCGGCGGCGTCCATGAAGAACTGCACATCGTTCTGCACACCGTTGATCATCGCCAGCGGGCTGACCGCGCCGGGGCGAATACCTAGGTTCTGCAACAGCCGGTCTGCCGACCCAAAGGACAGGGCGCCGACACCCAGTTCTGCGCCCAGCGCCTTGAGGTCAATCTCGCGGCTTTGTTCCAGCGTCACCAGGTAGTTGCGCTTTTTCTTGTCGCGCAGATACAGGTTCTTGACCCGCAACGCGTTCTCGCCCGGCACCATGAACTGGCCTTCTACGGCCTTGGAGTCCTCGACCGTGCGCAAGGGAACATGGGTATGCAGGCGGTAGGGCAGCCCCCAATCATCCAGCTGCGCCAACAGCGCGTCAGAACTGAGCGGCAATGTATCCTGAAATGTGGATGATGCGTCCATGGGGCCCTCCTGTTTGTAGCGCTCATCGCGCAACATGGCGGCGAATTCAAGCTGGGGCAGAGCAGAAAACGGTGCTAGCGTGCCGCCATGAAAGTCACACGAAACACTCCGACCCAACTGATCCTTGCCGACACGCCCTGGTTCATCGGAATCATGCTGGTCTTTTTCATACTGGCCTTTGTCGGCGCAGGGCTGGTCATGGTCAGTGACGGCGGCGAGAATATCTGGTTCGGGCTGTTCTTTGCACTAATCGGCGGCGGGCTAGGTGTCGGGGCGTTCTGCGTTTTCGTGCGGCGGGTTCAGGTCATTCTGGACCGCACAAAGAACCGCATTCTGATCCGCAGGCAGTCTGTCTTTGGCTATGAAGCGGTCGAGCATCAGCTGTCCAGCCTGTCCCATGCCGAAGTTGAAAGCTCGACTTTCCGCAGCGACAGCAGCAGTTCGACGCTGTATCGCCCGGTTCTGGTGCTGGACAAGGGAATGAGCGAAGGGCGTCATCCGATTGTCGATGCGTTCTCGAACGGGCGCGGCGCGCATAAACTGGTTGACGCGGTCAATGCATGGCTGCCCGCGCAGCAGGAAGACACGAAGGAACAGGCCTGACGATTACAGGACTTGTCCGTGCTCCAGCCAGGCTCGATCGGCCGGTGTCACCATTTCGGACAGGCGCGCGTCGTATCGGGCCATGTCATCGGCGGTCAGCTTGCCCTCCCATTTGTTGCTGGTCCCGGACGAGAAGAACTGCGCGTAGTCCTGAAACGCGCTTTTGAAACCAGGCTGCTGCGAAGCGCGCCGGGCGTTTTCCTTCATTGAACCAAAGCTTGCGGCCTCAGCGATATCGTCGATCATTTCTGGCGCGATCTCGGTCCCCAAGATGTTTGCGATCCGCGCCACCTGCCCCGGCAAATCGCGGCTGAGTTCGGCGTAGTGCAGGAAATGGATGTTTGGCAGATGCCGGAACGCGCAGAATGAACGGTAATGGTGGACGTATGAGGCCAGCGTCAGATCGTCGGTGCCCTTTGACGAGGCGGGCCGGTCCAGAAACATCGCGAAGGCTTCGGAAAGATCATCGGGAAACAGGTAGTCCAGCCAGTCGTCTTTCATGTTTTCCACATGGCGGCGCAGCGAGAAATGCACGTCAACCGGATGACGATGCACCACCAGATAGGTCGCATCCGGGGAATAGGTGATCCCGTCCAATGGCGTGTGGGTCTTGATGCATCGCCTGTGCGTTTGTGCGGCAAGTATTCTGTCCTGCTCCTCACGATTTCTGAAACCGCAATCCAGCCAGGGTGAGACCGCGTTGTTGTACACGGCTGGATCCGCGGTTTTGGTGATCAGCATTCGTACCAGCGTCTGCGTCCACGTGGTGCCGCATTTGGGAGGCGTGCAGACAAAGATGTCGTCGGGACGGATTATGAAGTCGGACCAGATATCGGTATTCGTGACTTCACCGACATAATCCTTGGTGCGCTGCGGCAATGGTTGACTCATGACCAAACTCCAAAACTGACCCCGACCTTTGGACGCTACACCAAGTGGCCAGATGCTCAAAGCGTTTGCCTTGACTCGCAGCGCCCAGAGGCGTAGATGACCTCCAAACATCCGGAAGCGTCTTGATCTTCCGGTCCCTTGAGTCGTTCAGGGATCGCCCCCCACCAGCGAGTTTCGCCCGTGGGGGCGTTTGTGCATTTAACCGACGCATCCTATCTAGGGCGCGCCATCAGATAACCGGCTAAGGAGGCCGAAGGCATGTTTGAAAATCTATCCGAACGCCTTTCCGGCGTCTTTGACCGGTTGACCAAACAGGGTGCTCTGTCTGAAGAAGACGTCAAGACCGCCCTGCGCGAGGTCCGTGTTGCCCTGCTTGAGGCCGACGTCTCGCTGCCGGTGGCGCGTGAATTCGTCAAGAAGGTGCAGGACCAGGCAACCGGTCAGGCGGTGACCAAGTCGATCACCCCCGGCCAGCAGGTCGTCAAGATCGTGCATGACGCGCTGGTCGATACCCTGCGTGGCGAGGAAGACCCCGGCAAGCTGAAGATCGACAACCCGCCTGCCCCGATCCTGATGGTCGGTTTGCAGGGTTCGGGTAAGACCACCACCACCGGTAAGCTTGCCAAACGCCTGAAAGAGAAAGAGGGCAAGAAGGTCCTGATGGCCTCGCTCGACGTTTATCGCCCGGCGGCGATGGACCAGCTGG
Source organism: Ruegeria sp. O6 (assembly GCF_056535045.1). Classification (NCBI taxonomy): domain Bacteria; kingdom Pseudomonadati; phylum Pseudomonadota; class Alphaproteobacteria; order Rhodobacterales; family Roseobacteraceae; genus Ruegeria; species Ruegeria sp. O6. Next base: position 182,208 of record NZ_JBQERM010000002.1, on the reverse strand, counting down.
CGGTTCTGGGCGCGCAGGTCGGCGTTGATACGCTGCCGATTGTACCGGGCCAGAAACCCGTCGACATCGCCAAGCGCGCCAAGCAGCAAGCCACTTTGGGCGGCTATGACGTCTATATGCTGGATACCGCCGGTCGCCTGCATATCGACGAAGTGCTGATGGACGAGGTCGAGCAGGTCCGCAATGCGGTTGACCCGCGCGAGACCCTGCTGGTGGTTGACGGCCTGACCGGTCAGGTCGCCGTTGAAGTGGCCGAAGAATTCGACGCCAAGGTCGGCATCTCGGGCGTGGTCCTGACCCGGATGGACGGGGACGGGCGCGGTGGTGCGGCGCTGTCGATGCGCGCAGTGACTGGCAAGCCTATTCGCTTTGTCGGTCTGGGCGAGAAGATGGACGCGCTGGAGACCTTCGAGCCGGACCGGATCGCCGGACGTATTCTGGGCATGGGCGACATCGTTGCCCTGGTCGAAAAGGCCCAGGAAACGATGGAGATGGAACAGACCGAGCGCATGATGAAGCGCATGGTCAAAGGTCAGTTCAACATGAACGACCTGAAGATGCAGCTGGAACAGATGATCCAGATGGGCGGCATGCAGGGCATGATGGGCATGATGCCGGGTATGGGCAAAATGGCCAAGCAGATGGATCAGGCGGGTCTCGACGACAAGATCCTGCGCCAGCAGATCGCCTTGATCCAGTCCATGACCAAACGCGAACGCGCCAACCCGCAGCTGCTGCAAGCCAGCCGCAAGAAACGGATTGCAGCTGGTTCGGGGATGGAGGTCAGCGACCTCAACAAGCTGCTCAAGATGCACCGGCAGATGTCGGACATGATGAAAAAGATGGGCAAGATGGGCAAAGGCAAGATGCTGAAACAGGCCATGAAGGGCATGTTCGGCAAAGGCGGCCCAAGCCCCGAAGACATGGCAGCCGGCATGGACCCCAAGGCACTGGAACAGGCGGCCAAGGCGATGGGCGGCAAGATGCCCGGCGGTCTGCCCGGCCTGGGCGGTGGCATGGGGCTGCCACAGGGCCTGAGCGGGTTTGGCAAGAAGAAGTAATGAACGCCATCGCCCAACATATCCCCCGGCTTGAAACCGAGCGCCTGATCCTGCGCGCGCCGTCCGAGGCTGATCTGGACGCCGATACCGCGTTTTTCGCCAGCGATGCGGCGAAGTTCGTCGGCGGGCCACTGCGCCGGGATGAGGTCTGGCGACTGATCGCTTCGCTGCTGGGCCACTGGTCCCTGCGCGGTTACGGGTTCTGGAGCGCCGAGGAAAAAGCCTCGGGCAGTTATGTCGGGCGGATCGGGCTTTGGTGCCCCGAAGGCTGGCCCGAACCCGAGATCGGCTGGACGCTGATGAACCATGCCACCGGCAAGGGGTACGCGACCGAGGCGGCACTGGCCGCGCGGTCTTATGCGTATGATGTTCTGGGGTGGGAGACGGCGATCTCGTTAATTGATCTGGACAATCATGCCAGCAAGGCGGTGGCGAAACGGCTGGGCGCGCAGTTCGAGTATCACTATGACCACCCCAAATTCGGCAGGTCCGAAATCTGGCGGCACCCCGCGCCTGCCGATCTGGTGAATGGCGGGATGGAGGCCTACGCATGACCGCGTTCACCATCCCCACCGTTGAAACCGAACGTCTGATCCTGCGCGCGCCGCATCTGGATGATCTGCCTGCGCTGACCGCATTCTTTGCAACCGAGCGCAGCCATATGGTAGGCGGCCCCCGGGACGCGCTGGAAAGCTGGGGCATGTTGGCCAGACGCCTTGGGCACTGGGCGTTGAAAGGATTTGGCCTTTGGCACCTGACCGAGAAATCCAGCGGTCGGTTCGCAGGCGGCGTCGGCCTGATTGACGCCCCCGGCTGGGACGAGCCTGAACTTGGCTGGACCGTGATGGAAGATTTCGAAGGCAAAGGCTTTGCCTACGAGGCGGCGCTTGCCGCCCGGTCCTATGCGGCGCGGCATCAGGGCCTGAACGGGGTGATTTCGTATATCGCCCACGAAAACGACCGTTCGCGCGCTTTGGCCGAGCGGTTGGGTGCAACGCTGGAGCGTGACAATGCCGAACTGCTGGGCCAGTCCTGCCAGGTGTGGCGGCACCCCAAGATTGACGTTTCGACAGCCGAAAGGACCGGCCAATGAACAACCCCGTGACACGCGCGGCTGCATTGCTGAAAGAGCATCGCGAAAGCATCGACCGGCTGGATGCGATCCTTGTCTATACGCTGGGCGAGCGGTTCAAACACACACAGGCCGTTGGCAAGCTCAAGGCCGAACACAACCTTCCCCCGTCCGATCCCTCGCGTGAGGCCACGCAGATCGCACGGCTTGAAGACCTGGCGAAAGAGGCCGATCTGGACCCCGATTTCGCCAAAGCTTTTCTGAATTTCATCATTCAGGAAGTCATCCGACACCACAGGAAACACCAAGGGTGAACCAGAGGTTCAGCAAGTTGAAAGTGAACCAGAGGTTCAAAAAACACCAGAATTAACCGGAAAAGACACCGGCCAATCAAATACACGCCTCCGGCGTGATGCCATTCAAAGGAGATACCACCATGGCAATGAAAATTCGTCTCGCCCGCGCAGGCTCGAAAAAACGTCCGTTTTACCGCATCGTGGCGGCTGACAGCCGGATGCCGCGCGACGGCCGTTTCATCGAGAAACTGGGCACCTACAACCCGCTGCTGCCGAAAGACAGCGAAGAGCGTGTGAAAATGGACATGGAACGCGTTCAGCACTGGCTGGATCAGGGCGCCCAGCCCACCGATCGTATCGCGCGTATGCTGGAAGCAGCCGGCACCCGTGACAAAGCCGAGCGCAACAACCCCAACAAGGGTACCCCGGGCAAGAAAGCTCAGGAACGCGCGGAAGAGAAAGCTGCAAAGGCTGCGGAAGCTGCCGAAGCGGCTGCTGCACCGGCTGAAGAAGCGGCTGCAGAAGAATAAGCAGGCCGAAGCGTGCGGGATCAGACCTTTACTGACGCATTTCGCACGCAGTTCGATCTGTTGTTGCGGCTCCGACGCGATGTGCGCCGGTTCCGCGGCGACGCGGTAGACGAGGCAGTGCTTTCGCGCTGCCTCGACGCGTTTCGGCTGGCCCCGTCGGTGGGGTTGAGCGAGCCGTGGCGCGTGATCCGCGTCGAAAGCGCGGCGGCCCGGGCTGCGGCGCTAAGGAATTTCCAAACCGCCAATGATGACGCCCTGGCGGGATATTCCGGCGACAGGGCGCAGCTTTACAGCCGCCTGAAACTGTCAGGGATGCAGGAAGCGCCGGTGCAACTGGCCGTCTTCTGCGACGACAGCACCGACAAGGGATTGGGTCTTGGCGCGGGCTCGATGCCCGAGATGCGGCGTTATTCCGTAGTCTCTGCCATCACCCTGTTCTGGCTGGCCCTGCGGGCCGAGGGGCTGGGGCTGGGCTGGGTATCCATTCTGGACCCCGAACAGATGGCGCGCGATCTGGATGTGCCGGGAAACTGGCGTCTGATCGGGTATTTCTGTGTCGGATGGCCGGAACAGATATCTGACACCCCCGAACTTGAACAGGTTGGCTGGGAAAACCGGGCCGACAGCCTGAAGATCGAAACAAGGTAGGGCCGCATGTTCGGATTGATACGCCTTCCCATTCTGCTGCTGATCGCCTTTATTGTGGGCGTGTTCTTTGAGCGCAACAATCAGCGCGAAGCCTGCGAAGGGCTTGGCGAGTGGAGAAACGGGATCTGTTTGACGACGGGGGCTGCCAATGAATGATCTGATCTGCGTCGGCAGCGTCGCGGGGTCTTATGGTGTACGCGGTGAAGTGCGCCTGAAAAGCTTCTGCGCCGTTCCCGAAGATATCGAGACGTATTCGCCACTGACGGATGAAACCGGCAAGGAACGCTATCCGGTGGTACTGACGCGTACGATCAAGAACGGTTTTGCCGCCCGTCTTGGCGGGGTTGAAACCAAGGAACAGGCAGATGCCCTGAACGGTTTGCGCCTGTTTGCGCGGCGCGATCAGTTGCCCTCGTTGCCCGATGACGAGTTTTACCACACAGACCTGATTGGGCTTGATGTCTATGACACCGGCGGCACCCTTCTGGGCAAGGTCAAATCCGTGCAGAACCACGGGGCCACGGACCTGTTGGAACTACACGGGCCGGGCCTGAAGGCGACGGTTCTGCTGCCGTTCACGATGCAGGTGGTGCCAACCGTCGATCTGGAACAGGGCCGCATTGTGGCCGACCCGCCCGAAGGCCTGATCTGATGCGACGTGTTCTGCTGCATCTGGGTTTTCACAAGACCGGCATGACGGCAGCACAGTCCTTTCTGCATGAAAACCGCGAGCTGATCTGGCCTCATTTCGCTCTGGTCCTTCCGTATAAGACCCGCAAGGCCGGTTTGAGCGAAGCGGCCACGCGCCATTCGATCTATCGACTGGATGACACGCTGGCGGGTTTTGGCGGTCAGCTGCACACTTTTTTCGGCGGTCTGGATTTCGGAGCACGCCGGGGATTGATCCTGAGCGAGGAGAATTTTCTGGGCCTACGCCCCAGCAGGAACAAAATCGAAGGATACGGGGCCGCACCCGAACTGGCGGAAACGGTCGTCAGCGTGCTGCGCCGCCGTCTGGTGGGCGAAGAAACCGACATTACCGTCTACCTGTCGTTGCGCAATCGCGATGTGTGGTTGCGCAGCCTTTGGGCCCACGATCTGCACCTGTCGCGCATGGTTCAGGACCTGGACGGCTATTGCGCTGATCTTGCGCACCTGCCATCGCTACAGAACACGGCAGACCGGATCAGGGACCGGTTGCCAACTGTCACGGTACGGACCGCGTGGATGGAAGCGCTGAAAGGCCACCACCTTGGATTGGGCGCACCATTTGCCGAATTTCTCGCCCTGCCACCCGGGAAATCTGCGCAGCTTGTGAAGCCCGTGCATGAAAGCCCTCAGCTGTCCGACGACGTTCTGAGGGAAATGCTAGCCCTGAACCGATCATCGCTGGACGAAGCGGCATTGATCACTCAGAAAAAGGCCCTGATTCGAACCGACCAACATGAACTGGCCCGCCAGAAATGACTGACAAACCCGGCAAATCCCATGGTCGCAAGGCGATCCGGGCCACGCTGAAACCGCGTGAGCTGATGACACCCACCCCGGACCTGCACGGCGTCTGGAAAGCCAAGGTTATCACCCTGTTTCCAACTGCCTTTCCGGGCGTTCTGGGGGAAAGCCTGACCGGCAAGGCCCTGCAGGAGGGGTTGTGGCAGCTGGAAACCGTGGATTTGCGGCAATTCGGCGTCGGCAGGCATCGCAACGTGGACGACACGCCCGCCGGGGGCGGCGCGGGTATGGTTTTGCGGCCCGATGTGTTGGGCGAAGCCATCGAGCACACCATGGCGGGCATTCAGGGCGACTGGCCGCTGATTTACCTCAGCCCGCGCGGGCGGCGCATGGACCAGCGCATGATGCAGACCCTTGCACGCTGCGATGGCATGACCCTGCTGTGTGGCCGGTTCGAAGGCGTGGATGAGCGCGTGCTGGAGCATTACGGTGTGCAGGAGGCCTCGTTGGGGGATTTCGTGATGACCGGCGGTGAGATTGCAGCACAGGCCCTGATTGATGCCACGGTGCGCCTGATCCCCGGCGTTCTGGGCAATCAGGCCTCGACCGAAGAGGAAAGCTTTTCCTCGGGCCTGCTGGAGCATCCGCAGTACACCCGTCCTGCGGATTGGAAAGGCCGCCCGATACCCGAGGTTCTGATGTCGGGCCACCACGGCCGCATCGCCGAATGGCGTCACAAGATGGCTGAGGACGTTACCCGCGAGCGGCGCCCGGATATCTGGGCCGACTATGTAATATCCCGATCGGATTCGTCTGATTAGAACGCCCGAATGTTGCAGACATGCCGCAGGTTCTGTATTTGCCGGAATTCTATTTGCAGTTGATCGTCCTCCAAAATATGCACGTTTGAAAGCCCTGCTTTTTCAGGACCTTAAAACGAAAGACTAATTGCATAATGAAGAAGTTATTGCTTGGCGCTTTTCTGGTTGCCTCTGCCTGTGCGACCAAACCACTGGGGATGTCCGTTCCAACACAAGCCGGTCACAATCTGCATTCGGCGCGGGTAGCGGTCGATTCCTGTTCTCTGGAAGCTGACGAAGGCGGAAACAGCGCCGTCATCGGGGGATATGCAACGAATATCCTTTTATGGGGTATCCTCATCGGCCCAGCGATTACCGCCCCGATCCAGGACGAACTGCGCACGCAGGGCGAAATCGATCAGGTGGACCGCTGCCTGCAAGAGCGCGGTTTCGAACGCCGGGAACTGAGCGCAGGTGAATCGTTCTGGGTGCGCAACGCCTTTGGGGAAGAGCGTGAGCGCCGGTTGGACCATCTGGTTAGCGGCGGCACCATTGAAACCTACGGCGCACCAAAGACCTAACCCCCGGCCTTCCATCTGGCCCAGACGTCTGGCGTGCCATTGAAAGTGTTGATGTCCACCCGGCCCTGAACGCCCGGCACCAGACCAGTGCCGGTATATTGCCAGAATCGCCAGACCGCGCGGGGATAGACAGTGCGTGGGTGGCCTGCGACCGATCTCAGCCAGAACTCGGTCTTGGGCAGGCGCCCGATATCGGTGTCTTCATAGAAATCCACCGTGGTATAGACGATCGGGCGGCGGCCATAATGTCGTTCGAGAATGTCCAGAAAATGCTGCGCCTCGGCCCGGACGGTTCTGCCATCGGGGCGCAGCGTACAGGTCTTGGAATGCGGCGTCCATTCCATATCCAGCACATGCGGCAGGTCTGCCCCTTTGGGCACGTTCTGGATGAACCAGCGGGCCTGTTCCCGGGCCGAACGGCAGAAATAATAATAGTGGTAGGCGCCCCAGGGCACACCGGCCGACTGCGCGCCGCGGCGGTGATCGTCGAACAGGGGATCTGCCACGTCACCGCCTTCAGTGGCTTTCAGAAACACAAAGCTGACACCTGATGCCCGGGCCGTGCGCCAGTCAATCGGCCCCTGCCAGCGTGACACGTCAAGGCCATGGATCGGGTATTGTCCGGGGTGGCTCCCTTCCCAGTCATGGGGATCCGCGTCGCCAAAATCGGGGTAGATCACAAGTGGTGCTGTCCTGTCCACGCCCGGAACGGGTTCGACGGCCTGAGGTTTCGGGCCGCCTCGCCCGCAAGACATCAGCGCAACGGCCGTAATGGCCAGCATGAATGCCAATCGCATCATAGGGTCCTGTCTGAAATATCTGCTCATATTATTTGCCTCAGAATGCCTGATCTGGGCCGCTTGGCAACGCCTTAGTTTCAGGCTGGCGGATTCCTACCGGCCCGTTGGGCAAGACAGGGCGTTTTTCCCTTGATCCCTGCCTGCAATACCCTTAAACGACCGCAATCCGGTGCCGCGTTCTGCGACTCCGGTGTTTTGGTTTGCACCATGGCGTGATGTCCCGTTTTCTTCGGCAGGGATGCGCCGGGTCAGGCCAGACCAAAGGAACATTCGATCTGACCTCTGGCGGGCTGTACGCAGGACCCGGTGAAGACCAAGAGCTCTCAGGCCGTGCCCAACTTCGTGGACCAACCACGAGCAGATAGGAGAAAATGCGATGGACCTGATCGCACAGCTTGAGGCGGAACAGATTGCCGCCCTGGGGAAAGACATCCCCGATTTCAAAGCCGGTGACACTATCCGTGTCGGCTATAAGGTGACCGAAGGGTCGCGCACCCGTGTGCAGAACTACGAAGGCGTCTGCATCGCGCGCAACAACGGCAGCGGCATTGCCGGTTCGTTCACCGTTCGCAAGATTTCGTTTGGCGAAGGCGTGGAGCGTGTATTCCCGCTGTATTCGACCAATATCGACAGCATCACCGTTGTCCGCCGCGGCCGCGTTCGTCGCGCCAAACTGTACTATCTGCGCACCCGTCGCGGTAAATCCGCGCGTATCGCAGAGGTTTCCAACTACAAGCCCAAAGCTGGCGCCGAAGCGTAAGGAGCGGAAAGATGAAAAAAGACATCCATCCCGATTATCACGTCATCGACGTCAAGATGACCGATGGCACCATCGTTCAGATGAAATCCACCTGGGGCAGCGAAGGCGACCAGCTGGCACTGGAGATCGACCCTTCGGTACACCCTGCATGGACCGGTGGTTCGTCGCGCCTGTTGGACGCTGGCGGCCGCGTGTCGAAGTTCAAGAAGAAATACGAAGGTCTGGGTTTCTAAACCTTTGCCAAAGTCTTTCAAAGGAAGGTCGCCAACGGGCGGCCTTCTTTCGTTTCAGGCCCCTGTTTTCCCCGGTTTCTGATCCTTTGGTTTTGTAAGTTCAGCCGCGTCGTGCAATGGCGGAACCGGACCGCGCAACAGCAGCAGCGCGATCACCAGCCCTATACTGGCGGCGATCGCGGCCATGAGCATCGCCGCATCAAAGGCATTATCCCGCAGATCACGCAGCGCCCCGGCCAGCGCTGAACCAGTTGACGGGTCAAGCCCGGCAATCAGCTGTTCCACCTGTGTTGCCGTGCCATGTGTCAGGGCGCGCGCAAGGTCGTCGCGCTGCGTCGATCCGGCGGGCAGCGCGGTGATGACTTCTGACAGGCCCGAGCGGATGGTCAGAGCTTCGGCCAGACCGCCGACAACCGATCCCATCGTGGCCCCGAAATACAGGAATGCGTTGATCACTCCGGACCCCTGTCCGACATGTTCGTCGGGCAGCAACCGAAGCCCAAGACGGGGCAGCAACGAAAAACAGATGCCGATGCCAACCCCCACAATGATCAGTTTCCACCAGATTTCAGCATAGCTGTCGATATTCGAGGTTGTTGTCAAAAGCAGGAAGCCGCAGGCCATCAACCCCATTGCAGCACTCACCGGCCATTGGAAACTGTAAGGTGCAAGCAGGCGCGGCGCGGTGACGGAAATGACAAACATGCTCAGGCTCAGCGGCAGGATTGCCACGCCCGCCTCAACCGGTGAATAGCCGAACGCATCCGGGGACTGGACGAACACGTTGAAGTAGACAAAGAAACAGAACAACGCAAATCCCGCAAAGAACATCCCCGTTGCCGCCATAAGATAGCGCGGGTGCCGGAAGTACCGGAACTCGACCAGCGGATCGTCGCTGCGCCGCGAGGTGTAGACCAGACCGACAACTGCCAAAGCGGCGACACCCAAAGGAACGATGGTCAGGGCATTGCCCCATCCGTGTGCCTCACCGTTGCTGAGTGCGAAAGACAATGGACCCAGCAGCAACACAATGGCAATCGCCCCTGCGGTATCGAATTTCGCACCCTGAAGGCGCGTATCCGGGACATAGTTTTTCCTGCTGACCTGCAGGCCGATCACAAACGCAATGGCAAGCAGCACAAGGTCTGTGGCGAATACCCCGCGCCAGCTTAGAAAGTTGGCAAAGCTTCCTCCGACTATGGGCCCGACGCCTATCGCAAGGCCCACGATTGCGCCCCACACACCGGTCACACTGGCCCGTTGTTCCTCGGGTGTTGCGGCCGTCAGCAGGGACAATGAGGTGCCGAACAGGGCCGCAGCCCCTGCCCCCTGCGCGCCACGCCCAATCAGCAGCATCGCCGCGTTCTGTGAAAACAGCACAGAAGCAGAGCCACAGGCAAATACGATCATGCCAAAGAAAAAGACACCCATCTTGCCCGTGATATCCCCAAGCCGGCTTACAATCGTCACAAGGGTCGCACTGGCCACCGTATAGATCGCCATCACCCATTGCAGACCCGAGGGCGTCAGATCGAACTCGGCCTTCAGATATGGAAGGATGGTCGCAACAGCAGTTGTGTTGAAGCCAACGACCATCATGCAAATGGCCGTCATTGCAAGAACAACGCGTGAACCGCCTGAACTGTCCGCAGCAGTGTCCGGCATGCCTATGCCCCTTTCACCTGCTTTGAAGATGAACCAAAGAGGACCTGCGCAAAGCCTGCGAGGTTATTCGATGTAAATCTGTTTGGTATTTAATCAAATTTTCCGTCCCCCGCATAGTTTTCACGATCCGGCCCAACCGGCGCCACCGCGAAAGGACCCATTGGGCGGGCGATCTGTGCGTGTATGAATCAGGCAAAAGGCGCGATTGATTCCGACGCGGATCGTTGCAGGCAGCGGTTGGTGTATGCGTTCGGAAACAGGCACTGACGCGGCGATTTCGCCGCCAAAACCGCGATCGGCTAGCCGATCAAGGCAGATCACTCGACAGGCGCCTTCGTGTAACCCGCGCACGGCGCTGTGTTTTCCAAAATAGAGTCCGATAATGCCTAAAAGCGCCGCTTGAGGTTCTTTTCATCGCAGGCGACACAACATATAGTGGGTGCCAACAACGTGTAGTCAAACACGGCAAGACTTGGGAATACAAGCATGGCACATATCATTGTGGTCGGTAACGAAAAAGGCGGCGCTGGAAAATCGACCGTGTCGATGCATGTGGCAACCGCACTGGCCCGACTGGGGCACAAGGTCAGCACGCTGGATCTGGACCTGCGGCAGCGCAGCCTTGGACGGTATTTCGAGAACCGGAACAACTTTCTGAAAAGCGCGGGCCTGACGCTGCCCGGCCCCCGCCATCACGACCTGCCCGAGATCGATGCCAGCACGCTGAAGCCGGGCGAGAATATCTATGACCACCGCCTGTCTGCTGCCGTGTCGCAACTGGAAAGCGACAGTGACTTTATCCTGATCGACTGCCCCGGCTCTCATACCCGGCTGAGTCAGGTGGCCCATTCGCTGGCCGACACGCTGATCACCCCTTTGAACGACAGTTTCATCGATTTTGACCTGCTGGCGCGGATTGATTCAAAGGGTGAGAAAATCCTTGGCCCGTCCGTCTATTCCGAGATGGTCTGGAACGCCCGGCAATTGCGGGCGCAGGCCGGGCTGAAGCCCATCGACTGGGTCGTTGTGCGCAACCGCGTCGGTACCCAGCGCATGGTCAACAAGGAAAAGATGCAGCGCGCGATCGAAATGCTGTCGCAGCGCATCGGCTTCCGCGTCGCTTCGGGCTTTTCCGAACGGGTGATCTTTCGCGAACTGTTTCCGCGCGGCCTGACCCTGCTGGACCTCAAGGATATTGGCGTCAAACAGCTGAACATCTCGAACATCGCAGCACGGCAGGAACTGCGCGACATGATGCGAGAGCTGAACCTGCCGGGTGTCGAAGTCGATTTCTGATCAGTTGTATTGGAGGCAGGTCTGAGGGGAAAACGGGCAATTCAAAACGCGAAACTCTCAGCCCCTAAGCCAGTCAGTGCTGGGTAATGTCGGGGCCATAACTGACTGATTGGTCCGAAAAGACTACGTGACCACGTCTTTTCAACTCATCAACCAGCCTTTCCAGCTCTTCCTGCTCCAAGGTCTTTAAAAAAAGGGCGTTCATCGTTCCCTTAAGGGTTTTGATCTTCCTAGGACGCGAAGTTCCTCTAGACTTCAAGCTGTCAACAATCGCATCAATTTTTTGATCCAGCGAGCTTGCATTCGAGATTTTGACGAATGGAATCTCGGATAGGTCTGCATGACGGAAAGCGGGGAGCTTCCTTTGTCGCAGATGTGCAATCAATGGGTCGAAGCCTTTGTCACGAGAAATAACATGGAAGTACGCATTGGCGTCTTTAGCAGAGAGTTCTCCTAAGTAGAACGCAATATGAAAGTCCAAGGCGTTCGAGCCATTCCCTGCTATCTTCTGATAAACAGCATTTTCTCCCAAGCTTTGCAGTGCTTGTGCAAAGTCATAAGGTATGCTTTTTTGATTGGCTCCTACGAAAACAATCAAGGTGCAAACATGTCCCCGAAGGAGTTCGAGGTTCTTGGGTTGAACATTTTCAAAGTCGATTAGTATGTAGTTGTTTTTGAAAGGCTGCACTCCGATTCGAGCTCAATGCAAATACAGGACGCCGGATCAGGTCAATATGAAGGTTTCCCTGATTACCCTGCTTAAAACCGCATTGTCGGCAATGGCCTCAAACCAGTTATTCGTTCAAATCCTCACCATTCTCGAACATTCGCTCCAACCCGCCGCTCGTACCCAGCTAAACAAAGGTGTTCCTTCACGACTTTCAGTTTCGGAATCGCTGAACAGAATAGCCTCGGTTTCACCCGGAATCTGATGGCCCGCCGGAACTGTATACCGTGAACAGCTCTTTGGGTTCGTTCACCCCGCGCAGCATGTAACGCCCGACCGAGATGAGGTCTTGCGCGCAGGGGCGTGCCGCGACCGCGACGTCGTCCGAGATCAGGATTCGCTGACCCAGCGACCGGTGCATTCCCGCGATGCGGGCGGCCTGATTGACGGCGGGGCCGATCACCGTGAAATCCAGCCGTGTTTCGGACCCGATATTGCCATACAGGATTTCGCCGGAATGCAGGGCCAGCGTGAAATTCGCAACCGGCAGCCCCTGCGCCTGACGTCTGGCGTTCAATTCATCCATACGGGCTTGCAGCAAGGGCACCGCGCTGAGCGCGGCACGGGCGTCCTCGTCGATTTCGCCGACATCGAACATGGCCATCAGCCCATCGCCCATGAATTTCAGGATATTCCCACCCTTGTCGTGCACAACGCCCACGGCCACGGCCAGGTAATCATTGAGCATGTCGATGATTTCGTGACCCGGCAGGTCTTCTGACAGGTTGGTGAACCCTTCCAGGTCGAAATTCCAGATCACCGCATCGATCTGCTGCAATGATCCGCGACGAATCTCACCCGACAGGACGCGGCGCCCGGCATCACGACCCAGATAGACCCGCATCAGGTCTTCGGTCAGGTTCTGGTTCTTGGCGGATTTAAGCGCCAGCCCCAGATGCGGCAATACCGCATGAATGTGCCTGAGATCGCTGTCATCAAACCCGGACGGCGCATCGCTGGCCCAGGACATCAGGACGCCATCACTGACTTTTTTGGTACCGTCGGGGTGCATCTTCCCCGACCCCTCATACGAGATGCCGGTGGCATAATAATCGGTCGCCCCAACCTCTCTCAGGTCGTTCAACAACGGAAATCGGCTGGGTTCATTATGGTCCACCAGTTTGACCCGGATTTCATCCAGATCCTCGTTCAGCAGCGCATAGAGCGGGCTTTGTTGCCACATCGGGCTGGGCGTATCCGTGTTTTCAAACTTCTCGGACTCACCGCCGGTGCTTTTGTACCAGCTATATCCGGTTCCGCCATAAACCGGGTGCAAGGTCGACTGCGCCGCATGAAACCGCATCAGCGGAATGCCCATATCGACCAGGCTGGTGCAGAAGCCTTCCAGCAACTCTTCCTGCCCGGCACCCTCAAGCCCCTTCTGGACCAACCAGTCAATCAGGGTGTGTGTGGATACCTTGGCAGGTTCGAATGACGTCATTTCAAATTCCGTATCAAGCATGAAACACATCTGGGGACGGCAGGTGCTAATTACCAGTGGTCAATCCACGCCAGCCAACCGTCGCAACATCTGGCGCAGCAAGGCGGCCTCTTTTTCGCTGAACAGGTCCGACAGCCTTGCGTCATAGCTTGCAGCCACCCCGTACAAGTCACGATACACGGCTTGCCCGGCGGGTGTCAGTGTCAGCCATTCCGCCCGACGATCAGCCTCGTCCCGTGTGCGTTTCAGGTATCGGCGCTCCTCGAGCTTGGCAACTGCACGGCTGATCTTGGTCTTGTGCATTCTGGCCCGTTCACCAATTTCCTTGGCGGTCATTTCGCCAAACAGCCCCAGATGGAACAGCACTCGCCATTCGGTTCTGAGCATTCCGTACCGCCCCTTGTAGACAGCCTGAAATTCCAACGAGGCGCGCTCGGCCGCCTGGTTCAGCAGGAACGGCAGAAAATTCTGCAGGAAAAAGTCATCATTTTTTTCAGATTCGTCATGTGTCATGCTTGTTAGTTACAAAATCAACTATTAACCGACAAGCAGCAAACGGAGGAATACGTAATGAACCGTCCGACGGATCCGCATTCATTGACGCAAGCAGCAACGCCTGTTGGTACCCACGCCGGTTACATGCCCGGCTTTGGCAACGACTTTGAAACCGAGGCGCTGCCCGATGCGCTGCCGCAGGGGATGAACAGCCCGCAAAGGTGCAACTACGGGCTTTACGGTGAACAGCTGAGCGGCACGGCCTTTACCGCCAACCCGCCTGAACGCACCTGGTGCTATCGTATTCGCCCGTCGGTAAAGCATTCGCACCGTTACGAAAAAATCGACCTGCCCTATTGGAAATCGGCCCCCTGCATCGACCCGGATGTGATCAGCCTGGGCCAGTATCGTTGGGATCCGGTGCCGCATTCCGACGAAGGTCTGAACTGGATGACCGGGATGCGGACCATGACGACGGCGGGGGACGTGAACACCCAGGTTGGCATGGCCTGCCATATCTATCTGGTCACCGAATCCATGGTCGACGACTATTTCTTCTCGGCCGATTCCGAGTTGCTGGTGGTGCCACAGGAAGGACGCCTGCGCTTTGCGACTGAACTGGGAATCATTGACCTTGAGCCCAAAGAAATCGCGATCATCCCGCGTGGACTGCTGTACCGGGTTGAAGTTCTCGAAGGCCCTGCACGTGGCTTTGTGTGCGAGAATTACGGCCAGAAATTCGAACTGCCGGGTCGTGGTCCGATCGGGGCCAACTGCATGGCCAACCCGCGCGATTTCAAGGCTCCGGTCGCTGCCTATGAGGATCGTGAAACCCCGTCGACCGTGACGATCAAATGGTGTGGGCAGTTCCACACCACCAAGATCGGACACAGCCCGCTGGATGTGGTGGCGTGGCATGGCAATTATGCGCCCTACAAATACGACCTGCGCAACTATTGCCCGGTTGGCGCGATCCTGTTTGACCATCCAGACCCGTCGATCTTTACCGTTCTGACGGCGCCCTCGGGCCAGCCCGGCACCGCAAATATCGACTTTGTCCTGTTCCGCGAACGCTGGATGGTGATGGAGGATACGTTCCGCCCGCCCTGGTATCACAAGAACATCATGTCGGAACTGATGGGCAACATCTATGGCCAATACGATGCGAAACCGCAGGGCTTCATTCCCGGTGGCACCAGCCTGCACAACATGATGATTCCGCATGGTCCCGACAGGGAAGCGTTTGACAAGGCATCCTATTCCAATCTGGGGCCGGAAAAGCTGGACCAGACGATGTCGTTCATGTTCGAAACCCGGTTCCCCCAGCACCTGACGCCGTTTGCCGCCAATGAGGCACCGTTGCAGGACGACTATATCGACTGCTGGACATCGCTTGAGAAGAAGTTCGACGGCACACCAGGCAAGAAATGACCCTCAGACTGGGTTACCCAGACGGCACTCGTCCTGATGGCGAGGAACATTCCCATTCCGGTTGCAGGCGTACTGCCGCCGCAACCGGAAAACAAAGGCGGGGCCTTGGCAGCCAACCTGCTGCAACCGCGCCCGCTCTGGGCTTTGGCGCCTGTCTATTCGGGGTTATGATCGTTTCGAACTACGTACCAAATACAACAAAATAGGGGCAAAATATGCCTTTGATGAAATCCTGGGTGGCCTCGGCCAACGACGCGGCGCATCCGTTTCCACTGAATAACCTGCCTTACGGTGTTTTCTCGACCGAAGGAGATGATCCGCGCTGCGGCGTGGCCATTGGCGACATGATCCTCGACATGGCCGCGGCCGAGGCCGAGGGTCTTGTCGCGCTGAACGACTATCCGCTGTTCGACGTGCCCTATTGGAACGATCTGATGGAAGAAGGCCCCGCCGTCTGGGCCGCCCTGCGCGAGCGGCTGACCGCGCTTCTGTCCAAAGGGTCGAAAGAGCAGGAGACTGTTGAACCGCTGCTGGTGCCGATGGCCAAAGCCACGCTGCATATGCCGCTGGTTGTCAGCGAATACACAGACTTTTACGCCGGCAAGCAACACGCCCAGAACATGGGCGCCATCCTGCGCGGCTCGCCCGATCTGCCGGCAAACTGGCTGCATATCCCGATCGGGTACAATGGACGAGCCTCCTCGGTCGTGGTGTCGGGCACGCCGATCCACCGCCCCAATGGCCAGACCAAGGCCTCCGATGCCGAGATGCCGTCCTTTGGCCCCTCGAAACGGCTCGATATCGAGCTGGAGATGGGCGCCATCGTCGGCACCGGGTCGGAGTTCGGCCAGCCGATCACGGTGGACGAGGCCGATGCGATGATCTTTGGCTATGTGCTGCTGAACGACTGGTCGGCGCGCGATATCCAGGGCTGGGAGTATCAACCGCTGGGGCCGTTCCAGGGCAAGGCATTCGGCACCTCGATCTCTCCGTGGATCGTGACGGCTGCCGCGTTGGAGCCGTTCCGCGCGCCCACCCCCCCGCGTGAGAAAGAGCTTTTGCCCTATCTCAAGGGCAGCAAGGACGGGCTATACGACATCGAGCTTGAGGTTCTGATGCAGCCCGAAGGCGCCGACCGCGCCTCGGTCATCGCCAGGACCAACTATAACCGCATGTATTATTCGGCGGCTGAGCAGCTGTGCCATCACGCCATTGGCGGCTGCGCGATGAACCCGGGCGATCTGTTGGGCTCGGGCACCATCTCGGGGCCGGAACGCAGCGAATTCGGCTCGCTTATGGAACTCAGCTGGGCCGGGCGCGAGCCATTTACGCTTGAGACCGGCGAGACCCGCAGCTTTATCGAAGACGGCGACACAATGACCCTGACCGGCGCTGCCAGGGGCGATGGCTATACCATTGGCTTTGGCGATTGCACCGGCACCGTTCTGCCTGCACTCAATTCCCCATTCGGGCGATGACGCACTGAGCTTCATCTTTTTCCAAATACTCCCGCCGGAGGCATCCAACCTCTGCCTTCCGCGCAACCGCAAAAGGACAAAACCAAGATGGCCAAAGCATTCGCGTCCCAGGGGGACATGTCGGAAAAGAAAATCTCGTTCACTGAAGTGGGCGAAGGGCTTTATGCTTTCACCGCCGAGGGTGACCCGAACTCGGGCGTGATCATTGGCGATGACAGCGTGATGATCGTCGAGGCACAGGCGACCCCGCGCCTGGCCAACAAGGTGATCGAATGCGTGCGGTCTGTGACCGACAAGCCGATCACCCATGTGGCGCTGACCCATTACCACGCAGTGCGGGTTTTGGGTGCCAGCGCTTTTGGCGCGCAACAGATCCTGATGTCCGACATGGCCCGCGCCATGGTGGTGGAACGCGGTCAGGAAGACTGGGACAGCGAATTCCAGCGCTTCCCGCGCCTGTTCGAAGGGCATGAAAGCATCCCCGGCCTGACCTGGCCCACCACCACATTCAGCGACACGATGACCGTTTATCTGGGCAATCGCCGGATCGACCTGATGCATCTGGGGCGCGCCCATACCGCCGGCGATATCGTCATCCACGTGCCAGACCAGAACGTGATGTTCACCGGCGACATCGTCGAATATCACTCGGCCTGCTATTGCGGTGACGGGCATTTCAACGACTGGGGAGACACGCTGGACGAGATCAAGTGGTTCGATGTCGACGCCATCGCACCGGGTCGCGGCGATGCGCTGGTTGGCAAGGACATGGTCAATGCCGCCATCGAAAACACTCGCGATTTCGTCGAAAGCACCTACCGCCCGGCGGCCAGGGTTGCGGCGCGCGGTGGCAGCCTGAAAGAGGCATGGGATGCAGTCCGCGCCGAATGTGACCCGAAATTCGCCAGTTACGCGATCTACGAACACTGCCTGCCGTTCAACGTCGCCCGCGCCTACGACGAAGCCCGTGGCATCGACACACCCCGCATCTGGACCGCACAGCGCGATCTTGAGATGTGGGAGGCCCTGCAGGGGTAAGGAAAAACGACCCAGTTTGATCCAGATCGTTTTAGGCGGCGGGATTCAATGAAACCATATGCCAAAGGCTTCGGCACATGTTGCCGGGGCACAGGACATGCAGCACTTTGGCGCATCTGCTTGGGGGGAAGCCCATGAACAAGATCTTTGAAACTCCGCTTTACGGCTATGAACGCAGTCCGGATCAGGACAGCCCGACGCCAGTTCGGCGCAAGGTTATCGTGATCGGCGCGGGCCCGGTTGGTCTGGCCGCCGCGATTGATCTGGCGCAGCAAGGGGTTGACGTCGTGGTTCTGGACGAGAATGACAAGGTCAGTTTCGGCAGCCGCGCCATCTGTTTCTCGCAACGCACGCTGGAAATTGCCGACCGGCTGGGATGCGGGCGCCGACTGGTCGACAAGGGCGTCCTGTGGGATCGGGGCAAGGTCTTCTTCGATGATCGGCAGGTCTATGACTTCAACCTGCAACCGGATGAAGGTTATGCCAACCCTGCCTTCATCAACCTTCAGCAATACCATTTTGAGAACTATTTCGTTGAACGGGTCCGCGAGTTGCAGGCAGAAGGCGCACCGATTGAGATACGCGGGCGCAACAAGGTCGAGGCGATTGGCACGCATGACGATCACGTGCGGCTGGAGGTCGAGACGCCTGAAGGACCTTACACAATCGAAGCCGATTGGCTGATTGCCTGTGATGGCGCGACATCGCCCGCCCGGCGGATGTTGGGCATTGATTTCGAAGGACGGATATTTGAAGACAACTTCCTGATTGCAGACGTGATCATGGATGCGGATTTTCCGTCTGAACGCTGGTTCTGGTTCGATCCGCCGTTCAATCGCGGGCAATCCGCGTTGTTGCACAAACAGCCCGACAATGTGTGGCGCATCGACCTGCAACTGGGTTGGGACATCGACAAGGAACGCGAAAAGCGCCCCGAGAACGTGATCCCCCGCCTCAAGGCGATGCTTGGGGATGATGTCGAATTTGAGCTGGAATGGGTCTCGATCTATACGTTCCAGTGCCGTCGCATGGAAAGCTTCCGCAAGGGCCGTGTCCTGTTTGCGGGCGACAGCGCGCATCAGGTCAGCCCCTTTGGCGCGCGCGGGGCCAATTCCGGCCTTCAGGACACCGACAACCTGTGTTGGAAACTGAAGCTGGTTCTGGACGGGAAAGCACCTGAAACTCTGCTGGACAGCTACAACGCCGAACGCGTGTACGGGGCGGACGAGAACATCCTGAATTCCAGCCGGTCGACCGATTTCATCACCCCGAAATCCGAGATGTCGCGGATCCTGCGCGATGCGGTACTGGACCTGAGCGAGCATTATGACTTCGCGCGCCCGCTGGTGAATTCTGGCCGCCTGAGCCAGCCCTGCACCTATGATGGATCTTCGCTGAATTCTGCGGACGCGCTGAACGGCCCCGCCGGAACGCGCCCGGGTTCGGCCTGTCCAGACGCTCCGCTTGGTGACGAGTTTCTGCTGCCCAAGCTTGCAGGCAAGTTCACGCTTTTGACTATTGATGCAGACGCCCCAGATACCCTGGAAGAAGATGGGATCGAGGTCACGCGACTGGCGCTGTCGGTCAAGGATGATATGACGCTGGCCCTCAAACGCCGCTATCTGGGCGACGCGACCAGCGCAGTCTACCTGATCCGCCCGGACCAGCATGTGGCCGCCCGGCGTGACAGTTACGAAGAAAACACCTTCCGGCACGCGATCCGCAGAGCCTGCGGTAAGGAGTAAGCCCCATGTCAGACCTGATCCTAACCCCGAACATCAAAAACGCCGATGACTTCTATGCCGAACTTCTGGCCGCGCATGAAGGCCTGGAAAAAGCAGACAGCGACGCGCTGAATGCGCGGCTGGTACTGGTGTTGGCCAACCACATCGGTGACAGTACGGTGCTGACGGACGCCCTTCGCGCTGCCGCTTTGACTGACAGTTGACAGGCCCGGACGTGAGCGACGTCGTCCTTTATGACTATTGGCGATCCTCGGCCAGTTACCGGGTGCGGATCGCCCTGAATCTGGCCGGGATCGCGTATCGCCCGGTTGTTGTCGATCTGGTGGGCGGCGCACAAAAGGGCGATGAACATATCGCGCGAAACCCGCAGGGCTTTGTGCCGGTTCTGGATATTGACGGGCTGCGGTTGACGCAATCGCTGGCCATCCTCGACTATCTGGACCGGACCCGGCAGTTGAACCTTCTGCCTGATGATCCGGCGGAACGCGCGCGTGTTCAGGCGCTGGCTTATGCGATCGCCGTCGACATCCACCCAGTCTGCAACCTGTCGGTTGCGCGCTATGCCACGACCCTGAGCCATAACGCCCCCGACATGCCCGGCGACTGGATGCGGAATTTCATCAAACCCGGGTTGCAGGCGTTCGAAACCATGTTGGGTGATTTCGAACAGGCCCCCTACTGTGTTGGGTCAAAGCCCGGTCTCGCCGACCTCTGCCTGATCCCGCAGATCTATAACGCGCGCCGGTGGCAGGTTGATTTGTCGGATATGCCCCGCCTGCTGCGGGTTGAAGAGGCCTGCGCCAATCACCCGGCCTTTGTCGCGGCACATCCCCACGCACATGCGCCGGGTTAACATTGCACAGACCCTGTGTGCATGCGCAGCTAGGTTTTTTTCCTTTTAGGCCTTAGCTTTGAGCCAACAAAGCAGACGAGGTTCCTATGCCCGAGATCACCGGCTATCACGCCCATGTCTATTTCGACGCCGACACGCAGGACACCGCGCGGCAGGTCTGTGAAGAGGCGGCCCGCCTGTTCCATGTTCAAATGGGCCGGATGCACGCCCGAAACGTCGGCCCCCATTCGCGCTGGAGCTGCCAGCTGGGCTTTGCTGCCAGCGCATTCGACCAAGTCATCCCATGGCTGATGCTGAACCGGCAGGGCCTGACGGTCTTCACGCACCCGGAAACCGGTGAACATCTGGAGGATCACCGCGACCGCGCGATCTGGATGGGTGAGATGCTGGCGTTGGACCTGTCGATCTTCGACAATCTTTAACCCAGCGCCCGTGCCTGATCCCGCAGAACGAATTTCTGCACCTTGCCGGTAGATGTCTTGGGCAGAGTGCCGAACACAACCGTTTTGGGTGCCTTGAAATGGGCCATCCGGTCTCGACAGAAGGCGATAAGCTCTGCCTCGGTTGCGGCTGCGCCGGGTTTCAATTCGACAAAGGCGCAGGGCGTTTCGCCCCATTTCTCATCGGGACGGGCCACCACGGCGGCCTCCATCACCGCCGGATGCTTGTAGAGGATACCTTCGACCTCGACAGATGAGATATTCTCGCCGCCCGAGATGATGATGTCCTTTGAACGGTCCTTGAGCGCGATATAGCCATCGGGGTGCATGACACCCAGATCACCGGACGCGAACCAGCCGCCGTGAAAGGCCTTGTCGGTAGCGTCGGGATTCTTGAGGTATCCTTTCATCACCACGTTGCCCTGCATGAATATCTCACCCATGGTTTCGCCATCCGCCGGAACCGGTTCCAGAGTTTCCGGGTCGGCCACCATCAGTCCGGACAACGCGGTATAGCGCACGCCTTGCCGCACCTTAAGCGCGGCGCGGTCTTCAGGTCCTTTGCTGTTCCATTCGTCTTTCCATGCGCAGACAACCGAAGGCCCATAGGTTTCGGTCAGGCCATAGACATGCGTGACCTCGACACCCATCGCCTCCATCGCTTCGATCACGGCCGCAGGCGGCGGGGCACCTGCCGTCATCACCTTGATCTGGTGGTCAAAGTCCTTCAACTCATCCGGAGCGTGGGCCAGCATGTTCAGAACGATCGGCGCACCGCAGAAATGGGTCACTTTCTCGTCCCGGAAAGCAGCATAGATCGGTTCGGCCCGCACCGCGCGCAAGCAAACGGAAACACCTGCATTGGCTGCCATGGCCCACGGGAAGCACCAGCCGTTGCAGTGGAACATCGGCAGGGTCCACAAATAGACCGAATGCTTGGGCATATCCCAGTCCAGCAAATCGGACTGCGCATTCAGGGTCGCGCCGCGATGGTGGTAAACCACGCCCTTGGGGTTGCCCGTGGTGCCCGAGGTATAATTCAGGGTGATCGCGTCCCATTCGTCCGCTGGCAGTGACCAGTCAAACGCGGGGTCGCCTTCGGCCAGCAGGGCATCATAGGTCAGGCGGCCCAGCTTTTCACCGCCGTCGAAGGTGGGGTCTTCGATATCGATGACCAGAATGTCATGATCGACCTGTTGCAGCGCATCTTTCACCACATCCGAAAACTCGGGGTCGACCAGCAGCGCCTTGGCTTCGGCATGGTTCAGGATGAATGCGACAATCGGCGCATCCAGCCGCGTGTTGAT
Organism: Ruegeria sp. O6; assembly: GCF_056535045.1. NCBI lineage: Bacteria > Pseudomonadati > Pseudomonadota > Alphaproteobacteria > Rhodobacterales > Roseobacteraceae > Ruegeria > Ruegeria sp. O6. The sequence continues at coordinate 160,059 of NZ_JBQERM010000002.1, read as the reverse complement.
TGCGTTCAGAACAGCGCCCGTCATGGGCACGCCAAAATGCGCCTCGTACATTTCCGGGATGTTGGCCGCGATTATCGAAACGGTATCGCCCCGTCCAATCCCACGCGCTGTCAACGCACTCGCCAGACGCCGGCAACGGGCATAGGTTTCAGCCCAGGAATACCGGCGATCCCCATAAACCACGGATGGATAATCCGGGTAGACCTGCGCCGTCCGTTCAATGAACGTAAGGGGCGACAGGGGTGTGTAATTTGCCCGGCATTTGTCCAAATGACGCTCGTAGATATGTGTCGCTGCCATCCGCTGTCCTCCCGAAACGCAGTTTGGGCGAATTGAGCACAAAGTTCGCGTTCTGACAAACCCGTAGAAATACGGCGGCAAAACTGACTGGCGATACGGGATGATACGATCTGGCCCTATCTACATCCGGGCTTTCGCGGTGATCTGAAGCATCTTAAACACATGCCGGGATGAGGCATTTCCATATCCCGTGCACCGCTTCCTCACTGAAAGGACATGTCATGGACGGCACGTTCAACGAAAACGATCTTTCCCGCGTGGTCGAGGCCGACCGCGCCCATATCTGGCACCATCTGATCCAGCATAAACCCTTTGAAACCAATGACCCACGCATCATTGTCGAGGGCAAGGGCATGCGTGTCTGGGACCAGAAAGGCAAAGAGCATCTGGATGCGGTTTCCGGCGGCGTCTGGACCGTCAACGTCGGCTATGGCCGCGAATCGATCTGCAAGGCGGTTTACGACCAACTGATGAAGCTGTGCTATTTCGCCAATTCGGCCGGTTCGATCCCGGGTGCGCTGTTTGCCGAGCAACTGATCGACAAGATGCCGGGCATGAGCCGGGTCTATTACACCAACTCAGGTTCCGAGGCGAACGAGAAGGCGTTCAAGATGGTGCGCCAGATCGCGCACAAGAAATATGGCGGCAAGAAAACCAAGATCCTGTACCGCGATCGGGACTATCACGGCTCGACGCTGGCGACCATGTCGGCAGGCGGTCAGGACGAGCGCACGGCGCAATACGGCCCCTTCGCACCTGATTTCGTGCGCGTGCCGCATTGCATGGAATATCGCAAGCATGAGCTGGATGGCGCACCCGAAGAGAATTTCGGCGAATGGGCCGCAGATCAGATTGAAGCCGTCATCCTGCGCGAAGGCCCCGATACCGTAGGTGCGCTGTGCCTTGAGCCTGTAACAGCGGGTGGTGGTGTAATCGAAGCGCCTGAAGGATACTGGCAGCGCGTGCAGGAGATCTGCAAGAAATACGATGTGCTGCTGCATATCGACGAGGTTGTCTGTGGCGTGGGCCGCACCGGCACGTGGTTCGGTTACCAGCAATACGGTATCAAACCCGATTTCGTGACCATGGCCAAGGGTGTGGCGTCAGGCTATGCCGCGATTGCCTGCATGGTCACCACCGAGGAAGTCTTTGACTTGTTCAAAGACGATGCCGCGGACCCGATGAACTATTTCCGCGATATCTCGACCTTTGGTGGGTGCACCGCTGGTCCGGCAGCGGCCATCGAGAACATGCGCATCATTCAGGATGAAAACCTGTTGCAGAACTGCACGGACATGGGCGCGCGTATGACGAACAACCTTCTGGCGCTGATGGACAAGCACAAGGTCATCGGCGATGTGCGCGGCAAAGGCCTGTTCCTGGGGGCCGAACTGGTTGTGGATCGTGGCACCAAAGAGCCGGTGGACGAGAAACTGGCGCAGGCCGTTACCGCCGACTGTATGGCGCAGGGCGTGATCATCGGCGTGACCAACCGCTCGATCCCCGGTCGCAACAACACGCTGTGCTTCTCGCCTGCGCTGATCGCTACGGCCGACGACATTGACCAGATCACCGACGCGGTTGACGGCGCACTGGGGCGTGTTTTTGGGTAAGATCACCGATATTGGCTAAAAAAGAAACCGGCGCATGTTGCGCCGGTTTTTTTGTCGGGATGCCGGTCGTGAATGTGTACGCTCAGCCGTGATTATTCAGCCGCAACACCAACCTTTTCGCCAGTTGCGATCAGGCTGTCCGGAAGAACGAATGCAACCAGAACAAAGACGGCACCCAGTGCGATACCGAGGATATCGCCGGACAGTGACAAAACACCTTCGTAAGCGGATCCCGGAACTGTACCCAAGGTGACTTTGCCGCCAGCAATTTCATCGAGCAGGCCCGTGGCCTTCCAGGCCGGATATGTCGCCATATAGGCCGCAGCGCCTAACAAACCGCCGACGATGAAGAACAAGGCGTCACGGCGACCGGACGCAGCGGCGCAGACCCCTGTTCCCGGACAGTAGCCCGATGCAGCCCAGCCCGCACCCAGTAACAATCCGCCAATGAAGACACCGACATAGGCCGATTTCACCGACATATGGCCGACATCCACAAACCCCAACATCTGCCCGCCGAACATGAGGATCGAACCGGTTCCGATTGCCAGGAGGATCGTTTTCATCAGGTGGAGTCGACGCAGTGTCAACATGCCCACAATCCAATTTGGATTCGCCGCACCAATCCGGTCAAGTACGGCTCCGAAAGCGGCACCAATGATGATCGCAAGAATGATTTCCATCGCCTTATCCTTTCCGGTAGATCAGCATTGCCGTGGGAATTGCCGCCGCAAATGCCCCGGCTGCAAAGATGTAACCTGACAGGGCTGTCTGCATCATACCGGACATCATGTGACCGGATGTGCACCCTCCTGCCAACCTGGCGCCATAGAGGACGACAAAGCCGCCCAATAGCGCGACCAGGTTTCGGGCCAAGGGCGTATCGCCATAGTTTTCGCGCCAGATCATGGGCAGCTTGCCCTCACCGCGTTCCAGACCACCGCGCGCCTTGACCGACAAGAACGCGCCCGCGGCCATAGCCAAAACGAAGACAAAGCTGTAGTTCAACGGATTGGATACGTATTTGGCGTATTTGCCATTGGATTTCGCCATGTATGCGTTGGTTGAACTGTAACCGTCATCCGTCTGTGTTACGAATTCTGAATTGACGGTGTCCGCGATAATTCCGTCAAGGATGACGAATTGGGTCGAAACACCGATCGGCTTCACCAGAAGAACCGCCCCGAAGAACACGAGCCCTAGCAAAACACCTCCAACTTTCCAGTTTAGTGTCATGATTTCACCCTTCTCACATATATTCACAAAATCATATATAATGTATCCGAGGAATGTTACATGATCTAGATCAAACCGGTCATGCCTGAAACTGGTTGGCGTCATCCCAATGCATAAGGGGTGGATGTCCTGATCCAAGAAGCGCCTGGAATGCGCCGCATGTTGCAACAAAAAAGACCGCCCCAAGGGGACGGCCTTTCTTTCACTGTCTCTTTTCAGAGGTTCAGGCAGCCAGAGCAGCCTGAGCTTTGGCGACGATCGCGCCGAACGCTTCCGGTTCGTGCACGGCCAGGTCGGCCAGAACTTTGCGGTCCACTTCGATACCGGCCAGGTTCAGACCGTTGATGAAGCGGGAATATGTCAGAGCCTCGTCATGGCTGCGCACAGCAGCGTTGATCCGCTGGATCCACAGCGCGCGGAAGTTGCGCTTGCGGTTCTTGCGGTCACGGGTCGCGTACTGGTTGGCCTTGTCGACGGCCTGAGTTGCGACTTTGAAGTTGCTCTTGCGACGACCATAATAGCCTTTTGCGGCCTTGATGATCTTCTTGTGACGGGCGTGAGTTACGGTTCCACCTTTAACGCGGGACATCTCTTACATCTCCTCTTAGCGGTCGTAGGGCATGTAGCCCTTGACGATCTTTGCGTCGGGGGCGGACAGGGTGGTGTTGCCACGGGCGTCGCGGATGAATTTCTTGGTCCGCTTGATCATGCCGTGCCGTTTGCCGGCCTGGCCAGCAAGGACCTTACCGGTCGCAGTCACCTTGAAGCGCTTCTTGGCGCTTGATTTGGTCTTCATCTTAGGCATTTCCGTCTCCTTTTTCGGGTTCGGTTTCAGACGCGACTCGGCATGCCATCTCGGCCGGTCACGCGATCAGAAGCGCCGTTTACGCAAGTTCGGTCATACTGGCAAGGGGGTTTGGACCAGAATCTGTGCTTTTTGCAGCCTGGTCAGGCACCGGGGCGACACAAGCCGCCCCGGTGATTGGATTTAGTGTTCGAATTTACGGATTTCACCGCTCTTCAGCCTTGCGGAGTAGGACGCCAGTTCCTGCCGCACCACTTTCATCAGGAAGTAGAGGGCAAAGACGTTCACAACCGCCATCGCAAAGATCGCCGCATCCGAGAAGTCGATAACGGGGCCGAGGTTGGCCGCAGCGCCGATCACCACGAAGACACAGAAGATGACCTTGAAGATCAGCTCTTTTGTGTGTCCTTCTCCGAACAGGTAGGTCCAGGCCTTGAGGCCATAGTAGGACCAGCTGATCATGGTCGAGAAGGCAAACAGGATCACCGCAATCGCAAGGATGTACGGGAACCAGCTGAACGCGCTGCCAAACGCGGCAGAAGTCAGGCTGACACCGGAATTTCCATCCACTGTTGCGATGGCGGAACCCGCTTCGTTCAGCATGTAGTTGCCGGTTTCGGGATCGATGATCAGCTGTTGCGTGATGATGATCACCAGCGCCGTCATGGTACAGATCACGACGGTATCGATGAAGGGTTCAAGCAGCGATACAAAACCCTCGGTGATCGGCTCCTTGGTCCGAACCGCCGAGTGCGCGATGGCTGCAGAGCCCACGCCCGCCTCGTTCGAGAATGCCGCGCGCTTGAAGCCTTGGATCAGCGCACCGACCATGCCCCCTGCAACGCCCAGCCCCGTGAAGGCACCGGCAAAGATCTGACCAAAGGCCCAGCCGATCATGTCCGCATTCATCGCGATGATGACCAGTGCGGTTGCGACATACAGCACACCCATGAACGGCACGACTTTTTCAGTCACCCGAGCGATGGATTTCAGACCGCCAACAATGACCATGAACACGACCGCAGCAAAAACAATGCCAGTAATCCAGCCCGGATAGTCGCCAACGATACCCGCGATCTGCTGATGTGCCTGGTTGGCCTGGAACATGTTCCCGCCGCCCAATGCGCCCAGAATACAGAAGATCGAGAACAGCACCGCCAGGATCTTACCGCCCGGCAGGCCCAGCTCGTCAAAGCCCTTGGACATGTAATACATCGGGCCACCTGAAACGGTGCCATCTTCGTATTCGTTGCGGTATTTCACGCCCAGCGTACATTCGGTGAACTTTGATGCCATACCCAGAAGGCCCGCAAGGATCATCCAGAAGGTTGCACCCGGCCCACCGATGCCAATGGCAACGGCCACACCTGCGATATTCCCCAAGCCCACAGTGCCGGACAGCGCCGTGGCCAATGCCTGAAAGTGGCTGACCTCGCCCGCGTCGTTGGGATCGGAATAGTCACCTTTGACAAGGCTGATCGCGTGACCAAAGAACCGCAACTGCACAAGCGCGAAATACAGTGTGAAAACCGATGCAGCAATCACCAGCCACATGACGATCCACGGAAAGCTGGTTCCGGGCAGCGGTGCAAAGATGAAGCTGACAAACGGTCCGGTCAGGTTTGCAAAGGCCTGATTGATTTTTTCATCCAGTCCCGGCGCCTCTTGTGCAAGGGCAGGGCTGGCGGCAATGGTGGCGGCCGTTACGGCGCCAAGTGTTTTTAGCGTTCTCATTTTAGCCCTCCCCTCAGTTCACGACCGTAACCGGAACGTCGGCATGCATTACCAGATATTGCGTCGAACTGCCGAACAGGCGTTTCTTGATCCCGTCCGCAGATGCCCGACCCACGACGATTTGCGAGCCTCCGTTTTCGACCGTGATGGCGTTCAGCGTTTCCGCAACATCGCCATGGCGCACAATGCCCTGCGCTTCGAATCCCGCAGCCCTGAGGGCCTCAACAGCAGGTGTCACGACACGCGACATTGCCAGATCAACCTCTTCTTCGCGGCGCTTGTGGCGCTGGGCGTTTTCTTCAGGTGTCTGGAATGTGTAAGGTGACCATTCGATCACATAAGCGACCAGCAAATCGCACGTTCCGATCAGCTTTGCCAAATCCTTGGCAAAGGCAATCGCACGCTCGCCGGTTTCAGTCCCGTCGAGTCCTATGACAATCTTTGTTGTCATTTCGTTCCTCCGTTTTTGTTGTTAAGGCCGGGGCCCACGCCCCCGGCAGGGCGGCCGGAACTTGGAACTTTTCAACAAGACCGCCCTTTGGTAAGTATTAGGAAATTTCACTAGGAATTGGAGATTTTTTTGGGCCAATTTCAGTGTAATTTATCGTATTACGCCAAAAATACAGGGAATTTTACTGATTAGCAGAGATTTAGACAATATCGATCAACGCATCCTGCACGAGCTGGAGGCCAATGGCAGGCTCTCGATAGTTGAGTTGGCGGCGCGCGTGAACCTGACCAATACACCCTGTTCCGAGCGTGTAAAACGACTTGAGAAGAATGGCTATATCAAAGGGTACAGAGCCGTTGTCGACAAGGAAAGAATGGGGCTGGCACTGCTGACCGTGGTGCAGGTATCCCTGGTCGCAACTGCGGAACAATCCCTTGTGAAATTCAATGAAGCCGTTCGGAGTGTTCAGGAAATCGAAAGCTGCCTGATGGTGGCGGGCTCGTTTGATTATCTTCTGACCGTTCGAACGCGCGATATTGCGCATTTCCGGCTGGTGCTGGGCGAGAAGATCAACAAGCTGCCGGGGATACACCAGACCAGCTCTTTTACAGTTATGGAGATTGTAAAAGAGCCGGTTGGCTGACACGACACTCGGGCCCGAGTGTCGGCCTTCCGTTATTCCGGATCCGTGCTGTAGATCAGCCGTTCATCACACGGGGCCACGCGCAGAATGTTAGTCGTGCCCGGTACGTTGAAGGGGACACCGGCCGTAACCACGATCTGATCGGTTTCGGTTGCAAACCCCCCTGCCCGCGCCGCGCGGGCTGCGTTGACAACGGCGCTTTTGAACCGCTGGAGTTCGGGCGTCATGACGCAATTGCAACCCCAGCTCAGGCAAAGCCTGCGCGCAGTTCCCATCAGCGATGTCATCGCAATGATCGGAACACCGGGACGTTCGCGGGCTGTCAATGAGGCGGTCGTTCCGCTTTGCGTAAAGCAGCAGATGGCCTTGATATCGGTCTTTTCAGCAATCTCGCGGGCAGCCGCGACGATGGCATCGGCCACAGTGCTTCCTTTTGCCGTGCGGGACGCGGCGATAATCTGGGAATAGGTCGGGTCGGCCTCGACCTCGATGGCGACCTTATTCATGGTCTGCACAGCCTCAACCGGATAAGCACCTGCCGCCGATTCCGCGCTGAGCATAATGGCGTCCGTGCCCTCATAGATCGCGGTGGCCACATCCGACACTTCGGCGCGGGTGGGCATCGGGCTTTCGATCATGCTTTCCAGCATCTGGGTGGCGACAATGACCGGCTTGGCGGCACTACGGCACTTGCGGACCAGCCTCTTTTGAATGGGCGGCACCGCAGATACCGGCAGTTCCACACCCAGATCGCCCCGCGCCACCATAATCCCGTCCGACGCATCAAGGATGTCGTCGAACGCCTCGACCGCCGCCGGCTTTTCGATCTTCGACAGGATCGCAGCGCGTCCATCAGCCAGCGCCCTGGCCTCGAACACATCCTTGGCGCGTTGCACGAAACTCAGCGCCAGCCAGTCAACGCCCAACTGGCAGACAAACTCAAGATCACCACGGTCCTTCTCCGACAAGGCCGCAAGCGGCAGTACCACATCCGGGACGTTCACACCCTTGCGGTTCGAGATCGCACCGCCGACCTCAACTGTGCAATTGGCAAAGTCCTGACCACAATCTTGAACGATCAGACGGATCTTGCCATCATTGACCAGAAGGCGCGCGCCCGGTTCAAGGGCCGCGAAAATCTCGGGGTGCGGCAGGCACACGCGGGTGGTGTCGCCGGGAGCTGGATCAAGGTCCAGACGGAACGCCGCGCCCTCTTCCAGATCCTCCGCATCATTTGCAAAAACACCAACCCGCAGCTTGGGACCCTGAAGGTCAGCCAGAATGGCAATCGGGCTGTCCAGATCCTTTTCAACCTGCCGAATGATCTTGTGGCGTTCACGTATCTCGTCATGGCTGCCGTGGCTCATGTTCAGACGGAACACATCCGCCCCGGCCTCGTGCAGGGCGCGAATGGTGTCATAGTCACTGGACGCCGGTCCCAGCGTCGCCACGATTTTTACATTCCTCAGGCGTCGCATTGGTCTTGACCTCCTCATGCCGGTTCAGATTGCGCAGATCAGCTTTTGCAAAATGTTACCGCAAACACTGCTGTGGCGCTTATTGCGCAATTCCCTTTTTAAAGCAACTGCCCTACACCTGCGACAAACTAGATGACAGGCTTATGACTTACACCCCGTTTTTTGTTCACGGCGCGGATCGCCCGTCCCGATGGCTGATCACATGCGACCACGCAACCAACATCGTCCCCCCCGAGGTCAATGACGGAGACCTTGGCCTGCCGCGCGAGGATATGGAGCGCCATATCGCCTATGATGTCGGCGCGTATGAGGTATCAAAACATCTGGGCGAGATTCTGAACGCGCCAGTGATTGCCGCCAATTTCTCGCGCCTTGTAATCGACCCGAACCGAGGGGAAGATGACCCCACGCTGTTGATGAAACTGTATGACGGGTCGATCATTCCCGGCAACCGCCACGCCGATGCCGCCGAGCGCGAACGCCGCCTGAACATGTGTTATCGCCCCTACCACACAGCGTTGGCCGAGTTGGCGGCACTGCCACATGCGGTAATTGTGTCGATGCACTCCTTCACGCGCCAGTTGCGTGGACGTGACCCCCGACCATGGCACATTGGCGTATTGCACACCCCGGACGAGCGGTTCTCGCGTCCTTTGATCGAACGGCTGCAACAGGAAGATGACCTGTGCGTTGGTGTCAATGAACCCTATACCGGCGTTTTGCCGGGTGATGCGATTGACAAACACTGCACCGCTTTTGGCCGTCCCAATGCATTGATCGAGCTGCGCAACGACCTGATCGCCGACCATGCCGGACAACGGCATTGGGCCGAGCGGCTGGCGATAATCCTGCAAGAAGCGCTGGACACTAGCGACCTTTGACCGCAAGGTTTGCAGGGACATTCCACCCGTCACGCCATTGTGAGCAATGCCTCTGATCCCCATATAATGCGGGAAAGGGGATCGTCATGACACATGAGTTTCTGACAACGTTTTTCGGTTGGATGGCCACGCTTAATATCGCGGTTTTGCTGTTCACCACCGTCATGATTCTGCTTTTGCAGGACTGGATCGCTGGCATTCACGGCAGGATGTTTCAGATGGATCGCGCCGACGTGAAACGTGCCTATTTCAAATACCTTGCCAACTACAAGATTCTGACACTGATCTCTTGCATCATGCCCTGGCTGGCTTTGAAACTGATGTAGATGGCACCGACCACAAGCGCCGTTGTTGTAACGACACGGCAGGATTGTTAGGTCAGACGCAACACACACTGCCTTTCGGAGCCACACTATGGACAAGCAAACCGAAATCGAACTTCAGGCTGCGGCCTTCCGCCGGCTGCAAAAGCACCTGATGGAAGACCGTACCGATGTGCAGAATATCGACATGATGAACCTTGCTGGATTCTGCCGAAACTGCCTGTCGCGCTGGTATCAGGAAGCGGCCAATGAAAAAGGCATCGAGATGGGCAAGGAAGAAGCCCGCGAAGTTTTTTACGGCATGACCATGGATGAGTGGAAGACCAACTACCAGACCGAAGCCAGCCCCGAGAAACAAGACGCCTTCAAGGTTGCCTTCGAAGAAAATGTCACCAAAAAAGGCTGACGCCTGAGAAAAGGCCCGCCGCTGCAGCGGGCCTTTTTCTTCAGATCGCCGCCTTGCGGCTTTCGTCCAGATAAATCTCGCGCAAACGCTTGGCAATCGGACCCGGTGTTCCGTCGCCCAGCGCCACACCGTCGATCTCGACCACCGGCATCACAAAAGCACTGGCCGAAGTTGTGAATGCCTCGTCCGCCTCTTTGGCCTCGTCGATGGTGAACAGACGCTCTTCCACCACCATCTGCGCCTCAGCCGCCATCCGCAGCACGGCCTTTCGGGTAATACCGTGCAGGATATCGTTGGACAGAGGGCGGGTAACAATCTTGCCGTTCTTGACGAAATAGGCGTTGTTGCTGGTGCCCTCGGTCACAAAGCCGTCCTCGACCAGCCATGCGTCGTCGCACCCCGCTTTCTTGGCCATCATCTTGCCCATCGACGGGTAAAGCAATTGCACCGTTTTGATGTCACGGCGGCCCCAGCGGATGTCTTCGATCGAGATGATCTTGGCACCTTTCCTTGCCGCCGGGCTGTCAGCCAGCCCCGGCTTGTTCTGCGTGAACAGAACGAGGCTGGGCTGGGTATCTGCCGACGGAAACACGAAATCCCGGTCGCCATCGCTGCCGCGCGAAACCTGCAGATAGACCAGACCTTCCTCGATACCGTTCAGCTCAATCAGCTTACGGTGGATTTCCAACAGTTCATCCTTGGTGCAGGGCTCGGCCATCTCCAGCTCGTTCAGCGAGCGCTTCAGACGGACTGAGTGACCTTCGAAGTCGATCAGCTTGCCGTCCAGCACACTGGTGACTTCGTAGACCGCGTCCGCAAACAGGAAGCCACGGTCAAAAATGGAAACCTTGGCCTCGGTCTCCGGCAGATATTCGCCATTTACGTAAACGGTGCGGGTCATGTTCGTCTCCTCAACCCCAAAGTGCGGCCGCAGGCGGGTGCACTCCGGCGTCGTCAAAATCCAGCGGGGTGTCGCGGTCTTCGGCCAACAGAAGCGGGCCGTCAAGGTCCGTTACCATCGCACCCTGTGCCAGCAATGTCGCAGGTGCCATGGCTAGCGAGCTGCCGACCATGCATCCCACCATAATGTCATAGCCTTCGGCAATCGCCGCTTTGCGCAACTCCAGCGCCTCGGTCAGGCCCCCGGTCTTGTCGAGCTTGATGTTGATGACATCATATTTGCCCTTCAACTTGGGCAGGCTGGCGCGGTCATGGCAGGACTCGTCAGCACAGACTGGCACCGGGCGCTTCATCCCGATCAATGCGTCGTCATCTCCTGCGGGCAAGGGCTGTTCCACCAACGCCACGCCCAGCCGCACCAGATGCGGGGCGAGGTCGGCGTAAACCTCGGCCGACCAGCCTTCGTTTGCATCCACAATGATCTTGGAGTTCGGCGCCCCTGCTCGCACTGCCTCAAGTCGGGGCATATCATCGGGCGTGCCCAGCTTGATCTTCAGAAGCGGGCGATGCGCGTTCCCGGCGGCCTGCGCCTGCATTGCCTCGGGGGTGTCCAGCGACAATGTATAGGCGGTGATCTCGGGGCCGGGCTTGGGCAGACCTGCCAGGTCCCAGGCGCGTTTGCCGGTTCGTTTGCACTCCAGATCCCACAAGGCGCAATCCACGGCGTTTCGCGCGGCACCTGCTGGCAGCAGACCCATCAGCGACCGGCGGTTGACATCCGCGGGCAGACCGGCAATCTCGGCCTCTACGGACTCCAGCGTTTCGTCATAACGCGCATAAGGAACGCATTCGCCCCAGCCCTGATGAGTTCCGTCCGACACCCGAACCGTCAGCACCTTTGCTTCGGTTCGCGACCCGCGCGAGATGGTGAAGACCTGCGCCAGCCGGAACACATCGCGAGAAACCTCAATCTGCACGCACCCGTTCCTTCATCTTTTCCCAAATACTCACGCCGGAGGCGAAACAGCCCCGCCTCCGGCGCATTGTTCAGATCACATTGCGGCCAGCGCGTCCACCAGCTTGCCCGAACCAAAGCGGAACGGGTCGGTCGCAGGCAGGCCCATATCCGCTTCGATCTTGGCCAGGTAGGCGGTCGCGTCAGCCTCGGACATGTGCTGCGTGTTGACCGAAACGCCAACAACCTGACAATCCGGGTTTGCCACTTTGGCCAGTGCCAGCGCGGTGTCGCGCAGGGCCTCCAATGTCGGCAGTTGATAGGTTGGCAAGCCGCGCATATGCGCACGGGTCGGTTCATGGCTCAGGATCAGGGCGTCCGGCTGGCCGCCATGGATCAGTGCCATGGTCACGCCGGAATAGGATACGTGGAACAATGACCCCTGCCCTTCGATCAGGTCCCAGTGATCATCGTCATTGTCCGGTGTCAGCCATTCGACCGAACCCGCCATGAAGTCAGCAATGACTGCATCCAGCGGCACACCGTCACCGGTGATCAGGATGCCGGTTTGGCCGGTCGCGCGGAAGGTCGATTTCATCCCGCGCTCACGCATCTCGGCGTCCATCGCCAGCGCGGTGTACATCTTGCCAACCGAACAGTCTGTTCCGACGGCCAGACACCGCTTGCCCTTGCGCTTGATCCCGTTTGCAATCGGATAATTGATTTCAGGCACCCGCACGTCGTGCAGTTTCCGTCCTGTTGCTTCGGCAACCGCTACCAGGTCCGGCTCATCCCGCAGCAGGTTATGCAACCCCGAGGCCAGGTCGAACCCTTCCTCAAGCGCCATGACCAGAACCTTTTTCCAGTCCTGGCTGATCACACCGCCGCGGTTTGCCACACCGATCACCAGTGTCTTGGCACCGGCTTCCTTCGCTTCGGTCAGGGTCATGTCAGCCAAGCCCAGATCGGCCTTGCAGCCGTCCATTCGATACTGGCCCACGGCGTTTTCCGGACGCCAGTCCTTGATCCCAACAGCCACTTTGGCCGCCAATTGGTCGGGCGCATCGCCCAGGAACAGCAGGTACGGTGTCTCGATCATTGCGGTCACTCCTTTGATTCCGGGGCAGGCTAGAGAAGCGGTAAAACGAGCGCTTCGCGTTTTGGCCCGTCAACCACGGCCTATGCGCGAGTTTCTTGCGCAGTGTTCTCGATGTGCGCAAAAATCTTCGAAGTTTTTAAAGTGATTAAACTTTAATCACCCCACTCGGGCAGTTTTGAAGCTGCTTTCTGCAACCGCATTGCCGCATGTGCACAATCGCTCTTGCGCCGCACCGCGCAATTTAATACCTCATTGAGCAGGAAAATCGTAATTTCATTACTTAGACGAGGTCCAGATGAGCTTTCGCATCCAACCTGCCGCACCGGCGCGTCCCAATCGCTGTCAGCTGTTTGGCCCGGGGTCGAACACCAAACTGTTCCCGAAGATGGCAGCATCCGCTGCGGATGTGATCAACCTCGATCTTGAAGACTCGGTTGCACCTTCGGACAAGGATGCGGCCCGCGCCAATGTCATCGAAGCACTGAACACCGTGGATTGGGGCAACAAATACATGTCCGTTCGCATCAACGGATTGGACACCCCGTACTGGTATCGCGACGTTGTCGATGTACTGGAACAGGCGGGCGACCGTCTGGATCAGATCATGATCCCCAAAGTCGGCTGCGCGGCGGATGTCTATGCGGTAGACGCACTGGTCACTGCCATTGAACGCGCCAAAGGTCGTGCCAAACCGATCAGCTTCGAGGTTATCATCGAATCCGCAGCTGGCATCGCCCATGCCGAAGAAATCGCGGCCTCCTCGCCCCGTTTGCAGGCTATGAGCCTGGGAGCTGCGGATTTTGCTGCCTCGATGGGGATGCAGACAACCGGCATCGGCGGCACGCAGGAAAATTATTACATGCTGCACGAGGGTGCGAAACACTGGTCCGACCCATGGCATTGGGCACAGGCCGCCATCGTTGCCGCGTGCCGCACCCATGGCGTGCTGCCAGTCGACGGGCCCTTCGGTGATTTCAGCGATGACGAGGGGTACATTGCGCAGGCCAAACGCTCGGCCACGCTGGGCATGGTCGGTAAATGGGCGATCCACCCCAAGCAGATCGCGCTGGCCAATCAGGTGTTCACCCCATCAGAAGAAGCCGTGTCAGAGGCCCGAGAAATTCTCGCCGCGATGGAACAGGCCAAAGCCAATGGCGAAGGTGCGACAGTTTACAAAGGACGTCTGGTCGACATCGCGTCGATCAAGCAGGCCGAAGTGATCGTGGCACAGGCCGAACTGATCGCGGCCAACGGCTGAGAAACAAAAAAAGGCGCCTGCCCTGGCGCCTTTTTCAGGTGTTTTCTGGCGTCACCGCCCAAAGACAGCATTCGGCGTCCAGGTGAACCTTTCGCCTTTTTTACCCGACTTCATCATCAGGCAGGATGTTCCAAGCTTCTGGAAATAGATAATCTTGAGCGGGTACCACCCGGCCTTGGGCACTTCGACTTCGGTCCGCTGGTTGGCCTCGCAGCCCTGAATACCCGTGACATAGCCGATATTCTGGCCTCCGACGAATGCTTCTATCCCGTCATTCGACCAGGTTTCCAACTCGTAAACCCCAGGCGAGTCGAACCGCATATATCCCGTAATCTCGGCGGCAACATTGTAAGCTCCGTCAAATGTCATGACATTGTCACCCTGATTGGTGTCCCTGTAATCCAATCCCTGCAGCGGTTGCCCAGGCTGTGCTTTGGACAGCATGCTTTTTGCCTGACTCAGATCGCGGATCTTCTTGTGTTGATTGCCCGTGCCAATGTATTTCACATTCAGCCCTGCCTTCGGAGAAGGCTGCGGGTTGGCAGGTTGCAGTTTCAGCGGGGCAGACAAGGCAGCCCCGGCAACCACTGACAAGGCAACTGCGGCCGCCACTGTTCGAACGCGTTTCATCGTAATCTCCCTGTTTGCGTGCCGTTATGGCTGTGCATATCCCCTGGCAACGTCATTTCCACGACATTAGGCCGTGAGTTTTCGCCCTGCAAGTGAGTGTGCCTTCACAATTCAAGACGTCACGCCCGTAAATTCTTGGGCGAACCCATAACCACATAGGATGTGATCGAGGTGACATGCGGCAGCGTTCCCAACACCTCGGTATGGAAGGTCTTGTAAGACGGCAGGTCTGCACATTCGACCCGCAGCAAGTATTCGATTGTTCCTGTTATGTTGTGGCACTCGACAACTTCCGGCGCTTGTTGGAGCGCGCGTTCAAACCCCTCCTGCGCGGCCTTCGTATGCTCGCCCAGCCCTACACCGATGTAGGCGACAAAGCCGATACCCATCGCCGCCGGGTCCAGCACCGCGCGATACCCCGTGATCACCCCGGCCCGCTCAAGTTCTTGCACGCGGCGCAGGCAGGCCGAAGGGGAAAGGCCCACACGCTCGGCCAGATCCAGATTGCTGATCCGTCCGTCGCGAGATAGCTCTTGCAATATCTGGCGGTTTATCCGGTCATTTTTCATCATTGATTGCACAACTACAGGAAACACGCACAAAAAAGCAATTTCATTTGCCGCAGCGCGGACAATACTTCGCCCCATGACTTATGACATCCTGATGGCCCTGATCGCCTTTGCCTTCGTAACCTCGATCACACCGGGGCCGAACAACCTGATGCTGATGGCTTCGGGGGCGAATTTCGGCTTTCGACGCTCGATCCCGCATATGTTGGGCATTGGGCTTGGCTTTACCTTCATGGTATTGCTTGTCGGCGCCGGTCTGGTGCAGGTCTTCGACCGGTATCCCGTCAGCTATACAGTGCTGAAAATCCTGTCGGTGATCTATCTGCTCTATCTGGCCTGGAAGATTGCACATGCCGCGCCGGCAAACAGCGCCGAGGCGACCGGCGTGCCGATGACATTCCTGCAAGCCGCAGCGTTTCAATGGGTAAATCCAAAAGCCTGGGCCATGGCCCTGACCGCCACCACGGCCTATACGCCAGATCGAACGATGTATGCGATTGCCATCGTTGCGTTTGTCTTCGGAGCCGTCAACTTACCATCGGTCAGCACATGGACCGTTTTAGGACAGCAGATGGCACGAATGCTGACGAACCCGCGCAGATTGGTCATATTCAACTGGACAATGGCTGTGCTGCTTGTGGTTTCGCTCTATCCCGTGCTTTAGCAGGGGTGAATTTCCTCAAAGGTCGATATCAGCGATTGTTTTGCTGGGCATGTCGGGAATGTGCTGGCAAGCAAATGAATCTCTCAATCTGATCAACGGCTTTTGACATGAACGACGCCGCTTCAGTGTCATCTAGTTGCATCTGAGGCCAGCCAGCGGCATATAGCTAGGAAATTTTACGCAGATGAGGCGTCATGACCCAGTATCTGGATTTCGAAAAACCGCTGGCCGAGATCGAAGGCAAAGCTGAAGAGCTGCGCGCGCTGGCTCGTGCCAACGAAGAAATGGATGTGGCCGAAGAAGCCGCCGCGCTGGATGCCAAAGCCTCCAAGCTGCTGGATGAACTCTATCGCGACCTGACACCCTGGCGGAAGTGCCAGGTGGCGCGTCACCCGGAACGCCCGCATTGCAAGGATTACGTGGACGCACTGTTCACCGAATTCACTCCTCTGGCCGGAGATCGCAATTTTGCCGATGATTTGGCCGTTATCGGTGGTCTTGCGCGCTTTAACGATCAGCCGGTGATGGTGATCGGCCACGAGAAAGGCAGCGATACCAAGTCGCGTATCGAACGTAATTTCGGGATGGCCCGCCCCGAGGGCTATCGCAAGGCCGTGCGTCTTATGGAGATGGCGGGGCGTTTTGGACTGCCTGTCATTACCCTGATCGACACCGCTGGCGCCTATCCCGGCAAAGGGGCCGAGGAACGCGGCCAATCCGAGGCGATTGCCCGGTCGACTGAGATGTGCCTGAAAATCGGCGTGCCGCTGGTTTCGGTCATCATCGGCGAAGGCGGCTCGGGCGGCGCTGTGGCGTTTGCGACCGCCAACCGCGTGGCGATGCTGGAGCATTCGGTCTATTCGGTGATCTCGCCGGAAGGCTGCGCATCGATCCTGTGGAAAGATGCCGAAAAAATGCGTGAAGCGGCCGAGGCACTGCGTTTGACGGCACAGGATTTGCACAAGCTGGGCGTATGTGATCGGATCATCCCGGAACCCAAGGGTGGTGCACATCGCGATCGTCCGGCAACGGTTGAGGCGGTGCGCAAGGCCATCACCGCCATGTTGACTGAACTGGACGGCAAGGATGGGGCGGCCCTGATAAAGGACCGCCGTCAGAAATTCCTTGATATCGGATCTAAAGGGCTGGCGGCGTAACCGTCAGCCACCCAACCTGCGCAACAACGCAACCGAAGGCTCACCTGTCACGGGCAGACCATTGGCGCTCTGATACGCGCTGATGGCTGTGGTGGTGTTGTTTCCGATCACGCCATCTGCACCTTGCGTGTCATACCCCGCAGATGTCAGGCGGCGCTGCAATTCCTTGCGGTCGTCCAGTGTCAGCCCGTTTGCATCCGGCCCGAACGAGGCCTGAAACGGCGCGCCGCCCGCGATCCTGTCCGCCAGATGACCGACACCAATCGCGTAGCTGTCCGAGTTGTTGTAGCGTTTGATCACCTGGAAATTGCGGAACACGGCGATGCGGGGGCCAGGTTTTTGCGGCTGCAATACGGCCACCGGAGTACCGGAAACGGTTCCGGCCTCTCCGCCCCAGGGTTGGCCCCGCACCCAACCTGCACGCGCCAGATAAGCAGCGGTCGAAGCCAGCGAATCTGTCGGGTCGTCTGACCAGATGTCGCGCCGCCCGTCGCCGGTGAAATCCACGGCATAGGCAAGATACGAGGTCGGAATGAACTGCGTGTGCCCCATCGCCCCGGCCCAACTGCCAGTCATGTTAGCGGGCGTGGTATCGCCGTTCTGGAGGATTTTCATCGCCGCGATCAGCTGGCTTTCAAAGAACTGCCCGCGCCGGCCATCATAAGCCAGCGTCGACAACGCCGATACAACAGGCACATCACCGCGGCGCGCGCCATAGCGGCTTTCCAGCCCCCAGACGGCCACGACGATTTCCTTATCCACGCCATATTGCGCCTCGATCCGTGACAGAGTGCCGTTATGTTGCCGCAGCATCTGCTGGCCGGTGCTGATCCGCTCGTCCGACGCCGCGATGGCTAAGTAATCTTCGAGGCTGCGCTTGAATTCGACCTGATTTCGATCGCGTTCGATTACGTCGGGCAAATACCCGGCCCCCTGAAAGGCGCGGTCAACGGTCGTCCGGGAAATCCCCTGCGACACTGCCCTGCCCTTGAAACCGGCAACCCAGGCATCCCACCCGGCATTGGGGACTGCCCGCATCCGGGATGCAGGCGTGCTGGACGGAGTGGCGCCACCCGTGCAGGCGGCCAAAAGCGTTGATCCGAGGCAAATGGAAAAGGTCCGGCGAGTAATCATGGTTTGGGTCTGCTCTTGTTTGTGATTTGCCGCAAGAATAACCCAGCCGGGTTGCGCAGGCCAGAACCGTGACACCTTGGAAGGGCGCTGTGTCGATGTCGGCAGGAAGCCGCTCAGCTGACCAGCAAACGCAGCCCTTGCGTCACATCCGAACGCACTGCCAGCCGCAAGCCTGGCTCGTCGCCTGCCTTGAGCGCGGCGATGATCAGCTTGTGATTATGTGGCGGCTCTGCGCGTCTGAGACGCCCATAAAGCGCCCGCATCGTCGGCCCAAGTTGCAGCCAGACGGTTTCAGCAATGGCCAGCATCGCAGGGGCCTGAGCGCGCAGATACAGGGTTCGGTGAAATTCCAGGTTCGAGCGGATATAGCCAACCGCATCCCGTTTGGTCACCATCTCGGCAACCGTCATGTTGATGCTCTGCAACCGGTCTATCAGGGCCATGTGTGCCCTGGGCAAGGCCCGGCTTGCCAGTTCGACCTCAAGCAATGCGCGCAAGGCAGCCAGTTCCTCAATCCGGTCATTCGTCAACTCCGGGGTTGAAACCCGGCCCGATGTGGACAAGAACAATGCCCCTTCTGCGGCCAGGCGGCGCACCGCCTCTCTCGCCGGGGTCATTGAAACACCGAATTCCTTGCCGATGCCCCGCAGGGTCAGGGCCTGCCCCGGTGCCATCTCACCATGCATGATCCGGGATCGCAGCGCCCGGTACACCCGGTCATGTGTTGCGGTCTGGGTTTCGGAAGGGCGCGCGGTCAACATATGCTCATGTGATCACAAAAAGGCGCCACGTCAACTCGGCTCGGTATCAAATCTGTAGCGATGCAACTCGGCCCCGTTGTCGCGCAACCAGCGGCGGGGCGGCTTATACGGGCCAAATATCTTTTCGACCTGCGCCCAGAAGGCAGGTGAGTGGTTCATCTCGGCAAGATGTGCCACCTCATGCGCCGCAACATAGTGCAACACATCAGGAGGCGCCAGAATAAGGCGCCACGAAAACATCAATCCGCCATGCGAGCTGCACGACCCCCAACGCGACCGCGTGTCACGCAGGCTGAGTGTCGTGTACGAACGCCCCAGCATGGCTGCATAATCATCACAGGCTCCGGTCAACCGGTCCCGCGCCAGTTCCTTCAGGAACCGGCCCAACCTGCGGGCCTCGGCTCCTGTGGGCACGGCAACCTCATCTGCATTCAGCAGAACCCGCCGCCCGGTTGCAGGAACGATTCGGCGCGCTTTCCCTTCGATCGGGATCACTTGCCCAAACTGCACGGTGGTCATATCGGGCCGACCCTGAAGATGCTGCCGGATCCACCCTTCTTTGGTGCGCGCAAAACTCAAGGCCTCAGATTCCGGCACGCCATTCGGGTAAGTCAACGTGACGCGCCCATCCAGCTGGGAGATTCGCAGGCTGATACGCCGCGCCCGAGCCGATTTGCGCAATCTCAGTGGCACCGGCGGTGTCCCTGGCAATGCGTGCTCTCCCATATCGCGACCTCTCTTGCGCAAAGACTTTGACAGTGCCCTCTGCCTGTGGCAGGTGAGCTGAATCATTTAGACGACTCACCTGATATCAAGGGGATTTGACATGCCCAAGGAAGAATGGGGCGTAAAGCGTGTTTGCCCGACAACCGGTAAGCGGTTTTACGACCTGAACAAGGACCCGATCATCAGCCCCTACACTGGCGAGATCGTGGAGCTTGAAACATCCAAAAGCCGTATGATCTCGGCGGATGCAGAAGACGCAGCTTCGGTCAAAGCACGTGAAAACACGGCGGATGACGATCTGGTTCTGGACGATGATGACAACGTCGACGTGGATTTGGATGACGATCTGCTGGACGATGATGATGACGACAATGATGATGTTTCTCTGGACGACATCACCGACATGTCATCAGACGACGACAACTGACCAAGTAAAAGGCGATCCCCAGGGTCGCCTTTTTCACCTGAGGAGCAGCCCGGGTGAAAATTCGCGCCCGATTCAAACTTTGGACTTGCACTCGCTGCCGCTGTCTCCTAAACGTCCGTCCACCGTACCGATGGTACAATGATGGGGCCTTAGCTCAGTTGGGAGAGCGCTTGCATGGCATGCAAGAGGTCAGGGGTTCGACTCCCCTAGGCTCCACCAAAACCTAACAATACAACCAGATAGCAAGCATTAGAGCGGTGTGACACACAGGTGTGACACAAAATGAAGCTGTATGCATATCTCTCTCTGTCCCGACACGGCATCTACTACTTCCGTTGGCCCTTGCCCGACACAAGACCAAGCACCAAACGTCGGGCAGTGCATTGATCTGTCGCCCACCAGCCCCGGAAAACATCATTCCAACGGATCAGAGGCCGACGATGCACTAACAATCAAACTGGACCAGTCAGATGAGGCTGTTCACTATCAACAGCGGCCTCGTGATCACCAAACATAAACTGGCTAAACTGGTTGTTTGCGAGTGCGCCTTTGCTAAGTAGCTTACTCAAACGCCCCACAACGAGCTTCGCCGATAGCGTCATGGTGAGGTCCATAGCAACCCTCTGCACCATGGCCGTGCCAGTCACCGTGGTGATGCCTGTCCGTGCATGCGGCCATAGCTATGAGTATAGCCAAAAACGCCACCGTTCCCCGGGTTGCTTTTATGCTGATGCTCTGACCCATTTGCGAAGCACCTTGCCAACAACTTGGCAAACTACGCTTTGACACATGTCAACACTCAACCACAGCGTCGCCCAAATCACTGCAGTTAGGGGGGTATTAAGACGGTCCTTCTCGTGTTGCTGTCTAGGAAAAGGGGAAGCTTCAATCAATTGTCCGAACAAAAAACTGGTCGTGATCCGAAAAACCAAAGGGCTGGCGTTGTCATGCTTGGTCTACTGCAGTAGCGTCCTGAACCATGGTCATCCGACGATACTCACTATTGGTACTCGCTGGCATTCTGGTCATCCTGACCGGGCTTGTTGGCGTTGCTCACGCGCGATCGGATGGCTGCATCGGTCTTGGCTGTGAAAGCCACATGCAATCGGCAGAACACATTTTCGTGGCGAATAACAGCATCGCCAAATCGACCCTACACAGCCACCACGACCCGGACAATTCAGGAACCGGCGAGTGTAATCCCACTATCTGCCAAGCAGTTGTTTTGCTCGCCCAAATCGGGGAAGCCGCGAAGAGTCAACGTGAAATTGCACCCGAGTTCCAGGTTGGAGCCCAAGCCAAGCCGATTGAGCCGGATAACCCTTACAAGCCCCCTGACTTTTGAAGCAGCGTAAATCCTTGCGAAATTCTGCGACCTGCGCGTGCCGCTGTTCGCAGTGAATCGCAGCACTACCAGCTTCCAAAAGTCAGGATCAACTCATGAGAAAAAGTCTCTTATTCATCGGCGCAGGCACCGTCGCAGCCGTCGCCGCTTTCATAACCCTTCGGCCCGGCCCAATCGAAGAGGCCACATCGCCAGAGACAGGCACAGGCGGCGCCATAGTCGCAATTCAGATGCCGCCAATCGAGGGCAACGCAGTAATCGGTCAGCGTGTCTTTGATGTCTCTTGCGCTGCTTGCCACGGCGTCAATGCGGTCGGTGTAGAAGGCGCGGGACCGCCTCTGATCCACAAGATATACGAGCCCAGCCACCACGCTGACGAAGCCTTTCAGAGGGCGGTTTCACAAGGTGTAAGAAGCCATCATTGGCAGTTTGGTGACATGCCGCCGGTCGAGGGATTGACGCGAGGTGACGTTGCCATGGTGATCGCGTACATTCGTGAAATTCAACGTGCCAACGGAATAAATTGAGGACAGGACCATGAAAAAGATCGTAACTCTCGCAATCATGGCTGCTATTCCCAGCGGGGTACTGGCGCATTCCAAGGCCGAAGAAACGACACCTGCCAATGGGGCGACTGTAACCTCTGTGCCCGCTGAAATTGGCCTCAGCTTCACCAAGGACATCCGGCTGACGCGGATAGAGATGGCCCATGAAGAACACTCGGCAGTAAGCCTAGATTTGGGGGACCAGACAAGTTTTAGTCAGGAGTTCACGATCCCACTGCCGGGCAATGGAACCGGCACCTATGTCATCGAGTGGCGTGGTTTAGGTAAAGACGGCCATGCGATGCAGGGCGAGTTTTCCTTTTCCGTGGAATGAGCATGCCAGACATTTGGGGAGTTGTCGCAATCCTCGCAAAGCTGGTGCTCTACATCGGCTTTGCTGGGTCCACCGGGCTTGTCGCCGTTAAGTGCCTTTTTTCCGAACTAGTCGCGCCGGTAAGCCTTGCGATGAAACGCCAAGCCTTGGTCTTGGCGTGGCTTTCCCTCGCAGCAACGGTATTTGGTTTCATGCTCCGAGGAGCCGCCTTAACGGGCGGAGTTGACGGCATGGTCGATCCAGAGATGCTTGGCTTGCTTTGGCAGACCTCCGTAGGCGACGTACTTGCTTATCGCCTTTCAGGCGCAGTTTTGATCCTTGTGGGACTGTCTGTTCCTCGCTTTGGTCTATGGATCGCGCTGTTGGGTGGCACATTGGCCATGTGGTCCTTTGCACAGATCGGACATGTACCGGAACTGGAGAGTGTTGGCGTCCAATTGTTGCTGCTGTTGCACCTGCTGTGTGTGGCCTTTTGGGTGGGTATATTTGGCCCGCTGCGGAGTATGGCTCTCATGCCTGAACACCTGACAGATGCAGCAGTGTTAGGGCACAGGTTTGGACAGGCTGCTGCACTTATTGTGCCAACGCTAGTCACGGCGGGTCTGTGGATGGCTTGGTTGCTTGTCGGCAATCTCCAAGGGCTCTTGTTCACCGGCTACGGGCAGACGCTTTTGATCAAGGTGTTTCTTGTGGCACTGCTGTTGATCCTCGCCGCTGCCAACAAGCTCCGATTTGTTCCGGCCATGCAAAGTGGAGAGGCAATAGCAGCGCAACGCCTCGCCCGATCCATCGAGGTTGAGGCAATAATCGTATTAGTGGTGCTGGCGACAACGGCGACACTCACGAGCGTACTAACGCTTCCGAGTTAAGGTAGGTAGAGATGAACAATCACCTTTGCGCACTGGCTATATGCAGCATTGGTACGAGCCTTGCTGCAGATCATGAGTTGATAGATAGAGACCTAGCGAATGGGCAGGAACTCTACGCAGTGCACTGTGCCTCATGCCATGGAGTGAATCTGGAAGGACAACCTGACTGGCAAACACCCAACGATGACGGGGTGTTGCCCGCGCCACCACATGACGTGACAGGGCACACTTGGCACCACGACAACCAGTTACTGTTCGAGTACACCAGACTAGGTGGGACAGACGCATTGGCAGCACGCGGCATTAAAGACTTCAACAGTGGTATGCCGGGTTTCGAGGGCACGCTGACTAACGAAGATATTTTGGACGTGCTGGGTTACATACGCTCCACATGGCCCGACGATGTTCAGCAAATGCAGGCCAGCCGCAACCTTCCCCACCAGTAAAAGACAGCTGGCCTCGTAAAGGTTTGGACGTACACAGTACACCGTAGCAGGTTGTGCAACTTCAAGTGTGACTTCAAGAGAAGCCACAGTGCAAACAAGAAATCTACAATAGTATTTACGATCAGTGTATCAGGCGTTCGGCGGCGTTTCCCGCAGGCTCCACCATATCCAAACAGAAAAAACAGAGGGCAAACACTGGAGCGGCGTGGCACACAGGTGCGACCCAAAATGAAGCTGCATACTTATCTCTCACTTTTCAGACACAGCGTTGAACGATTGAGGTCGGCACCTTGGCGATATCCATCGAGCCTATGTTCCCCGCATATGGAAAGATGGGGTTACTCGACCCGAGAAAGCAGCAGAAAAACAGGTAAGAGGTCGTCGAACAATTCTATAGTTCTTTCAATGAGGTTTGGTTCGATTGCAAAGGCGGGATTTCCCAGATCCGTCCAGACGGTAAAGCCTTTGCGGCGCAATGCTTCTTCATTTGGATGATCTTTGTCAAAAGCGGAGGGAACACGTTTCAATTCAGGATCCCCGACCCGGAATCCACGCTTTCGCATCTCAGCGGCAAGCTGTATCACCACTGCCCCCTTGGGGCCTGCCATCTCTGTTCGAAAGGCATCCAACGCTTCCTTTTCGTACTGAAACACCCCGCAGCCAAGCGCCAGATCGTCAGGTGAGAGCCCAAAGAACCACATCGGTGGCTGATCCGCATTCCCGTCAGGGATAAACGCAATATGCAGGTGTGCGTTGTAAGGTGTTTTGTCCTTGGAAAATCGGACATCCCGATGAACACGAAAAATCTTGCTGCTGTGGGTCTGGCCAGTCAGATCACGCAAGGCATCCGCCATGTTATCCGCGAAGTGCCTGCTGGCCTCCTTCAAATGGGTCTCGTAAACTGCCTTGTTGGCTGCAAACCATTCCTTCGTGTTATTGGCCCGCAAGTCCCTTAGAAAACCAAGCGCTGCGGGTGAGAAACTTTCAAATTTGGCCATTGATTTCTCCGTTCAGTCTTTCGCGGGAAGGGCTGCGGCGTGTTCGAGACAAAGGTGTAACCAGCGCAGCAAAGCGGCGTCATCGCAATCACTCTCATCCACGCGGATAAAACCACCCAGTTTGCGTGCGCCGTGAATCACTTCCTGAGCCTCAGGGTCCGCCAGCGCAATGCTTTCGTTGTCCTTGCCCACCCGGAACATGAAACGGCCCAGCCCGTCGTTATGCCGCCGCGCCCCGCACAGCATGTTGCCGTTCAAGAAAAAGCAATTGCCACCCATCATGCGCTTTTCTGAAATGCCCACATGCGCGGCCAAAGCGTCACGAATGCATGCGTTGAGGGTTTCATCCACCGGCATCAGCTGGATGCCTCAGGCTGCCGGTGGATCGACGGCGTGAACGAAACATATTCGACGAAGTTTCCATGTGACCGCATTACGCGCAAGAGCCTGTTGCCCCCATCCCATAACGGATGGATACCCGCCCTGGACCGACGCAGGCCAAAAGCAGTCGCCAGTGGAACGGTTACCCAGACAAATACCGCCGCAATAACCTGCACGATGTGCGAATATTGTTCCATCTGCGCCCTCCTTTCAGGCAGTTCTCAGGGTCTCATGCTTTCATAAGTGATCAATGCAAAGCGGGCACCTTGCGGGTCGTTCAGCGTGGCCATGCGCCCGACACCCGGCATATCCATCGCGGGTTGAAGAACTGTGGCGCCTTTGGCTTCGGCCTTTGCAACACTCGCATCCACGTCGGCCACTGTGAAGAAGATCGTCCAGCTTCCACGCTCTTCCGGCATTGGTGAAAAGCCTCCGATAGCGGTCTCGCCCACAACTGCGGCCGAATAACTTGACCCATCCTGCATCGGCATATCGCTGATCGTCCAGCCCAGCACATCCTGATAAAAGGATTTGGCCTTGCTCTGATCCGGCCCGGAATGCCCGATCCATCCTGAATTTCCGACAGCCGTCATCTCAAGTATACTCATGGGTACCTCCGTTGGTTACGCCCGCCACATACGGGTCTGACCCAAGGACGTATGAGGAGTGTGTTTTCCTACAGGCCCTCCAATTCTTCTTTGCTAATTTTGATTTTTTCGTTGATCACGTCGCATTCCAACGCGGTGGGAGAAAGCGCCAACACGGTTTCAAAGGCGGAAATGGCGTCTTTATGATCCCCCGCTTCTTGCAAAAGGCCACCTCGCATCGCGTGAAACCAACGATAGTTGGACAGCTCCTGTGACAGAGGATCCATTGCCTTCAAAGCATATTGTGCGCCGTGTAGCTTGGCCTGTGCGGCAATCTGGTTGAGCCGGATCACAGGTGTCGGCTGCAATGCGTAAAGGGCGGCGTAGTGGCTTTCGATTAACGCCCAGTTGGTTTCTTCGGACGAGGTTGAACAGGCATGTGCCTGGGCGATTGCAGCCTGGATGACATAGACCCCGCGGTGGCCAATCCGCTGGGCTTTTTGCAACAGGGATGTAGCCTCAGCGATATTCGAGCGATCCCAAAGATCGCGGTTCTGATCGTCGAGTGCGACGAGCTTGCCTTCCGCGTCAATCCGGGCCCGGCGCCGGGCGTGTTGAAACAACAACAGCGCCAGCAATGCGGCCTGCTCGCCCATTGCAGGGAACAATGCGGCAAGAAGGCGGGCAAGCCGGATCGCTTCTTTGCACAGCGTGAGCTTGATTTGCTGCGGCCCGGCCGAGGTCGACCACCCTTCGCTGAACATCAGATAAACCATTGTCGAGACTTCGCCCAACCGGGCTTGTCTTTCAGCCGGGCTTGGCGTTTCAAAGGCGACCGGGTTATTTGCTATTTTCTTTTTGGCGCGGGTAATGCGCTGTTCCATGGTCTTGGACTTGACCAGAAATCCGCTGGCGATCTCATCGACGCTCAGCCCCGCGACCACCCGCAAGGCGATGGCGATCTGATCCCGCCGGTCCAGTTCCGGGTGACAACAGATGAACAGCAAGCGCAGGACATCATCCCGCATCTCGTCAGGGTCGGGTGTTTCCGCCGGCATCGGTTGAAACTCCTCTGCGTGGCGCGACAGGATTGCCGCGCGCCGCCGGGATTTGCGTAAATCATCCAGACCCGCATTCCGAGCCGTGGCCAGAAGCCATGCCAATGGATCACGAGGCGCCCCGTCCTGAGGCCAAACCGCCAAGGCTTTCAGGCAGGCGTCGGCAAAGGCCTCCTCTGCGGTGTCCAGATCCCGAAAAGCCCGCGTCAGGGCAGCAATGGCGCGCGGGCGTTGTTCAGCAAATGTGGCCTCCAGCCAGTCTGACATGATCTATTCCGACGATATGGCACCCCCGGCCCAGGCCACAGGCCGAACTTCCAGCCGCGCGACCGGTGAAGAGATCAGTTTTGCATGTTCCAACGCTTCTTCAAGATCTTTGAAATCAGCGGCGTAAAACCCAAGGAAGTTTTCCTTGGTCTCGGAAAACGGACCATCGGTGATCAGGGGGGCAGCACCTTCGGACGCCGCCGGTTCGACCATTACCGCTGACGTTGGCGGCATCAGTTTTATCGACACAAACTCTCCGCGTTCCGACAAAACCGCTTGCAGGGCGCGATGGCCTGACATCACTTCGTCCTGGCGATCTTTCGGCAATGCCTCGAACACGCCCGGTTCCCCATAAATTGTGATTGCGTAGATCATTTTCGCCTCCATGCGTTGGTCGCATTGTGCAAGGACGCGCGACGCCATGCAAATCCGACAACACGCAGAGCCGACAGATTGCCCAGACCGCTTTTGTCTAAAAACCCAGCAGTCCGGGCTTCCATTGCCATCCAGATAACAGGTCGGGGGATTTCAAAAACCGGAGCAAAACCGGTACCTTGAAAACCGGTTCCCAGAAAAATGGCTAAATGGTAGGCTGCGAGACTATGGAAAGCCGGCCAAATCGTCGATTAGCAGCCATCTTAGCCGCCGATATCGCAGGCTATTCAAGATTGGTTGGCTTGGATGAAGAAGGCACCATCGACAAGCTGCGCCGGATCCGCGCTGAAGTTATCGAGCCCTTGATCGCCGGGTATTCAGGGCGCATTGCGAACACAGCCGGTGATAGTTTTCTGATCGAATTCCCCAGCGCAGTCGATGCGGTTCGCGCTGCAGTCGAGATACAGGCCGAACTGTCGAAAAGAAACTCGGATACCGAACCTGATCGCGCAATCGTTTTTCGGATCGGTTTGAATGTCGGCGATGTCGTCTCGAACGCCGATGACATCCTGGGTGATGGTGTCAACGTTGCCGCACGGCTTGAGGCGCTGGCAGAACCTGGGGGGATTATCGCCTCGCAGGCGATTGTCGGATACGCGCGCAACAAGGTGCCCTTCGCCTTTACGCCAATTGGCCCGCAATCCGTCAAGAATATCGCGGACCCCATTGAGGCGTTCCGCGTCGAAACAGATGCGTTGACCCCGGCGGTAAAGCAAAAAACGAAGAAAGCGCCGCGTTTAATGAAGCTAGCTGCAATCCTGATCGTGTTGGGCGCGACCGGGTATATCGGGACAAAGACATGGGAAAAGGGTCAGTTGCGCGCTTCTGAAGCACAGATGGCTTACCCTCTGCCGGACCTGCCCTCGATCGCCGTGCTTCCCTTGACGAATTTCACCAGCGACGCGTCCAACAAGATGTTGATAGATGGCGTTTCCGAGGATCTGATAACGGACTTGTCCCGCATATCAGGGTTATTTGTCATCGCCGGAAACACATCCTTTGCATTTCAGGACCGCGACATTGATGTGGCAGGTTTTGCCGAGAAACTGGGCGTTCGCTATGTCGTTGATGGAAGCCTTAGACGTAGCGGAGAAGGTTTTCGGGTCAACATCCGCCTGACGGACACGTTGAACGGCAGATTGATCTGGGCGGAACGTTTCGACGGTGAAATCGATGAGATCTTCGACCTGCAAAACAACATTGTACTGGCGATTGCGCGCGAGTTGGATGTCCCGCTCGACACGCAAAGCCGGATTGCTATCGAAAACATAGAGACTGAAAAGATCGAGGCGCGCGAAGCGTTCCAGCGCGGGTGGGCGCTTTATTCACGCTTCAATGAACAGGACAATCTGGCCGCAATTCCGCATTTTGAGCGGGCTGTCGAGTTGGACCCGAATTATGCGCGCGCCTGGGCGATGTTAGCTATGGTACATTTGCGACCGCACATCTTCCACCACTGGTCAGGCTTTGCGAATGCTGAAGAGCAGATGCATATCGGGCTGTTCTATAAATACTACCGTGAACTGACGCATCAGGACACCTCGCTTATCCACGTCATCAGGGCAATAGTCGCTCTCAACCTTCCGGACTGGGACAGCGCCGAGGGTGTAAGTCGGGGAACAGAAGAAGCGAGACAAGAAGCCGCGAAAGCCATTGCCCTGCAACCAAGCGACCCTGAAGCGCATGTGACAATGGGATGGGCCTTGATCGCGGGTGGCGAGCCAGAAGAAGGGCTGGCATTTGTACAGGCTGCAATGCGCCTCGACCCGGAATACCCCAGCCACTACGCGCTATTTCAAGGTGCTGCGCTGTTTGCGATGAATGATCTGAAAGGTGCAGAGGCCGTTATTAGGTCTGAGCTGGACCGAAACCCGCAGGCAGTTGAGTTGATGCCATTTTCAGCGTCGGTTCTGGCCTTGAATGGCGATCGAAGCAGCGCGCGTGCAATGATCGAACAATGGCAGAATGGAAAAAACGAGAAGGTTCTGGGCGAAGCGGTGCGCGATTATTTCTTTATCGTGCGATGGATCGGCGAGCATCAGCATTTGAACAATCGCTTGAAAAACGGCCTTCAATTGGCCGCGCTTCCGCCGAGCACGACAGTTGCGAGCCTCAAAGCTGATCTGATGCGCGGAGATGCCAAGGAACAACGTGACGCGGCTCAGTCTTTGGCGCTCTTTGGAGCTGACGCAGCCCCAGCCGTTCCGGAACTGATCATGCTGTTGGGCAGCCCTTCGGTTTTTGTCAGAAAAGAAGCCGCCAACGCATTGGGTGAAATCGGCGGGAAAGCATCCCCCGCTTTGCCTGCATTGGAAGCAGCCGCAGACGGGTCTTTGTCGGGTAGATTTGCCGCCCGAGCCATTGAACAGATACGCGGAGCCTCACAATAACGACGACTTTGGGCGTATTCGATCCCTTGGCTCCTGCTTTTTCTGGAGAGTGTTGGCTGGAAACGCGGGCAGGTATCCTTCGTCCCGGTGACCGCAGCCTCACGCAAGTGTTCTGAACGCATTCAGACTTTCGCTGAAATGCTCGATGAACTCCAGTGTTATCAAAGACGGCTGCTTCAGAACCGGGCGTACCAGCGAAAGTGTATGCGGCAAAAACGGCTTGAATGGCCTGTAGCTTAGCCCCCGGTCTGTGTAATGGACAGCGTCCAGTTCGCTGACGATTGAGACACCAACGCCTTTTATGGCCAATTCACATGCCGCCGTGAATTGCCGGACTTCGATATGAGAGTTGAGTGTAACATTGGCCTGCTGAAATGCCTTCGAAAGCCGTCCGAAAAAGTCGCTGTCGCGCCGCGTATGTATGATGTTCTCATCTGCAAGATCGGATGGCGTCACCTCCGAGAGGTTCTCAAGCGCGTGATTTTTCGGGAATACGCAAACCGTGCGCACATCTACATTTCTGCTTTCGACCCCCGGATGACCGTTAAAGCCATCGGTGATTCCAAAGTCATATTGTTCGCCAACCATCCATTCCAATATCCGTTCCGGCCTGTCCGGTTCGATCGTCATGGTGACACCTGGCCGGTCTTTCAGAAAACTTGCCACAACATCCGGCAGATGGCTGGTGGCGAAACCGGGCAGGCAGGCGACGCGGATATGCCCGGCTTTACGCTGTGTGATATTCTGACTCGCGTCCGATATCTGCTTCATCAATTCCAGGACACGGTCCACGCTGGGTTGCAGATAGCGAACTTCCTGGGTTGGCACCAATCGCCCTTTGCGGCGATCAAAAAGTTGAAAACCAAACGATTTTTCAAGATCCGACAGCAACCTGCTGACAGCTGGTTGGCTCACCCCCAAATCGGCGGCCGCTGCTGTGACCGAACCATTGGTGGTCACCGCCATGAGTGCTTCCAATTGCCGAATTCTCAAAGTTTGTCTCATTGCAGACCCAGTTCCGCTTTTTTATTCACACTGTATAACATTGTATTATGTTTTTTGCCAATAAGTAGGGCTTGAATTATATTTCTGTAACGGTAACGTCGTGAAATCGTCATGTGTGTCGAATACGCGTTGCAGTCGGTACTCAACGAAGCATCAAACCTGATGCATGGGAGGAATCATGAAAAAGAATTTGCTTGGCGCTCTTGCCGTTACAACTGCCTTGTCCCCCTTGGCGGCAATGGCACAAACCGAAGTTCAATTCTGGCATGCCTTTACCGGCCGCCTTGGCGAACTTGTCAAAGCGCAGGTTGAAGAATTCAACGCCGGTCAGGATGAGTTTGTCGTGGTCGAAAGCCACAAGGGCAACTATTCAGAAACCCTGAACGCTGGCATTGCCGCTTTCCGTGCTGGCGAACAGCCACACATCCTGATGGTTTTCGAGGTTGGCACCGCAACGATGATGTCAGCAAAAGGCGCGATCAAGCCGGTCTACGAAGTCATGGCTGAAAGTGGCGCGTCTTTTGATCCCGATGCCTATATCGGCGCGGTGAAGGGTTACTACACCACCACCGACGGTGATATGTTGTCGCTGCCGTTCAACTCGTCCACGCCGGTCTTGTGGGTCAACCGCGACGCCATGCAGGCGGCAGGTGTTGATCCTGATACTGACCTGTCAACTTGGGAAAAAGTCGGCGATGTGCTGGAGCAACTCAAAGCCGGAGGCGAGGACTGCCCGCTGGTGACGGCATGGCAAAGCTGGATTCACCTGGAAAACCTGTCAGCCTATCACAACGTTCCGTTTGCATCGCAGGACAATGGTTTTGCCGGTCTGGACACAGAACTGATGCTGAACGGCCCGGTACAGGTCGCGCACCTGAGCGCCATGGGTGACTGGGCCAAGGATGGGAAATTCATCTATACCGGTCGCAGAAATGAAGGCGGCGCAAACTTCAGGGCCGGAGAATGTGCCTTGTTCACCGAAAGCTCGGCCGGGTATGCCGGGATCAAAGCCGAGGCCGAGTTCGACTTTGATGTGCGCCCGCTGCCGTATTGGGAAGCGGTCACAAGCGAGCCTCAAAACACCATCATCGGCGGTGCATCCCTATGGGTGATGGAAGGTCATGATCCCGAAGAATACAAAGGCGTTGGCGAGTTCCTTAGCTTCTTGTCCTCGTCCGACGTTCAGGCGGCATGGCACCAGAATACCGGCTATCTTCCGATTACCGCAGAAGCCGGTGAAGCGACTCGTGCGGCCGGTTTCTATGATGAAAACCCGGGCACCGATATCGCTGTGATCCAGATGACCGCGAAAGAGCCGACAGCAAATTCGAAAGGTCTGCGTCTGGGATCGTTCGATCAAATTCGCGGTATAATCGATGAGGAACTTGAGGCCATCTGGGCCGGTGAGAAAACTGCCCAGGAAGCCATGGACAGCGCAAAAGAACGCGGTGACGCGCTTCTGCGCAGGTTCGAATCGGCGAATCAATAAACCTCTGAAATCCGGTGCGGGCTCGGCAGAGCCCGCATCCACTTTTCCCGGCGGGTCATCAGGATGGAAAAACGCGTCACATTCCGCGGCTGGCTGTTGCCATTGGCGCTGATCGCCCCACAGGTCGTCATTTCTGCCGTATTCTTCTTTTATCCCGCTGCACAAGCTGTGTGGCAGTCGCTGTTCATCCCAGATCCGTTCGGGTTGTCGTCCAAGTTCGTCGGTCTGGGCAATTTTGAATTTCTGCTAAGCGACAAGTTTTATCGCGCATCCTTTGTAACCACGGCCGTGTTTTCGACGCTTGTTACGCTCTGCTCCATGATCCCGGCCCTGTTTCTGGCAGTCATTGCAGATCGGCTGATCAAAGGATCCGGAGCTTATCGGACGCTGCTGATTTGGCCTTATGCAGTCGCACCGGCGGTTGCGGGTGTGCTATGGCTGTTCATGTTCAACACGCGCGTCGGTGTCGTGTCGTGGTATCTTGGACAGCTGGGCTATGACTGGAACCACGTCTTGAATGGCACCGAGGCGATGGGGCTTGTGGTCGTCGCTTCGGCCTGGGGGCGCATCAGTTATAACTTTTTGTTCTTCTTCGCCGCACTCCAGTCGGTTCCGCGGTCGGTCATCGAGGCCGCAGCGATCGATGGCGCACGGTTCTGGCGCAGGTTTTTCACGATTGTCCTGCCGTTGCTGTCACCGACAGCGTTTTTCCTGCTTGTAGTGAATGTGGTCTATGCGTTCTTTGAAACTTTCGGCGTAATCCACACAATCACCGGTGGCGGTCCGCAGCAGGCCACGACCATTCTGGTTTACAAAGTCTTTTCAGACGGGTTCGTCGGTCAGGATCTGGGCTCGTCTTCGGCGCAATCGGTCATTTTGCTGATTGTCGTCGGCCTTCTGACCGTCATTCAGTTCAAGTACGTGGAAAAGAGGGTGCATTACTGATGGCAGCCCAACAGCACGGAATGGTCGAAAAGCGCGGAGCGGGTATCTGGCTGACACATGCCCTGATGATCCTTGGCGTCCTGGTCATCTTCTTTCCGATTTGGCTGGCATTTGTCGCCTCAACCGTTACCCAGCCGGAAGTTGTATCACCACCCATGCCGCTTTTGCCGGGTGATCAGTTCTGGGAGAACTACAAGGCAGCCTTGTTTTCCGGCGTGAATGTCCCCGTCGCAACGATGCTGTTCAACAGCCTTGTGATGGCCATCGGGATCGCAGTGGGCAAGATCGTCATTTCACTGCTGTCGGCATTTGCAATCGTCTATTTCCGCTTTCCCGGTCGAACAACGTTCTTTTGGCTGATCTTCCTGACCCTTATGTTGCCGGTCGAAGTGCGCATCGTTCCGACATTTGAGGTCGTGGCCGGGTTCGGCATGCTCAACAGCTATTACGGGCTGATCTTTCCGCTGATCGCCTCGGCCACGGCGACCTTCCTGTTCCGTCAGTTCTTTCTGACAATCCCGGACGAGCTGGCCGAAGCTGCGCGTGTGGATGGTGCCCGGCCTATGCGGTTTTTCATCGATATCGTCGTACCGATGAGCCGGACAAACATCGCGGCACTGTTCGTCATCCTGTTTATCTATGGGTGGAACCAGTATCTGTGGCCGCTGCTTATCACCACCGACCCTGAAATGAACACCATTGTGATGGGCATCAAGCAGATGTTCCCGTCTGGCGATGATGTAGCTGATTGGCCGGTCATCATGGCAACCTCCATTCTGGCGATGATCCCGCCGGTCATCGTGGTGGTGTCGATGCAAAAGCTTTTTGTCCGCGGCCTTGTCGATAGCGAGAAATAGAAAATGGCAACAGTAACCCTGGAGAATGTCAAAAAGAGCTTTGGCCCGACAGATGTCATACATGGCATCGACATCCACATCGAAGATGGCGAGTTCATTGTCATCGTTGGCCCTTCGGGCTGCGGAAAATCCACGCTGTTGCGGATGGTGGCAGGGCTTGAGACCGTGACCGCGGGTGAAATCCGGATTGGTGCGGAACGGGCCAACGAAAAAGAGCCGATGGATCGCGACATTGCCATGGTGTTCCAGAACTATGCGCTCTACCCGCATATGTCGGTCCGGCAGAACATGGGTTATGGCCTTAAGATCGCAGGGTTGCCCAAGGCTCAGATCGATCAAAAAGTGACCGAGGCGGCCAGGCTATTGCAGCTTGAACCATTGCTGGATCGCAAACCCAGGCAACTGTCAGGCGGCCAACGACAGAGAGTGGCTATGGGTCGCGCGATTGTCCGCGAACCTGCTGTGTTCCTGTTTGACGAGCCTCTTTCGAACCTGGATGCCAAGCTTCGCGTGCAGATGCGGCTTGAGATTCGTGAGCTTCAGGAAAAACTGGGGATCACGTCGCTTTATGTAACCCACGATCAGGTTGAAGCCATGACAATGGCCGACAGGATGATCGTCATGAACGGCGGTATCGCCGAACAGGTAGGCACACCGCTAGAGGTATACGAAACACCAAGAACCCTGTTTGCGGCGCAGTTCATCGGCAGCCCCGCGATGAATGTCTTTGAGGCCCGACGCGAAAACGGAACCGTCATGATTGGTGGGGTCGCGGTTGGTTCGTCGCAGGGCCCTGATACTGCCTTCAAACTGGGGGTACGACCCGAGCATCTATTGCTGGATGACAATGGCCCGATTGACGCCATGATTCAGATGGCTGAACCACTGGGGGCAAACACGCTGTTGCACGGTCAACTGACCGGCTCGGGCGATCCGATCACGATCAGCCTTCCGGGCGTGCACCCGATTGAAGGCCGACATCCGAACATGCGGTTTTCTGTGTCCTCAAACCATTTGCATCTGTTTGACCGATCTACCGGTGAAAGGCTGGAAGGCTGATGGCGTTCCCTCAGGTCGAGGCTTTCCGGGGGGGCGACAATCTGATCCGCATCGTAGGCCACCGGGGTGCGCGAGGTGTGTTGCCTGAAAACAGCATGGTTGGTTTTGACTTTTCGCTGTCCATTGGCGTGCCGCTTCTGGAGTTTGATGTTGTCCTCACGGCTGACGACATCCCCGTCATAACCCATAATCACCGGCTGCACGCCCCCAGTTTTCGCGATGCTGACGGCCAGTTCTTGACCGGGGAAGAGCCGAAGGTTTCAACTCTGACGTTTGAGCAGATTCAGAAGTTCGATATCGGGCGGTTGGATGGGAATTCTGCCTATGGTCGGCGATTTCCAGATCAGGCGCTAATGGATGGCGTTCGCGTTCCAAGACTACTTGACCTGCTGGATCTGGTGAGTGACCCCCAACATAGCGATGCCTGTCTGATGCTCGAGCTGAAATCGGACCCCGATTTGGCCCATGACGCGCGCTACAGAGAGACGTTTGTCAGTCTTGTCCTGCAAGAGGTTCGTTCCAAGGCGCTGTCGTCGCGTGTGGTGCTGCACAGTTTCGACTGGAATCTGTTGGAAGAATGTCAGCGGCAAGCGCCGGATATACCATCTTCTTATCTGACCCAGCTTCCCGAAAACGCCGAGGATGTAGGGGAGGATTCTTCCAAAGCAGTCTGCCCGGATTTTCGCGGCCGCGAGGGCGATATTCCGCGATTGGTCAAGCAAGCGGGCGGCTCACTGTGGTGCCCGTATTATGCGGATGTAACTGCTGAAAACGTCGAACGGGCCAAGGATTTGGACCTTTGCGTTGCGGTCTGGACGGTCAATGACCCTGAAGCTATTGCCAGTATGATCGACCTGCGTGTGGATGCCATTGTTTCTGATTATCCGGGTCGGGTTCAAAGGCACTTGTCAGACCGGGGTATGAGCTGGCGCTAAATCGTCCTGAAGGCCGGGGCTGAATGCCACGCCCTTCAGTTTATTAAATTTCCTTCGTAAGAGCAGAGAACCGTTAGAACAGTTGCAAATCCTTCGCGCCGCTTTGGATTTCAGCAAAGTTCGGCATGTTCTGGATCGTAACAGGTGCGGGTTTCGTGCCCGGCATCGCAACCGTCGGTTTCGCCACGTTCGCCATTCCAAAGACCGGTTTTTCCAGCTCACCCCGGATATCGCGCAGCAGCGTTTTATGATCCGGCATCACTTTGACTATCTGCGCAAGATCCTCTTTCGCGCGCTGCATGCCCTGGAACCAGATCACTTTCTTCAACGGCCGCAAACGATCTCGTATGCCGGTACCGTAACCCGTATCATAGACCTGTTTGCCCAACAGAACCGTCTGATAAACGCGATGGTCAAACAGCGTGGCAAATTCCACATCGTGATCCATCGGCAGACGGTGCTGCCACAACTCCAGATTCTCGGCCAGCCGATCCGGTATCTTCATCTCTGTCCGCGCGTCGATCCAATAGGGATCATCCTTTCGGTTGCCCAATCGGTAGTGCAGGCAGATGAATTCCAGAACCTCGTTATAAAGCTTGTCCATCTGCCGGTTGTATCTTGCCCGCAGTGAAGGGGCGACGTCGCGCGTCGGCAAGTGTTCTGCAAACCAGCGTACTGCGTGGTCAATCATGTGGATCGCGGTACTTTCCAACGGCTCGATAAACCCGCCTGACAGACCGATTGCCACACAATTCTTGACCCAGGCATTGCGCACGCGCCCGACGCGCATCGGGATGATCCGCGGCGTCAAACCCTTGCCGCTGTCACCCAGCCATTCAAGATATTCGTCGGCCGCCTGATCATCCGTTCGATGCGCCGAGGAGAACACATAGCCCGTACCCACTCGATTGTAGAGCGGCACCCGCCACGTCCACCCTGCGCCCAGCGCGGTCGACCGCGTGAGGCTTTCGATTTTATTGGGATTGCGGTGTTCGACCTGCAACGCCATGGCGCGGTCATTGGGCAAATAGTCCGAATAATCCAAAAACGGCTCGCCCAGTGCCTGATTGATGATCAGGCCGCGGAACCCGGTGCAATCGATGACCATTTCGATGTCATGACGTCCTGCCCGCTCCAGCATCAGATGGCTGACGTTGCCTTGTTCATCCAGCTCGACCTTCTGTACCTCGTCCTGGATATGCTCGACGCCGCGCTTTTTGCAGACCGTGGTAAGCATACCCGCAAACTTCACCGCATCCAGATGATAGGCATAGCCAAAACGCTGTTCAAACTCGGGCTGACCCAGCTGCCGCGCGCCTTTGCACAGACGTCCCAGATGATCGTGGGGCGAGATGGACTGTGTAAAGTCCCTCTCTCCATTGCCAAAGCGCAGGAAATACTCGGCGGCGTCCAACCCTTCCAGCATCTGGCCATGGGCAAAGGGGTTCACGTAATCGATGCGTTTTCCTTTGGGGTCTTTGTTCCAGTTGCAGAACTTCACACCCAGCTTGAAGGACGCGTTTGTCTCGCGGAAAAAATCCCGTTCGGAAATGCCCGCCTGACGGAGCGTGACCGGCATGCGCGGCACCGTAGCCTCACCCACACCTACAGTCGAGATATTGGGGCTTTCGATCAGGCAGATATGTGGTCGGTCTTTTGTTGCTGAAGTGCGTGAAAACACCATGTCCAGGATCAACGCGGTCATCCAGCCTGCCGTGCCGCCACCTACGATGGTGATTTTGCGCAAACGATTGTTCATATTCTTCTGTCCCCATTGGTTTTGAGGACTATATCAAGTTTCCGACGCTTATCTAGGCTCTGCCATTATGTGCCTTGTGACCCGGCTTTGAACATGTCCCTGAACTGGTCACGCAAGATGTTCTTTTGGACTTTTCCCATTGTATTGCGGGGCAATTCATCCAGTTGAATAAGCGTGCGGGGATGTTTGAACCGCGCCAGGCTGTCGCGCACTACTTCCATGACCGCGTCGAGATCCGGAGACTGCCCGGGTTCGGCAACAATCAGGCCCAGCACGGTTTCACCGAAGTCGGGATGCGGCACGCCGATCACTGCGCTCTCCAGAACACCGGGGTGGCTGTCCAGAACCAGCTCAATTTCCTTGGGGTAGATATTGTAGCCACCCGAGATGATCAGGTCCTTGTTGCGCCCGACGATATGGACATACCCATCTTCGTCGACCCGTCCCAGATCACCGGTGATGAAAAACCCGTTTTCGCGCAGCTCGGCAGCCGTCTTTTCCGGCATCTGCCAATATCCCTTGAACACGTTTGGGCCACGCACTTCGATCTCACCGATTTCACCCTTCGGCAAGGGGTCGCCGACTGCATCGCATATCTTCAGTTCGACCCCCGGCAAGGGAAACCCGACCGTGCCCGCGCGACGTTCGCCGTCATAGGGGTTTGAGGTGTTCATATTGGTTTCAGTCATGCCATAGCGTTCTAGGATACGATGCCCGGTACGCTCCTGGAATTGTGCATGGGTATCCGCCAGCAATGGGGCCGAACCCGATACGAACAAGCGCATATGTTTGGTCAGCTCGCTGGTAAAACGCGCGTCTGCCAGCAGGCGCGTATAGAAGGTCGGAACGCCCATCATCGACGTAGTGTCGGGCATCCTGTTAATGATCTGATCAGGGTCGAATTTTGGCAGCCAGATCATGCTTCCGCCGACAGCCAGAATGATATTGGTGGCCACAAACAGCCCATGCGTGTGAAAGATCGGCAGCGCGTGCAACAGAACGTCTTCCGACGTGAACCGCCACTCTTTGACCAGTGTCCGTGCATTGGACAACAGGTTGTTCTGGGTCAGCATCGCGCCCTTTGAACGTCCGGTGGTGCCCGACGTATAAAGAAACGCTGCCAGATCCTCACCATCCCGATCCACAGTCGCAAAGCTGTCTGGCATTGCTGCCGCCAGATCCATCAGCGAGCCCGAGCCATCCGCATTCAGCGTTTCCACCCTGCCCCCAAAACGCTCGGCAATCGGGGTCAGTTGGTCTTTGCTTCGGCCATCGCAGACAACAAGTGACGCGCCGCTGTTTTCGATGAAATACGTCAGCTCGTCCACGGTATAGGCGGTGTTCAGCGGCAGGAAAACCAGACCGGCCTGCGCGCATGCTGCGTATAGCGCCAGCGCCTCAGGCGATTTATCGACCTGAGCCGCAACCCGGTCCCCGGGTTTTAGGCCCAGTTGCGTGGCCACATGGGCGATCCGGGCGGCTGTGCTCAGAAAGTTTTGATAGGTGACGGTCGTCCCGTCTGTCAGGTGCAGGAAAGCCGTATCTTTGTCGGCGTGAATGCCAAACAGATCATCATAGAGAGGGTTAGCCATGTTCGATCCTCCGTTTCCCCAGCCATAACGGCGAACCGCTTCTCAGGGGAAGGTTCAACTGTGTCACACTGCGCTTTTGCTTGCAGTTCAATGTCTGGACACGTCGCATTTATTGCGCGGCGCGAGTTGCAGCTCGGAAATCGTGGTTGGTAATGCCTTTCACCGCCTCTGCACATTTTCTGCACGAAAGCCCCATGAAGGCTGCGGATACGTCGCGCCAAAGATGCAAGCGCCGCAGGCAATCTGCCGGGAAAGGAAACCTGCAAGCAGGAGACAGGACATGAGGCAGGAACTGACAATTCGCGGCGTGCCGGACAGCATCGAGCTGGACGCGTGGTGGCTGGGAAAGATGGACGAAGCCCCCCGATGGGGAGGCAACAGACGACAGCAGAGTGGCTCTCTGATGTCCACGCTGAAAATGCGCCATGCGATCCCGCTTCTTGCATCGCTGGTTGCGCTTGCAGATTGGTTGTTTTGGGAACAACCGCTAGGCATTTCTGTCTCAGTCTTCGCGCTGGTCTTGTCCGCCGCGATCATGGCGATGAAACCCCGGCGGGCGACTGCAACGGAATGGCTCATAGCCGCCGCATTTGCCTTGTTCACCAACCTGCCGGTGGCCATCGATTTGCAGCTTCTATCTTTATTGTTCAGCCTTGCTGGTTTGGTCAGTCTGGCCACCTGGGCGCTATTCGGTCAGGCCGTAAACGAACGTCTGCTGCTGCGCTCCGCCCTGCGCCTGCCTTCCATCGGCGCGACGCTTTTGCTGCGCGACACATGTCGCACCGCAGTGGCCGCCGATCTTGGGTCCGACAGCCGCCGCCACGCAGCATCGCTGGCCTTGCCCCTGCTATTGGGTACGGTCTTCCTTGCGTTGCTGGCCGCCGCCAATCCGGTGCTGGAAGACCTTCTGGCCGAGCTGGACCCAAGTCTCCTGTTCGAAGGGTACTTCTGGCTGCGACTTCTGTTCTGGAGCGTGATGGCCTCGCTGCTGTGGCCGTTCCTAAACCTCAGCGAACTATGGCTGGGCGGCATTGCCCGCCCCGCCACCATGCCAAAGACAGGCCCAAGCCGGGCCGCATTTCTGATCAATCCAATCTCGGTGCGCAATTCGCTGTTACTGTTCAACCTGATGTTCCTTGTACAAACCGTGATGGACCTTGGTATCCTGACCGGGGGTGTATCCCTGCCTCAAGGGATGAGCTATGCCGCTTATGCCCATCGGGGCGCTTATCCGCTGGTGGTTACGGCCCTGTTGGCGGGCGTATTCACTCTGGTCACTCACAGCATGATCGGTGCGGACCGGACGTTGCGCATTCTGATCTACACGTGGTTGGCGCAGAACGTGTTCCTGGTGATGACAGCTGCTATCAGGCTGCATCATTACGTCGACGCCTATGCGCTAACCTATTTGCGGGTGGCCGCCTTTATCTGGATGGCACTGGTTCTCACCGGATTGCTGCTGACCGTGGTGCAAATCCATCGCGGCTTCGATACAATCTGGCTTCTGCGGCGTTGTTTTGCAGCGCTTCTGGTAGTCTTGTATACTTGCAACTTTGTGAATTTCGCATCAGTCATTGCCAGCTATAATCTGAGCCACGGCAGCGCTCTGATGCAACAGGACACTGGTTACATATGCAGCCTTGGTGCTGATGCTTACCCAGCAATCCGTGATCATGAAACCAGAACCGGACAGCAAGTCTGTGACGCGTGGATGCGATATGATCTGAAAAAGGATGCAATCACCAACTGGCGCGAATGGGGCTTTCGGAGATGGCGGATACAAGCCTATTATCGGCAGCAGAGTTGAAGGACCCCATTTGATGCCTGCACGCATTCTTGTTGTCGACGATGATCCGGATATCCTTGAGGTAACAAGGTTCGCGATTGAAAAGGCAGGCTATGCGCCACTTCTGGCCAGCGACGGCCTGACCGCGCTTGATACAAACCGCCAGGAAAGCCCCGATCTGATCGTGCTGGATATCGGGCTGCCCGAAAAGGATGGTCTGGAAGTATGCAGGGAAATCCGCAAATCCTCGGACGTGCCGATCCTGTTCCTGACCGCCCGCGATGACGAGGTCGACCGTATCGTCGGGCTGGAGCTGGGCGCCGATGATTATCTGACGAAACCCTTTTCCCCACGCGAATTGGTGGCCCGGATCAAGGCCATTCTGAAACGCAGCGCTCCGACACCTGCCCAGCCCGATCCAGTGTTGTCGCAAGGCAGCCTGCACCTGGATGCAGAGCGTCACCTGTGCAGGTTCGCTTCAACGCCCGTGACGCTGACCGGTTCGGAATTTCGGCTGCTGGCAACTCTGATGGCCCGTCCCGACCGTGTTCTGTCAAGGGCGCAGCTGATCGATGCGCTTTACGGCTACAACATCCACGTCTCGGACCGCACCATTGACAGCCATATACGCAATGTCCGTGCCAAGCTGGCCCAGGCCGGCTGTGCCGAAGGGATCGTGACCATTCACGGTGTCGGCCTCAGGATGGGTGCATGCACGCCCGGCTGAACCGCAAATGGCGCCCCAGATTGTGGACCATCGTTCTGCTGGTGCTGGGCATTGTCCTGTGCCTGCCCTTTGCCGGGCTGATCCTGTTCCGTTTTTACGACAGTCAACTGGTGCAACAGACCGAAGAAAGCCTGCTGACACAGGCTGCGGTCATGTCAGCGGCGTATGCCGAGCTTTATGCAGATGCAGCCGGGATCAAGCCGCCCCGCCCGAGTGCAATCTCAACCGAGCACGCGGTGTTTCCATCGCTGTCGGTCAATCGCGAAACGGTTCTGCCGCCGCGCCCGGACGCGCGACCGGCAACCGTTCGACCCGGTTCGGTTTATCAGGCCATCGCCGCCCCACTTAGCCGCATCGCCAACGCTGCCCAGGCGCAAACCCTTGCGGGTTACCGGATGCTGGACGTCGATGGGAACGTGTTTGCCGGTACTGCGGAAATCGGCCAAAAGCTGGGCCATGTTGACGAGGTTCGCGAGGCCCTTTCAGGGAAAACCGTCTCGGTCGCGCGCACCCGCGTGCGAGAGGATGCAACGCCTGCGCTTTATACCCTCAGCCGCGGTGCCCGCGTGCGCGTTTTCGTGGCGATGCCAGTGTTCGTGGATCAGACCCTTATCGGGGCGGTTTACCTAAGCCGTACCCCGAACCATATTTTCCGCTTTCTGTACGGCGAACGTTTCAACCTTGCCAAAGCCGCGGCATTTGTTGCTTTGTCCACGGCGCTAATCGGGTACGTGTTCTGGCGGTTCATCACCCGGCCGATCCACCTGTTGATCCAGCGCAGCCAGATGGCGGGCCACGGTGGTCAGGCATGGGAACCACCAGACCAGCTTGGCACGCGGGAAATTGCGGATCTGAGCCAGAGTTTTCAATCGCTGACGGAACGCTTGCAGGACAAGCAGGACGGATTGAAAACGTACACCGCCCATGTCACCCACGAGCTGAAGTCACCCCTCACCGCCTTGAAAGGCGCGGCAGAGCTGCTGCGCGACGATGATTTGTCACCAGCGCAGAAACACCGCCTGCTGGACACTGTGGACAAGGGCGGAAAGCGGATGGAGGATCTGCTGGCCAACATGCGCGCCTTCAGCCTGGCCGATCAGAGCGCCATTAACGGTACATGCTGTCTGAACGACATCACTGATCAGGTCGTCCAGACTTTCCCCGCGCTTGCGATCAAGACTGAGAACGATCACCTGCCCTTGCCCGTCGCGGCACCCACCCTGCACATCATGCTGACACATATGCTTGAGAACGCTCAGCAACACGGCGCGCAGAATGCCGTGCTGACAGCCTATCAGGTCGACGGTGTCATCTGCCTAAAAATCGCAGATAATGGCGCCGGTATCAGTGAAGGGAACAAGGACAAGGTTTTGCAGCCCTTCTTTACGACAAAAAGAGAGGCCGGTGGCACAGGTATGGGCCTGAATATTGTCAAAGCGACCATGGAAGCAATTGGTGGGCAACTCAGTGTTGTGCCAAGCAACCAAGGCGCTTGTTTTCTTCTGATTTTTAATTAATCGGGCGCGCAAGCCGCCTGTAAAAGGGGCAACATTCGCTGTTCAGAAGCTCGGAGGTTCTGTCTATCGAACCGCAGTCGCAGACTTTGCGCTTAGCCGCCATTCGCTCTGACACCGCTGCGCGTTTTGGCACATCAATGTCCGAGTGGCGTCAACTTTGCTAAGGATTAGTTCGGGTTGATCACCAAAAGTGAGACAGGTCCGACGCTTTCCAAATGGCTCTTTCCGAACGCCGCCGCCAGCATATTGTTCAGGTTGTGTCGTGTCTTTCCACCGAGACCTGTTTTCGCACGAGAGGCGGTACCACTCTCAACCGCACCATCGAACAGTCGATCGCGTTATTTTCAACCCAAACTTGGCAATCAGTCAGCCTTGCGGCGTGTACCAGATTGGAGACGTGTAGGCACGCTCCTGCTGCGAAGTAGGAGCGCCTTCAGGGATGTCGATACCGTAGCGGTATGCGTCGTAGACGTACCAGGGTGGTGTCGGAATCTCGAGCACACGCGCGTAATAGAAAGCCGGGCGCGCCGGGTCGAATTCAGGATCAATCCAGATTGTCGCAAGTTCCGCGGCACCAATGGTGTTGGTCCAGGTTGCGGAAGCAACATCCACAGTATCACCAA
The DNA here is from genome assembly GCF_056535045.1 of Ruegeria sp. O6. Lineage (NCBI taxonomy): Bacteria > Pseudomonadati > Pseudomonadota > Alphaproteobacteria > Rhodobacterales > Roseobacteraceae > Ruegeria > Ruegeria sp. O6. Next base: position 115,960 of record NZ_JBQERM010000002.1, on the reverse strand, counting down.
CGGGCGGAACCTTTCCGTCGCTGCCAGTTTCGCGTTCGTCTGACCAGGCGACGTCAAAGACTTTCTCATCGGTCGTCCCGTCCTCATTGAGCCAACCTTTCACGATTTGCACGCGGTCGAGGTTAGCGCCAATTGGATCACGAAGGGCTGCCACCATGAACCTTGGTGCCTGTGCACCTTCGGAGGGGGCCCTAAGGTCGGCACCCATCGGTACGCCTTTTGCATATCCAACCGTCGCCGGAATGCGGGCTGCGACCGCGGCTTCCGACTTGGGCAGTGGATGGCAGGAGTGGGCCGTCACGCGAAACGCTTTGCCCCCGCAACGCAAATCACCACAAAGATCGTGACACTGATCATGGATGGCGCAACGGGCTCGGCGAGCAAAAGAGCCGCAAGAGTCAAACCGAAGAACGGCTGAAGAAGCTGAAGCTGTCCAACGCCTGCTGTGCCGCCAAGTGCAAGGCCACGATACCAGAATATGAAACCGATTAGCATCGAAAAGATCGAGACGTAGCCTAGACTGAACCAGACCGGCAAGGTCAGCTCGTTTAACGTGGGTGGCCATGTCAGAATCGCGAAAGCAGCCATAATAGGTAAGGATAGAACCAGCGCCCAGGAAATCACCTGCCATCCGCCCAATCGGCGCGACAACTGCGCTCCCTCAGCATAGCCCAACCCGCATGCCACGATCGCCGCTACCATAAAGAAACCGCCAATGAGCGAACCGCCAGCGCCTTGGGAGAGCGCGAAACCAACGACGGCGGAGCTGCCAAGGATTGAGAATACCCAGAACAACGCGGTCGGACGCTCACCACCACGCAGCACGCCAAAAGCAGCGGTGCTCAAGGGCAATAAGCCGATAAAGACGATCGAATGCGCAGCTGTGATGTGTTGCAGTGCCAGTGCCGTCAAAAGCGGAAAGCCGATCACCACACCGAAGGCAACTACAACAAGAGAAATCAGATCCGTGCGCAAGGGTCGCTTCTCTCTGAAAAGGGCCAACAAGAAAATTGCAAGAACCGCCGCCAGAACCGCACGGGCTGATGTCAGGAAGAGCGGGTCTAGGCTACTTACAGCCACCCGCGTGGCGGGTAGTGATCCGCTGAAGATCAACACACCGAGTAGTCCGCTGCCCCAGCCAGAAAACGAGGAGTTCATAAAGAAAGATCCCTTTTGGGACCTTGTAGCTGGAGTGGTGGGAAAAATGCAGATACAAAGCGATACAATTCACGTAAACTGTACTGTTCATCAGTCCCATACAAAGGCAATCTTATATGGCCGTTGCAACCCGTAGAGCTCTTGTGATGGAACACATAACGCGTCTCATCCGATCGCGGGCACTGGGTGCGGGTGAAAAACTTCCCTCGGTCCGGGGCCTCGCAACGCGCTTGGGCGTGTCACCTTCGACAGTGGTTGAGGCCTATGATGTCTTGGCTGCAAAAGGAGCTATTTTTGCTCGACGCGGCTCAGGTTTCTATGTGTCAGACCGCGTACAGCCGTTCGAGGTTTCACAGACCGGGCCGCTGCTTGAGCGCGAGATTGATCCGCTCTGGGTTGCGCGACAATCGATTGACGCCAGCGAGGGCATGGCAAAGCCTGGATGTGGCTGGATGCCTGCCGATTGGATGCCTGTCGAGTCGCTCCGGCGAGCGATGCGCCGAGTGGCACGTGGCAACGACAATATGCTTACAGATTACAGCTGTGCACAGGGCCATTCTGGTCTGCGCCAGCATGTGGCACGAATGCTGTGCGACCAGAACATAGAGGTAGATCCCGATACTGTTTTGCTCACCAATTCCGGATCGCTGGCGCTGGACTTGATTTGTAGATTGCTTCTCAAGCCCGGTGATACCGTTTTGGTAGATGATCCTTGTTATTTCAACTTTCAGGCCCTTCTAAGAGCGCACCAGATTTCCATTGTCAGTGTGCCCTACACGCCTATCGGCCCCGACCTTGCCGCATTTGAAAACGTGCTTTTGAGAGAGCGCCCACGGCTCTACCTGACCAACTCGGCATTGCACAACCCAACGGGCGCGACACTCACTGCAGCGACTGCACACCGTGTGCTGTCTTTGGCCGAAACCTATGATTTGCAGATCGTGGAAGATGCTATTTTCTCTGAGTTCGAACCTGATCTTTCGCCAAGGCTGGCTTCACTGGATGGGCTGAATAGGGTTCTCACGATTGGGAGCTTCTCCAAAACCCTTTCTGCATCGTTGCGATGTGGATACATAGCAGCGCGCCCTGACTGGATTGCGTCTCTGACTGAGCTTCAGGTTGCGATCAGCTTCGGAGGCCCCAGCCCAATGGTGACAGAATTGCTACATTCAGCGCTCACTGATGGCAGCTATCGCAAACACATGGAGGCGCTTAGGGACAAATTGGATCGCGTCCGCGCGCGTTCAATCGAAGAATTAAATACGCTGGACATAAGGCCTTTCGTGAAGCCCAGAGGTGGATTTTATCTATGGTGCGAACTGCCCAACGGGCAGGATGCTGCTGCGATGGCGCGAAAAGCTCTTAAGAAAAATGTTGTTTTGGCACCCGGAAATGTCTTTAGCCCAACTCAATCAAAGAACTCGTTTCTACGTTTTAACGTAAGCCAGATGGCCGGAAAGACACTATCGCAAGTACTTCGTGATCTGATGAGTGACGCTCAATAAGAACGTCTGCTTCAAGGAACGGTCAAAGACTTTGCCCCTCTAGGTAAATGTCCGGTTAGGGCCGCAAGGAGTTCGGCCTTGGGTTAATCGGTATTGGCAGCAATGACTTCTATTACATTACCGTCCGGATCCTGAGCAAAGAACGACCGACCATTCCAGGGCAGACTGTCGGGCCATGAGCGTTCGCGAATGATCATTTTCAGGCCTTCGAAACGGGACCGCTCCAGATCGTATTGGGCGTCGGGAACCTCAAAGGCGATGTGGTCGAGCGTTGAAAGCGAAGCATCGATGGAGTGTCCTCTCTCGAATAGAGCGAGAAGTTGCGGGTGCCCGACTTTGCCCAGCGGCGAATTCAGTGCGCCGACTTCCAGAAAAACCACACCGGCTTCGCGGTGATGGAATTTGAAGCCCAGAAAATTTTGATAGAACGCAATTGCCCGGTCCAAGTATTCAACACGAATGGCGATTTCTGCGATGCGAAACATGGTAGTGGTCCTCTCTTGCGGGCGCACACGCGATGCCATTGTGACATTCAAAAAAACGAAGCATTGACCATAAGCAGCCGCTGATAGCCGTCGATTCATCGCTCTTTAGGCGCGGTGATCTGCAACCTCCGGCGCGAGTATCGTCATGCCCAACGAAGATGCTTTTGCAACCAGGGCCGGGATATCTGGAGGACCGCTCGGCGGCAAAGGCCGCGTTGCGCCCTCGGGCAATTCGGATCCGACGGACGTAAAGAACCGCTCGTGCATCACGCCGGGGGCGTTCACTATCAGTAGTTTCGCTTCCTCTGAGACACCGGAAAAGGCGTGTATCGCTCCATCAGGGACTGTTAGAAACATGCCTTTCTTCGCAACGATGTCTTCTCCATCGACGTGAAAAGCAACTTCACCATCCAGTACGTAGAATGCTTCCATTTCGCCGGCGTGCATATTTGGTGGGGCACCTGCGCCCTTTGGAACAATGCACTCTATGACGCAGTACTTGCCGTCGGTTTCGTCAGGATACGCCAGAAATTTAACGACATTTCCCAAGACATCGTAGGTGCGGTGACGTTGGACGTTCATTGGCTTCTCCTTGTTGATTCTAGTTCGCATTTACGCAATTATGATACATATGTCTCATTATGAGGCAAGTGTCTTATTTTGGAGTGCTTGATGGCGCCAAGTCTCAGCAAACGATCCAGAACCCGCGAAGCGATTCTTGAGGGCGCGCGAAGTCTGATGTTGCGTGGCGAAACCGTAACTGTTGCGGCCGCAGCGGCAGAGAAAGGAATTTCGCGCGCGACTGCGTACCGGTATTTTTCGGACCCGCAGATTTTGGCCAACGAAGCAGGACTTGCCGTGGCTGTGCGTCCTTACGAAGAGGTGGTCGCAGGACATGAGGGCGCACGGAAAAAAACGATTGCGGTCGCTCTGTATATTTTCGACCTCTCAGTCGAAAATGAAGCGGCCTTCCGTCAGTTCCTTGCGCGTAGCTTGGATGCCTGGCTCGTGCATGGTCCCGGCGACAGGCGCGGCGCGCGGCGGGTCGAAATGTTCAGAAACGCCCTTTGCTCGGCAAATCTTTCACCCACTGAGAAGACCCGTTTGGTGAACGGGCTGACAGCAGCATCAGGTTCGGAGGCCATGATAGCTTTGTATGATATTGCCAAAACCGACCCAAAAGCGGCGCGCGCTGCAATCCGCGATGTCGCCGAGGCGCTCCTAGACAAGTTCGGAGTCACCGAATGAAGTGCGCCGCTTCCGACCGCCAAACGTGATCGAGCTAAAGACTGCGCGCCAGGCAAGACATCAACGCCAAACCAAATTGACCATCTTCCGCACAAGCTGCGCGGTGTTCAACGAAGTACTGAGCGCACAGCCAAGGTCTGCGAGACTGGCTGCGGTCGCAGCGTCAGACCAGAGCGCTGAGTGTCTGTTGGGGGCCGCGAGTGATGGTGTTGCGCAGTGCACAAATATCCACTTCTTGAATAATGTCGCCCAGGGCAAACGCCTTTTGATTGACGCACAACCGCGGCCCATTGCGCTGCAAACAGCTCCGCATGCCGTGGCGGTAAAACTCGATTCAATCGCCCAGACCAATAGCCACCAAACCAGCCAGAACGCACTGAATATCATCAGGACCGGCTGCGCCGGACACACCCATAGCACCGATCAATACACCGTCTTCAAAAATGGGAACTCCGCCATCCCAAGCACACAGGCCCGGACGGTTCAGCAGACCCATCTCCAAATTCGGATGCGAGGACATGCGTTCAGCAAACGCCCGCGTGGTTTTTCCCAGACCTCGAATACCATGGACAGGTGCCATGTCTTGAACCCGATGTAGCTGGCCAAAATAGATGCTGTGATAGATGTCATCCCGGTCGCCCCCAAAGATCCAACTTTCATCACCCAAATCTGGCGCGCCGATTTCATACCCCCGCGGCCGTCACCGCCGCGACACGCCGCGCAGTTTTCCTCGAAAATCAATCCATCGGCTTTAGCCGCCGTCGCATCATGTTGCTGTCCAGACAGGGACAAATCAAATTCCTTGACACCTTTGACCTGCTGTTTTCGATCATGCCATCCGCTCCAAAGGCAAGCATCTGTGCAATCCTTGTACCGTCATGACGCGCGTTACTGTCCCCTTGTGGGCCAGTGGGATTTGGGCAAGCCAAACGCCCCTGCCCATCAGGGGTAAGACGCTGCCTTCCCCCTCGGGCAACCTATTAGACAAAACCGTGTCCTCGGCTGTGCCTGCGGGCCGCACCACTATTGTCGAATAGCATTGCCTCGCCCCCATCCGTGTCGCCATGTGGCAGATCAGCAGGAACAGGCGCTTTCGGCGCCTTATCTGCAAATCAGTCCTGATTTTCCCAATAGGAAGTCAGGATCAATGAAATCGGTCTAAGTGCTGGCTGAAGGAAGTGAGGCGAAAATGGCAAGGTCCTGTCGCTGGTGCAGAACTAATGTCGCCTTTTAGGGAAACCAGTGGCGGACCGAGGAGGATTCGAACCCCCGACCCCTTGATTCGTAGTCAAGTACTCTATCCAGCTGAGCTATCGGTCCGCGTTGGTGAGGCGCTGTTTAGACCTGTGGTCAAAGACGTGCAAGCCGATTCTTCAAAAAAAAATCAAAAAGTCATGTCTCCACGCGGAAGCCTGATTTCAAAGATCGTTCCATCGGGTCCGGTCTCCTTCAGTGTCAGGTTACCGCCATGCCCGCGCACCAGTTCCTGTGAGATTGCAAGGCCCAGGCCAGAGCCTCCTTTGCGGACCCCACCCTGAAACGGTGTGAACAGGTTTTCACGTGCTTTTGGCGGAAGACCCGGCCCGGTGTCGCGAATTTCAAGACACCAGGCATCCTGATATTCACACCCGACGATGGTGATGTGACCCGGCTTACCCGAGGCTTCCAACGCCTGTCTTGCGTTACGCACGAGGTTCATGATGACACGAAACAACTGCTCGGGGTCGGCGCGGGCGATCAGATCTTCCGGCACTTCGTTCACGATCTCGACGCAGCCCCCTGCGACCGCCAGCTGTTCGCTGGTGGCGACATCAGCCGCAATTGTCCGCAGGGGCACCATCGTCAAGGTGGGCGCAGGTTCTTCTGCACGGCCGAATGCCAATGTGCTTTCACACAGCGATACAGCACGGGTGATCGAATTCACCAACTTCGGAGCCATTCGCCGGACCAGCGGGTCATCACTGGATTCGATCCTGTCCGTGAACAGCTGCGCCGATGTCAGAATGTTGCGCAGGTCATGGCTGACCTTTGCAACCGCCCCACCCAGTTGCGCCAACCGCTCGCGCTGTTTGAGAGCCTGCGTCAGTTCCGTTTGCAGCATCTTCAGCGCTTCTTCCGCCTCGCGCAATTCTGTCACTCTGGAATTCGGAGAGATGATGCCGCGCGCATCTTCGGGTGCGCTGGCATAGCGCTGCATATATCCAACCACGCTTTTGATGGGCCGGACAAGAACCACGCGCACCGCAAGGAACAGTAAGGACGCCGTGATGATCGAGATGACAAAGGACAGCCCCAGAATGCGCAGGCCGTAATCAACCATCGCCATACGGAGGGGAGCGCTGTCGATGGTGACCTCGATCAGCAGTCCCGCGCCCTTGACCGGCTCGCCAATGATACGAATGACTTCATTTTCAGGTATGAATATCCGGCTCACCGCATCCCGGATCAAAATCCATGGACCGGCATCCCGTAGATCAAATGTTTTGGTGATTGCCTCTGGAATCGGAGACGACAGCATGAGTTGGCGGACTTCATCCCGACGCAACACAACGTTGTAGACACCGGCATTCGCCAGCAATTCCGCCTCAAGATCTTCGGCCAGCATATCATCTGCCAACAAAGCCAGCGATGCGATCTGAGCGCGTTCCAGACGGTTCAGTAGGAAATCCTCGCGGAACCGGGCTATCGACGGGACAAAGATCAGGATTTCGGCCAACATAACGAAGACCGTCGTCAGGATCAGAAATCGGCCCGACAGCGAGTTCAATTTACGCTCCTTTACAGGTCAGGGAATCCAACGCTGAACAAACCTGACCACACGTTTAACTGTCTGATTCTCAAACAGCCTTGGAGAGAAATAAGCGCCAGCAACGCGTTTGTTAAGCTCTCCGATTGTCGGATAGGGTGAAACCATAGCAGCGATCTGTCCCATCTTCAGATTATTGGCCAAAGCCAGCGACCACATGTTTATCAACTCGCCCGCCTGATGGCCCACAATCGTGGCGCCGACGGGCCTGCCCTTCACCACCATGACCTTTATGAACCCTTTGGTTTTGCGCTCGGCCAAAGCGCGGTCATTGTGGTGAAAATCAAAGCGCGCAACCTCCAGCCTGTCGCCATGCCGGTCGCGGGCCTGAGCTTCGGTCAGACCTACCTGTGCCAGTTCAGGATCGGTGAACGTTGCCCATGGGATATGCGCCGTTTTCGCCCTGGTGGGCAGGCCGAACAAGGCGGATCGAATGATGATACCCGCATGATACCCGGCAACATGGGTGAATTGCAGCCCCCCCACGACATCGCCAATCGCATAGACCCGGCGGTTTGACGTCCGCAAGCTGCCATCCGTCTTGATTCCGTTTCTGGTGCGGTCAATTCCCGCCGCAGTCAGTTTCAGACGCTCGATATTGGCTTTGCGCCCTGCGGCGATCAAAAGGTGAGAGCCCCGGTGAATATCGCCGTTCTCGGTCACGACCTCCACAACGCCATCCTTTCCGCGAATCTGGGCCACCACGGCGTTTTCGTGGATCACGACACCTTCACTGCGCAAAGCCTCCAGCACAACGGACGCGGCCTCGGGGTCGTCTTTGCCCAACGCCTTTTGCCCTTCAACGACTGTTACTTTACAGCCCAAACGGACATGAGCCTGCGCCATTTCCATACCCACAGGACCACCGCCAATGATCAGCAGGTGTTCCGGACGCTCGCGCAGGTCGAAGATGGTTTCGTTTGTTTGATAAGATACAGTGTCCAGACCAGGGATTGGCGGAACCATTGGCGACGACCCGGTCGCAATCACGATCCGGCGCGCGGTGATGACATGATCTCCGGCCTGCACTTTGGTCGGGGAGATAAAGCTGCCATATTCGCGGATCACCTGGACACCAAAACCTTCAAAGCGTTCCTGGCTGTCCATCGGTTCGATCTGGGCAATCACATCCCGCACATGATCCTTCGCCGCCGCATAGTCGATCTGAGGGTTTACATCGGCCACGCCAAACGCGGCGGAATGCGCCTGACCAAAGGCCGCTTTGCCGCTTGCGATCAGCGCTTTCGACGGGACGCAGCCGAAGTTCAGGCAGTCGCCGCCCATCTTGTGCCCTTCCAGAAGGATCACCTTCGCACCCATCTGGCTGGCACCGGCCGCAACCGATAACCCACCGGACCCGGCCCCAATGACCAGGATATCTGTCTTGAGGTGTTGCATGGGTCAGGCGTCCTTTCCGCCACGCAGGGACTTGATGACAATCGGCAAAGCAGCCAGCACACACAAGCCGACAATGGGGCCAATGACGAAGGGTTCCCACAACAAAGATACGTCCGGTGTTTCGCCACGGTCGAACACACCGCCCAGCCCAACGCCGATCCAGGTGTAAACGATACCCCCCGGAATAATGCCCAGCGCCGTCGTGATCAGAAAATTGCGAAATTTGACGCCCACCAGCGCAGGCACCAGATTGGCCACAAAGAACGGCACAACCGGGACAAGCCGCAGCAGGAACAGCACCGAGATTTCGTTCTCGCGCAACCTGTCTTTCAGCTTCCCAATCGTCCCCTTTGAAGCATCCAGCCGGGCCGTCAAAGCATTGCCCAACCCCCAGCGGGCAGCCAAAAAGATGGCCGATGCGCCAATAGTGGCCGAAAATACATTGAACACCGTTCCGGCAAACAGTCCAAACAGGAACCCACCTGTCATCGAGGCGACAGCAGCCCCGGGCAGCGAAAACGCGACGATTACGATATAGACGGCAACGAACCCGGCCACCATGGCCCAATAGTTTGCGTCCCGCCACGCCAGCAACGCTTCGCGGTTGTCGCGCAGGGTTTCGAAAGTCAGGTAATCACCCAGCGTGAAAAACCCCACCGCGGCGACACCGAGAATCACCAGCAAGGGGATATGACGCGCCAACCCGTTTCGTGGAGCGTGGCTTGTTTCGGACATCTGGCCTTCCGGTTCTTCTTGCTTCATCTTACGCCCAACATGCGCTGCTTGCGCTTTTGGCAACAGGGGGTTCACGGGGCCTTGATCTATGTGGCCGCGAACGTGACAGTTTCAGACGATAATCGACCGATTTGAAATCTTTTCTGCATCCGGTTTACAGAATTGTTGCAAAAGCCGCGAAAACCGGACCGTTGGGGTTTGACTTACACTTCGCTTGGCAGTAGAGGACGGGCTTCGAACACTAGGGCCAGGCGAATCCGCGCCGCACCCGACCGCTATAGATTGGAGACGGAGCGATGAAACGCACCTATCAGCCTTCGAACCTGGTTCGCAAACGCCGCCACGGTTTCCGCGCGCGCATGGCCACCAAAGCCGGCCGCAAGATCCTGAACGCACGCCGCGCCCGCGGCCGCAAATCGCTGAGCGCGTAAAACCGCCCACCGATCAGGGTATGAACATGACGCCGCCGGAGGCCCCTGAGGATGGTAAGAACCACCCCGGGAATACGCCCCCGGCGGCTTCTGTTTGTCTACCCACATCCCTGACGATCCTGAAAAAAAGAGCCGATTTCCTGAAAGCCGCCCGCGCGCGCAGGCAGGGAACGTCTTCGATGATGGTGCAGGCCCGCAGACGCGCTCCGGATGAAGCGGTGGGGCTGCGCGTTGGCTTTACCTGCTCAAAGAAAGTCGGCAACGCCGTGGCCCGCAATCGTGCCAAGCGCCGCCTGAGAGAAGTCGCACGGGCCGTCTTGCCTGTGTCTGGTCTTGAAGGTTGGGACTATGTGCTGATCGGGCGGGCTGATGTAACCGCCGATCTTCCTTATGACGTCCTGCTGAGCGACTTGCGGTATGCGCTTCGCAAAGTGCATGCGGATCGCAAATGACCTTTCTGTCCCATATCGTCGCCCTGCCCGTTCGCGCGTACCGGCTGATTTTCAGCCCCTGGGTTGGTTTCAACTGCCGCTATCAGCCCACATGCTCGGCCTATGCACTGGAAGCATTGGAAAAACATGGCGCGATCCGGGGATCGTGGCTGGCTGCACACCGGATATGCCGATGCCACCCCTGGGGCGGTGACGGTTACGATCCGGTGCCCGACAATTCCGACCCTTAAATCAACGCCAGGTTGCCGCGGTCGGTGAAGCTGCGGGTCGGAATGACCTCTCGGTCCAGTTTCCCCATCAACGTATGGTGCAAGTCTTCGAAAAACCGAGGCGAATCAAAATACCAATTGTGTGTCGCCGAAGGCCCATCCCCGTATTCATCGCGGGTATTCTTGAAATGGGACCCGCAATACAGATTGACCGCTTTCTCAGGCCGGTCGTTTGGCATTCCGACACGGCCCAGTCGGCGCGATACTCCGACACGCTTGACCTCTGAAATCGACAAAACCTCGTCAAAGGGGCTGTAATAGCATGTCAGCCTGGTACAACGTCGCATCAGAGAGGACGTCTTGGAACTGCCGTCACGGAACGATTTCGCGGATACATCCGCCGCGACAAACGCGATCTGACTGGTCATCCAGCTGTGTTGCGCGGTTTCATGGTCGTCATCGGCATAATCCATGGCTTCGCGCACCAAGAACGTGCCCATGGAATGCGCCAGAACATGGACGTTATACCGGCAATCCGCGGTCTGCATCCTGGACAGCCGCGTGATCCCGTGACTGAACAATTTTTCTGCCGCACGCCGCGCGTCAGCCCGGTCAACGTTATAGCCCAGAACCGATCCATCGCTTGGCCAATCATAGCTGATGACCACACCGTTAAAGCCATGCGCCTCGAGACCGGTGCGTATTTTGCGGTGACGTTCCAGCATCTGATATTGCTCGGTATTGAACCCGTGCACGAAGACGACAATATGCCCATTCTCGGTAGCCGTCGCCCCGGCTTCGGCCTGAATCCGGCTTATCCATTGAGACTGCGGTATTTCATGCTGCCGTGCCGGTTGCCCGACATTTCCCGGAATAGCCAGATATCGCGCGGCACCCATCTTGTTTGAATAGTGATCGCCGCTGCGGGCGCGGACCGAAAAGAAGTAGTCCATAATATACCTCCTGAAAAATACGCGCAGGGTAACACGGGTGCAACTACGCTCCAAACGCGGTTGATCCTGCTTCTACGCCTTGCCCGGGCCTTCGGTCCACTGTAACCACGGCGCATGTTTGATGATGCAGACGATATCCACCCCCTGTTTGCCGGCGCGCCCTCGACAACCGAGTTCAAGAAGCTGCGCAAACGTATTGTGCGCCAGACCCGTGAAGCGATCGAGCAATACGGGATGGTGGATCCGTCCGCCCACGACAAGGATGGCAAGCCACCCCGCTGGCTGGTCTGTCTTTCGGGTGGCAAGGACAGCTATACATTGCTGGCCGTTCTCTACGAGCTCAAATGGCGGGGCCTGTTGCCTGTCGATCTGCTGGCCTGCAATCTGGATCAGGGCCAGCCGGGCTTTCCGGCCACGGTCCTGCCCGAGTTTCTGGGTCGAATGGACGTACCGCATCGGGTCGAATATCAGGACACATATTCCGTTGTGATGGACAAGGTCCCGCAGGGCCGGACCTTTTGCGCCCTGTGTTCCCGTTTGCGCCGTGGCAACCTCTATCGCATCGCGCGCGAGGAGGGATGCTCGGCGGTCGTTCTGGGGCACCACCGCGACGATATCCTTGAGACGTTTTTTATGAACCTGTTCCACGGCGGTCGTCTTGCCACGATGCCGCCGAAACTGGTGAACGAAGAAGGCGATCTTTTTGTATTCCGCCCGCTCGCCCATGTCGCCGAAGCCGATTGCGAGAAATTTGCAAAGGCGATGCAATACCCGATCATTCCCTGTGACCTGTGCGGCAGTCAGGATGGGTTGCAGCGCCAGCAGGTCAAACAGATTCTGGATCAATGGGAAAAGAACAGCCCGGGTCGGCGACAGGTTATGTTCCGAGCGTTAACAAATGCGCGGCCATCGCACCTTCTGGATGGAAAGCTATTTGATTTCATTAACCTTTCGCTAAATTCCAACGAAAATTCCGGGAATTTGGAAGAGATTCCGCTTCTGCGTTAACGACTGACTCAGACTGGTTTCATAGGCTTTGCCTTGTGCAGATCATGCCCAAGGCCAGAAAGCTGATGCGGAACCATCCCCTTACCGACCGTTTTGTCCATTCGTTGAAAACCGTTCTGGGCGGCCCAGCCGCGCTGGCCTTTGTTCCGGCGCTTTGTCTGAGTGCATTCTGGATTGGGGGTGAACAGGCCCTGGTTGCACTGGCCCTGATTTTGCCTCTGATCGTCGCAGGCATCAATGCGTTCGCAGCCAATCCGTCGCGTAAGGGGCTTTGGCGTCCAGGCGGTCTGCTGTCAAAGGACCAGTTTGAAACAGTTTTGGAGAAGGTATTTGCCGACGCCCGCCTGAAGGGGGAAAACTCGGCCTGTTTCGCGGTGGTTCTGGATGACTTTACGCAATTGCTTGATCTGCACGGACAGGCGGCGGCAAACCACGTTGCACAGCAATTCTGCTCGCGCGTTTTGTCCATGATCCGCTCAAATGATTGCGCAACCCGGATGGGTGGAAACAGGATGATGGTTGTTCTGCACCCGGCACGGCAACTGGATTTGGAAGCTTGTATTCAGATGTCGGGCCGTATGCAAAACGCCGTAGAAGATCCCATCATGCTGAATGGTACCGGCGTGTATATGTCCTGTTCCATCGGCTTTTGCCTGAGCAGCAATATCACTGACGGCTCTGCAATCGATTGGCAGGAGGCCGCAAATAACGCCCTTTTGGAGGCACAACAAAACGGGCCATCCACGATTCGCGCTTTTTCCTCTCAGACGCGCAGACGGGCACAGGTCAGGATCAACTTGCGCAAAGAATTCGAAGCGGCGCTGGACAGCGGTGAGATCCGTCCATGGTTTCAACCCCAGATCTCAACCGATACCGGGCGTATCAGCGGGTTTGAAGCTCTGGCCCGCTGGGAACATCCGAAAAAAGGGGTTCTTGCCCCCAATGTGTTCCTGCCCTTTGCCGAACAGGCCGAACTGATGGACCGGTTGGGTCAGGCCATGCGGCATCATTCCTTTTCCGCAATGCGCGACTGGGATCGGTCCATGCTGTCGGTGCCGCGCATCGGGATCAACTTTTCATCTGACGAACTGCGCAATCCGGGCCTGATCGACCGTCTGAAATGGGAACTGGATCAATTCGATCTGACCCCTGACAGGTTGGCGGTCGAGGTGTTGGAGACCGTGTTCTCCAGACGGCCCGACGATGTCATAACCCGCAACGTCACCGGGCTTGCCGCAATGGGGTGCTGTATTGATCTGGACGATTTCGGGACAGGACATGCCTCGATCGGTTCTATCAAACGGTTCAACGTATCGCGCATCAAGATCGACAGGTCTTTTGTTGCCAAAGCGGATCTGGACCCAAGCCAGCAACAGCTTGCCAGCGCCATTCTGATGATGGCAGAACGTTTGCATCTGGAAACTCTGGCCGAAGGTGTCGAAACGCCGGGTGAGCACGCTTTGATGGCCCAACTGGGTTGCGATCATGTTCAGGGATTTGGCATCGGCAAGCCCATGCCATTCGAAAAAACCAAGGATTGGATCACGTCTTACCGCAACAAGGTCGACGGTGTTCCCAAAATCGGGCGGAAAACGCGGTAGGGAACCGGAAATCGCGGTAAAGAAGACCCCTCCGTGACGAAATGACGGGCGATTCCGCTTGACCTTTGGGTCTGCACTCTGTTGAACCCTGCGGGTGTCTTTCACTGCTCAAGGTGGCTGTCCCCGATGGACGATCAGAACAAGAACCTTATCCTCGCAACCGCGCTCAGCTTTATCGTGATCCTGGTCTGGTTCGTGCTGTTCCCCCCTCCGGAACAGACGACAACCCCGGATCAGGCTGAAGTAACCAGCGTCGAAGGCAGTGAGGTTCAGACGCCCAGTGCGGCCGACACCAGTACTGTCGGAGAGGCAACTGCGGCAGCTGCCGAAGCTGAACCCGAGGCCGAAGCGCCCCGCATCAATATCGACACGCCCCGCCTGACCGGTAGCCTGTCGCTTGCTGGCGGTCGGATCGACGAGCTGTCATTGAAAGACTACAAGGTCTCGCTGGCCGAGGATTCTCCGATTGTCGAGTTGTTGTCGCCAGTCGGATCGCAATCCGCCTATTACGCCCTCTATGGCTGGGCTCCTGGCGCGGGCCTGACCGGTGCAGATGTTCCCGGACCAAATACCATCTGGACGCTTGAGCAGGGCGAAACCCTGGGTGTTGACACACCTGTGACGCTGGCCTGGGAAAACGGCAATGGACTGACGTTCCGCCGCACCATCGCGGTTGACGAGAACTACATGTTCACGGTCACGCAATCTGTCGAAAACGCCACCGGGGTTGAAATTGGATTGGCACCTTATGGCATTCTTGCGCGCCACGGCATTGGCGAAGACGGGGACCTGCCGGACCTGAAGAACTTCTTCATTCTGCATGAGGGTGTGATCGGTATGGCCGACGGCACTCTGACCGAAGTGGACTATGGCGACGTTCGTGATTTCGATATCGACCCGGACGAGCGCGCTCAGGCCGAGGTGTTTCAGGTCAAGGAAAACGGCTGGATCGGGTTCACTGATCACTTCTGGATGACCACGCTGATCCCGGAACCCGGTTCTGCGTTCAAGGCGGCTGCCAAATACGACTCGCGTCGCAAGATTTACCAGACAGAAACGGTACTTCCGACGCTGACCGTGGCACCGGGTGCGACCGAGCAGGTGACAACCCAGCTGTTTGCGGGTGCAAAAGAGTGGGAGACCATCCGCGAATACCAGGCTGACGGTGTGCAGAAATTCATCGACAGCATCGACTGGGGCTGGTTCTTCTTCCTGACCAAGCCGATTTTCTGGCTGCTGCACAACATTCATGCACTGATCGGCAATATGGGTTGGTCCATTATCGGCCTGACGCTGATCATCAAGGCAATCCTGTTCCCGCTGGCCTTCAAATCCTACGTCTCGATGGCGAAGATGAAGGAACTGCAGCCGCAGATGGAAGCCCTGAAGGAAGCCGCGGGCGACGATCGTCAGAAGATGCAGCAGGGCATGATGGAGCTGTACAAGAAGGAAAAGGTGAACCCCGCTGCCGGTTGTTTGCCGATCCTGTTACAGATCCCGATCTTCTTTTCACTGTACAAGGTGATCTTCGTCACGATCGAACTGCGTCAGGCACCGTGGTTCGGCCCGTTCAGGGACCTGAGCGCACCTGACCCGACCTCGATCATGAACCTCTTTGGCTTGCTGCCCTGGGCTGGCCCGCAGCCGGACACCCTGATGGCGCTGATCTTTATCGGTATTCTGCCGCTGCTGCTGGGGATCTCGATGTGGCTGCAACAGAAACTGAACCCGGCACCAACCGATGCCACACAAGCGATGATCTTCGCGTGGATGCCGTGGGTCTTCATGTTCATGCTGGGCGGCTTTGCCAGCGGTCTGGTCGTGTACTGGATTGCGAACAACACGATCACATTTACGCAGCAATATCTGATCATGCGTAGTCAGGGGTATACGCCGGATGTGTTCGGAAACATCAAATCCGGATTTAAGCGATTGCCGAACACGGACAAGAAATGAGCGGAACAGTTTCAGGCCTTTGGCGTCACCCGATCAAAAGCCATGGGCGCGAAGCCCTGAGCCAGATTACCCTCAACCCCGGGCAGACCATGCCCGGGGATCGCGTTTGGGCCGTTGCCCATGAAGCGGCCAAGACCGACGGAACGGAATGGGCCCCATGTGTAAATTTCAGCCGCGGTTCAAAAGCCCCCAAGCTTATGGCGATTTGGGCGAAACTGGACGGCGAGCAGGTCACGTTGCGCCACCCGGACCGCCCGGATCTGAGCTTTCACCCCGACACGGAGCACTCGGTTTTCCTGAACTGGGTAAAACCGCTTATGCCCTCGGATCGCGCTGCGTCCGCCCGAATTGTCCGGGTGCCCGGGCGCGGCATGACCGATACCGATTTCCCGTCAATCAGCCTGTGCAACATGGCCTCTCATCGCGCTGTTGAACAAAAGCTGGGCCAGTCTTTATCTGCGGCACGGTGGCGGGGAAACATCTGGTTCGAAGGCCTGCCTGAGTGGGATGAATTCGACTGGCTGGGCCGTGACCTTCGCATTGGCGAAACCGTACTCCGGGTTCGCGAGCGTATCATTCGCTGTCTGGCCACCACTGCAAATCCGGAAACCGGCGAACGCGACGCGGATACTCTGGGCGCGCTGAACAGCTGGGATCATCAGGATTTCGGTGTCTATGCAGAAGTCATTCAGGGTGGTGAAATCCGCCTGAATGATACGCTGGAGTTGCTATGACCACGCTTCCGTTTCCGCTGGCCGAAGAGCCGGATGACTTCGCCAAAGAACGCGGTCGCAAACTGTTTGCCGGCCCGTCTGAATTTATCAAAGGCGTGGTCGCCATGACGGGCCTGCCCGCCCCTGACCGGTTGGAGGTTTGCTTTGCCGGGCGCTCGAATGTCGGCAAATCCAGCCTGATCAACGCGCTAACCGGAACCAAGGGTCTGGCGCGTGCCTCGAACACACCTGGCCGCACGCAAGAAATCAACTTCTTCACGCAAGGCCCAGACCTCTATCTGGTGGACCTGCCGGGCTATGGGTATGCCAATGCACCGGTTAACGTGGTTGAAAAATGGCAGAAGCTTCTCAAGCAATACCTGAGCGGTCGTCAGACACTGCGCCGTGCCTTTGTCCTGATCGACGCGCGACACGGGGTAAAACCGGTCGACGCTGAAATCATGAAATTGCTGGATACCAGTGCCGTGACCTTTCAATGCGTCCTTACTAAGGCCGACAAGGTCAAGGCCAACGAGCGCGAGAAGGTTCTGGAACAAACCCGTGCGGCTTTGTCCAAACATCCCGCAGCATTCCCGGAAATCGTCCTGACCTCGTCCGAAA
The DNA here is from genome assembly GCF_056535045.1 of Ruegeria sp. O6. Taxonomy (NCBI): domain Bacteria; kingdom Pseudomonadati; phylum Pseudomonadota; class Alphaproteobacteria; order Rhodobacterales; family Roseobacteraceae; genus Ruegeria; species Ruegeria sp. O6. Next base: position 98,681 of record NZ_JBQERM010000002.1, on the reverse strand, counting down.
AAGGCGACGGGATTCCGACCCTGCGCTCGATCATTGCGCATCTGGAATAGCTTCGCCCTTGGCAGCGCGGTGCAAAGGCCCTAACACGGACGGTCAGAGGGACCCTAGCAATGAAGACACGTGACATGAACCGGGACTGGATCGCCACCGCAGCAACCCTGAACAGCGCATTGCCCTATCTGCAGCGCTATGATGGGGCCATCGTCGTCATAAAGCTGGGCGGGCATGCCATGGGCAGTGACGAGGCGATGGAGAGCTTTGCCCGCGATGTCGTCTTGATGCGGCAGGTCGGCGTGAACCCGGTTGTCGTGCATGGCGGTGGTCCGATGATCAACGCGATGCTGAACAAGCTTGATATCCAGTCCGACTTTGTGAACGGCAAGCGCGTGACCGACACGGCAACCGTCGAAGTTGTCGAGATGGTTCTGTCTGGCCTGGTGAACAAGCGCATCGTTCAGGCGATCAATGGTCAGGGCGGCTCGGCCGTGGGTTTGTCGGGCAAGGATGCAAACCTGATGATCTGCGACCAGACGGATGCGTCTCTGGGTTATGTCGGCACCCCGTCCGAGATGAACCCGAAAATCCTGCATGATCTGTTCTCACATGATGTGATCCCGGTTATCGCCCCTCTGGGCGCGGGCCGTGAGGGCGAAACGTTCAACGTGAACGGCGATACGGCGGCCGGGGCGATAGCCTCGGCACTAAAAGCAGACCGCCTTCTGCTGCTGACAGATGTCTCGGGCGTCAAGAACGCGGCAGGCGATGTGGTGACCGAGCTGAAAGCCGGCCAGATTCGCGAGATGACCCGCGAAGGCACCATCGCAGGTGGCATGATCCCCAAGACCGAAACTGCCCTCGATGCCCTGCACAGCGGCGTTCGGGCCGTCGTGATACTTGACGGGCGCGCGCCAAATGCGGTTCTGCTTGAACTGTTCACGGAACATGGCGCCGGGTCGCTGATACGGCCAGACTGATCGCAGCAACAGCCGAGGGAAGATGACAGAGCTTGCGCAACCTTCCTCAGTTCCGGATGCGGCAACCTATGGCCGCGTAGAACACGCGGCGCGTCAGGCGGGGTTGATTGTCATGGGTGCGCTGCATCCTCATCGCGTGGCGGCCCGGCAACTTGACACTGGCACGCTGGTCTTGCTGGGCGCGGGTCCTGATTTCTGGCCTGCTCTGAAAGCCTCGCCGGAATGGCAGGGGCCTGATCCAGTAGACCGCTGGTCAACCAGAGTCGTTGGCCAGATGGCACGTGCGTTCGGTGCACAGGCCTATTTCCCCTTTGGTGGTCCGCCCTATGCGCCTTTCATCGACTGGGCCCTGAAATCGGGACGTACCTTCAGCAGCCCGGTGGGGGCTTTGGTACATGACACAGTCGGTATGATGATCTCATATCGCGGCGCACTGCATTTCGCCCATGAGCTTGCTATCCCTGAGGCGTCTAGCGTTTCCCCCTGTGACACCTGCGCCGCCCCGTGCACGACGGCCTGCCCTGTCGGCGCGCTGAACGCGCAAAACTTCTATGACCTTGCAGCCTGCCACGACCATCTTGATACCACTGAGGGTCAAACCTGCATGACAGGCGGCTGTCTGGCCCGCCTCGCCTGCCCGCTCAGCGCGGGCGCAGGGCGCGACCCCGAACAATCAGCCCATCATATGAGGGCTTTTCACCCGTCATGACCCGCACTTTGATCCTGACGCGTCACGCCAAATCCAGCTGGGATAACCCAGGACTTGGCGATCATGAACGCCCCCTGAGCAAGCGCGGGCGCAGGTCAGCCCCGGCCATTGGTGCATGGCTGCGCGATAGCGGCTGGCTGCCGGATGAAGTGCTAAGCTCGACGTCAACCCGCACCCGCGAGACATGGGACCGGATGGGGTTAGCGGCCGATAAGGTCCGCTTTCACAATGCGCTCTACCACGCCGACGCCGAAGACATGTTGCGCGCGTTGGCTAGCGCTACGGAGCCGACTGTGTTGATGCTGGGTCATAACCCCGGAATCGCCGAATTCGCCAACCGCCTTGTGCAACGGCCACCGGATCACATGCGCTTTTTCGATTATCCGACTTGTGCAACCACTGTGATGACATTCAACGCCGACAGCTGGTCGGACGTGCGATGGCATATGGGCACCGTGCTGGGCTTCACCACCGCGCGAGAGTTGCTGGAATAGAAAAAGGCGGGGCAAAACCCCGCCTTTCCACCATTTTGAGCCGTTCAGTGTCCCAGAATCTGGCTGAGGAACAGTTTGGTCCGCTCGCTTTGCGGATTATTGAAGAACTCTTCCGGTTCGTTCTGTTCCACGATCTGGCCCGCATCCATAAAGATCACACGGTTGGCAACCTGACGGGCAAAGCCCATCTCGTGCGTCACGCACAGCATGGTCATGCCTTCTTCGGCCAGCTCGATCATGGTGTCGAGCACCTCTTTGATCATCTCGGGGTCCAACGCCGATGTCGGTTCATCGAACAACATGATCCGCGGCATCATGCACAGCGAGCGGGCAATTGCCACACGCTGCTGCTGACCACCCGAAAGCTGACCAGGATACTTGTCGGCCTGCTCGGGGATTTTCACCTTTTCAAGGAAATGCATCGCGCGCTCTTCGGCCTCTTTCTTGGGCGTCTTGCGCACCCAGATCGGGGCCAGCGTGCAGTTCTCCAAAATGGTCAGGTGCGGGAACAGGTTGAAGTGCTGGAACACCATGCCAACCTCGGACCGGATCTTGTCGATGTTCTTGAGGTCATTCGACAGCTCGGTCCCATCCACGATGATCGTGCCCTGCTGGTGTTCCTCCAGCGCGTTCAGGCAGCGGATCAGAGTAGATTTCCCTGACCCGGACGGACCCGCAATAACAATCCGCTCGCCCTGATTGACGGTCAGATTGATGTCGCGCAGCACGTGAAAGGAACCGTACCACTTGTTCATGTTGGTGATTTCGATGGCGACCTCGTCGCTCACCTGCATTTTGGAACGGTCGATTTCGCGGTCAATTGCAAGTTCAGACATGTGTTGAACTCCTTAACGGTGGCCAGTCTGAAGCTTGCGCTCCAGATACATGGAATAACGGGACATAGAGAAGCAGACGATGAAGAACAGGAACGCGATGAACGCGAACAGTTCCCAATAGATGCCGTTCCAGGCTGTGTCGGCGCGGATAGCAGATGCCAATCCGATCACGTCGAACAACCCGATAATCGACACCAGCGTCGTATCCTTGAAGATCCCGATGAATGTGCTCACGATGCCCGGAATTGAGATTTTCAGGGCTTGTGGCATGATGATCAGCCTTTGCGCCTGCCAGTAATTCAGGCCCAGACTGTCGGCGCCTTCGTACTGTCCTCGTGGCAGGGCAGCCAGACCACCCCGGATCACCTCGGCCATGTAGGCCGCCGAGAACAGGGTCATCATGATCATCACCCGCAGGATGATGTCAAAGTTGGTGCCCGGTGGCAGGAACAGGTTCAGAAGCAGCGACGCCACGAACAACAAGGTGATCAGCGGCACACCGCGAATGAACTCGATAAAGCCCACGCACAGGTATTTGACGATCAGCAGGTCCGACTGACGCCCTAGCGCCAGAACGATACCGATCGGAAGTGAGACACCAATGGCCACAACGCCCAGCAGGATCGCCAGCATGAAACCACCGAACTGACGGCTTTCAACAGCTTCGATGCCAATCGGCAGAACCGAGTCCATCGCGCCCGTGAAATAGCTGGATAGCACCAGCCACCAGATCACTGCGGCAACGACCGCACCGATCATACCCACCAGTTCACTCACCTGTTTGCTGAGAACCGAATACGCAAACCAACCGACGACAAACCCAAGCGCGGCCGAGATTGGCCCCCAGATGGTTCCGCCCCACATCAGGAACGGCATCAGGAACGGGTAGATTGCCGTGAAGATCAGCATCTTGGTTGGGACGCGGTCCGAATACAGAACCGGCGCCAATGCGACCAGCAACAGAACCAGCGCAAGGATCGGTCTCCAGTACAGATGGCTTGGATAGAAGCCGAACAGCAACTGTAACCATCGGTCATTGATAACCGCCCAGCAGGCGTGCCCATGGGTCGACCCCCAGGTGGCCATCATGATCTCGCGGCACTCGTTGAGAGAGTCGGCATTCCACACGGACTGGAAAATCCATGGCAGAACACCTGACAGCACGTAGTAGATCGCATAAAGCGAAACCACCGTCAGGATCGTGTTAAACCAACTTGAGAACAGGTTGTGCTTGACCCATCCCAGCGCACCGACCTCGGAAGCAGGCGGTGCCTGCTCGGGCAGCATTTCCGTGCGGACAAATGAAACATCACTCATATTACCGCTCCACCAGTTTTACACGGTTGTTGTACCAGTTCATCACCCCTGAGATGCTCAGCGAGATGGACAGATAGACCAGCATCAACAGCAGAACACATTCCAGCTCGCGACCGGTCTGGTTCATGGTGATGCCGCCAAGGGTCCCCGTGATGTCCATATATCCGACCGCGATCGCCAGTGACGAGTTCTTGGTCAGGTTCAGGTAGTTCGAGATCATGGGCGGAATGATCACCCGCAATGCCTGCGGCAGGATCACAAGGCGCATGGTCCGGCCCGGGCGCAGACCCAGCGCCGATGCGGCTTCGGTTTGGCCTTTTGAGATGGCCAGGATACCCGCACGAACGATCTCGGCGATGAAGGCCGCCGTGTAAAGCGACAAGGCCAGCCACAGCGCGATCAACGAGTTACGCAAATGTGTGCCGCCGGTAAAGTTGAAGCCTTTCAGCTCAGGGAAACCAAGGTGAAACCCCAGGATGGTGAGAAGGACAATCATCGGCACAAACAGAATACCCAGCTGGATGTGCCAGATAGTCGGACGATCACCGGATGCCTCTTGCTTGGCTTGTGCCCAGGCGGACACCTTGCGCATCGCAAAGATGCTGCCACCAAGCACGATCAGAATGGCGATCAGGTCCAGCGAGATATCGAACCGCAGGCTCGACGCACCGAAGATGTGTATATCACCCAGGCTGCGCGAGAACAGGAACTCCGGGATATAGACCCCGCGATTGGTCACCGCGACAGAATCGAACAGATTCATCGTGGCTTCTGGGTTTTCTCCGCGGAACGCCCTTGGTGCTGGCAGGCTTTCGATCAGAATGGCCATGGCCAGAACGATCCACAGCAGCACAGGTACGTTGCGGAACATCTCGACATAGACGGTCATGATCCGCGCAACCAGCCAGTTGTTGGACAGGCGCAGAACACCAACCAAAACACCGACTATCGTTGCTGTGATACAACCAAGAACCGCCACAACCAGCGTGTTCAGCAAGCCGATAAAGGCCGCGCGCAAGTGACTGTCGCGCGAATCGTATTCAAGCAAGCGCTGGTTGATATCGTAACTGGCCGGTTCTGCGAAAAAGCCGAACTCAACCGGTTTTCCAAGCGCTTCGAGGTTTTGGATGGTATTGGAGATGATCCAGGCTGCCAGAAGCATAAAACCAATCATTGCAATGACCTGGATGGTCGCAGATCGGTACCGCGTATCATAAAGGAGCATGGACAGCCGGAACTGCTCCTTCGGCGGGTCAGTGAGAGTCGTCATGACCTATGTATATCCCCGTGCATCCCGTAAATATGTCGGCAGAGTTGATCCCTGCTCAAAACCGTACGGGCGTGATTCTTATGGATGGAAAAAGGGCGCAGGTTGCCCTGCGCCCTTCTCCGTCGATATTAGCGGAACGGCGGCGAGTACAGCAGGCCGCCTTCGGTCCACTGTGCGTTCAGGCCGCGTGCCAGACCAATCGGGGTTTCTTCACCGATGTTCTTGGCAAACACTTCGCCATAGTTGCCGCCGGCTTTGATCGCCTTGGCTGCCCAGTCAGCGTTCAGACCCAGCATCTCGCCCAGGGTGCCTTCGGTACCCAGCAGGCGGTTGATTTCGGGGTTTTCGGTGCCAGCGGCCAGTTCATCGATATTGGCCGAGGTTACGCCCAGTTCTTCAGCCGAGATCAGCGCGTTCAGAGTCCAGCGCACAACGTCGCCCCACTCGTGGTCGCCGTGACGGACCAGCGGGCCCAGCGGCTCTTTCGAGATGATTTCAGGCAGCAGGATGTGATCACCGGGGTTTTCGAATGTGGCGCGGGTTGCCGCCAGACCCGAAGCGTCGGTGGTGTAAACGTCACATGCGCCAGCCAGGTACTGCTGCTGTGCTTCGGCGTTGGTTTCGATCGGAACCGGTTCGTAGCTGATGTTGTTCGAACGGAAGAAGTCCGCCAGGTTCAGCTCGGTTGTGGTGCCGGTCTGGATACAAACGGTTGCGCCGTCCAGTTCCTTGGCCGAGCTTACGCCCAGTGCCTTGGGAACCATAAAGCCCTGACCGTCATAGTAGTTCACACCGGTGAATTCGAACTTCAGGTCGACGTCGCGGCTGAAGGTCCAGGTGGTGTTCCGCGCCAGCATGTCGATCTCGCCCGAGGCCAGAGCGGTAAAACGTGTCTTACCGGTGGTCGGAACGAATTCTACCGCGCTTGCATCGCCCAGAACAGCAGCAGCAACGGCACGGCACAGAGATACGTCAAAGCCCTGCCATTCGCCATTGGCGTCAGGAGCAGCAAAGCCAACCAGACCGGTGGTCACACCACAGTTCAGCTTGCCGCGCGCTTTAACGTCGTCAACGGTCCCTGCCACGGCTGCGCCAGCAGCAAGACCGGCAATCGTTGCCGCGCCCAAGATTACGGATTTTTTCATTTTTACCTCTTCCTGATTTCCCGCCCCATCAGAGGCGGCTCTGCCCGGCAAGTGGATGCCGGATAGGTTACTCCAAAGGTGTCTCCCCTTTAGTGGCACTGAGTTTGGGCGTATTCATAAACAAACGTCAAGGGTCGGATCATCGAAAACGATGGATCAGACCCCAACCAATTTGAACATTTGGCCAAAAATCGGAAAATAAGGATCAAACCGACATATCAAAGAAGCGTTTAGCATGCAGAAATGCGGCTTTCTTCGTTTCGGCAACCGCATGGGCCTCGTCATCGTGACCCCATTGTTCGATCTGCCAGGTTTCGTCCAGCCTCGAAATGCGCCATATTTCGGCCGGTTCGCGCCAATCCATGGCCGCCGCAAACCCGAGAATCAATGACCCTGACAAGCTGACCAGATCGTGGAACGCCGCCAGTTGAAACGCATCCAGCGCATGGACGCGAGCACGCAGCGCCGACAGGGCAGCGGCAGATTGCGGCTTGTGCAACACACCTATAACCGGCTGCAAGCGAGCAGACAGCGCAGCCTCGGCCCAGTCCAGTGCCGGATCCCATTCGGCGCTTTGACGTTCCTGCAACTCTGTTGGATGTGTCGCTCGATAGCACAGCAGATCAGAATCGCCGTAATCCGCAAGCATATCGGCAACTTCCCCGTGCTGGGACCGAACCTTGTCGATTGCCGCATTCGCCGAACGGGTGCATGGCATCGTCGACGGATCTACCTCTTTCTGCTGGGCATCCCATTCTGACGCAACCGCTTCGGCCATGGCGCGGGTCGGCAGGATCAACGCCGCTTTGGCAGGGGTCTTGACGCGGCGGCCATCCAGTTCAACCGTAAACCCGCCGTCGACCTCGGTAATCCGGCTTTCTTTCCAGACGCGTTTCGGTTTCCAGTCACTCATGTTTCAGTTCCATATCCCGGCCAGCGCAGTGGGCAACTGGTCAAAGGTCTCAATCACGCAGAAGGCCGAGGTCAAAGCAGACCGATCATGGTACCCCCATGCCACGCCGATGCCGCGCACCCCGGCAGCGGCAGCCATGTCCATGTCATAGCTTGTATCGCCGACCATCACCGCGCAGTCGGATTCGACTCCGGTCTCGGCCAACGCGGCCTGCACCATGGAAGGATGCGGTTTCGACGGATGGTGGTCGGCGACCTGCCGGGTGACGAAGTAGCGCTCAAGCCCATGCACTTCGATCAACGCATCAAGTCCGCGCTTGGATTTGCCGGTTGCCACCCCAAGAAGCACTTCGGGTACGGCGTGCAAGGCTTCAATCGCCTCTCGCGCGCCGGGATAGAGCGGAGAGCTGGCAGCGCCCAAATCCAAGCGATGCGCGTGATAAGCTTCCTTGTACCCTTCAACGAGATCGTTCTGTACCGAGGAAGGTTGGTCCGGCACCAATCGTGCGATGGCATGTGGCAGGGACAATCCGACAATGGACAGGATCACCTCTCGCGTCGGTACAGGTACCGACGCGGCCTGAAAGCTGGTGGTCATGGCGTGAACGATACTGCCCTGACTGTCGACCAGAGTGCCATCGACATCAAACAGAACCAACCGCAGGGGTGCTCTCATTGCAGCGCCTCAAACGGGTCGTCTGCGGCCAGATCTTCGGTCCAGCCAAAGGTGTCCCAGCTGTGTTTCATATGTTCCGGCAAGGGCGCTGTCACGGTCACTGGTTTGCGCGTGATCGGATGCAGGAATGACAGTCGCCGCGCGTGCAGATGCAGCTTTTTGCTGATGATCCCACCCAATTGTGCGCCCCAGCCATCACCCAGGTTTTCCTGCCCCGAGCCACCGTATTTGCCGTCGCCAATGATCGGATGCCCGATCGCTGCCATATGCGCGCGCAGTTGGTGGGTGCGGCCCGTGATTGGCTCCATCGCCACCCAAGCGGCGCGTCCGGCCACGCGGTAGAGGGTCGCATAATGAGTATGTGCCCGTTTCGCACCGGGGGTGCTGTCGATCTCGTTCATATGGACGGGGATCATCTTTTCACCCTCGCCGTGGGCGCCATGACCGGCTGCTTTCACAAGACCCGTCTTGATTTCACCCAGATATGGCGTGGGAACACCTGCAACCAGCGCCCAGTAAATCTTGCGCGTGTCGCGGTGACGGAAAGCGGCTGTCAGCCCCTTCGCGGCTTCGCGCGTGCGGGCCAGCAGCAGAACACCTGACGTATCCTTGTCCAGGCGGTGAACCAGACGCGGGTTTTCGTCATACCCAAACCGCAACGCCTCGGACAGGCTGTCGACATGCCGGGTCTGCCCGCTGCCGCCCTGTACCGGCAGGCCCTGCGGCTTGTTCAGGGCCAGAATGTGATCATCACTGTAGATCACGCAGGACTGGATCATCTTGGCATCCGCATCCGAGATACGATGCTTGACCTCAACCGGTTTGTGATCAGGCCCCGGCAATGGCGGCACACGAACCACCTGCCCGACCTCCAATCGGGTCGAGGCCTTGGCCCGGCTGCCATCCACACGCAGTTCTCCCTTGCGGCACATCTTTTCGATGCGGCCCTGGCTGACATGCGGGAACAGGCGGCGCAACCAGCGGTCCACACGCTGATCGCCGTCCCCTTCAGCGACTGTAATCATCTGTACGCCACTCATGCCATTGCCCCTTGCGCCGCGCGGGTGATCCGCCCGGATTGCGTCTTTGTCCGTGTCCCAGAAATCATGGGGGTCTCTCGCGCGCAACGCGGCAAGAGTCAAGGTATCAGACAGGAACCTTTGGCGTTCGTGGGGGCTCAGCGCCACCCGCCACTTCTCGGCGCGGTCAATACATTCCCAGCCAGCCTAGCTGTTGCGCTGGGTCCGAAGCTTGGCGAAGTAATCGAGGCGCTTTTTCAGCTCACGCTCGAACCCGCGCTCGACCGGTTGATACAAAACCGGGCGTTTCATCGTTTCGGGAAAATAGTTCTGACCGGAAAACCCGTCTTCGGCGTCATGGTCATACGCATAGCCAGCACCATATCCCTGATCCTTCATCAGTGATGTGGGGGCATTCAGGATATGTTTGGGTGGTGGCTCGCTGCCTGATTGCTTGGCCAGCCGCATCGCTGCCTTATAGCCGACATAAGCACCGTTGGATTTCGGGGCCAGGGCCAGATAGACCAGCGCCTGCGCCAGCGCCAGCTCACCTTCGGGAGAGCCGAGCCGCTCATACGTTTCCCAGGATTGCAGGCAGATGGCCTGCGCCTGCGGGTCGGCCAGACCGATATCCTCGACCGCCATCCGTGTGATCCGACGCGCCAGATAGCGCGGGTCTTCGCCCCCTGTCAGCATTCGCGCAAACCAGTACAGCGCCGCGTCCGGGTCGGACCCGCGCACCGATTTGTGCAGGGCTGAAATCAGGTTGTAATGTTCATCGCCCGACTTGTCATATTTCGCCGCCCGCCGCATCAGCCGCGTCGACAGCGCGTCCGTGTCCAGTGGCGCATCCACCTTCCAGGCCGAGACCTGTTCGATCAGGTTCAGCAACGCCCGCCCGTCACCATCGGCCATTTCCTGCAACGCATCGCGGGCTGCGGGTGTCAACGGCAGCGCGCGGTCCAGCTCTTTTTCGGCGCGCTGGGTCAGGCGTTCAAGATCGGAAAGGCCAAGCCGTTCCAGCACCAGAACCTGCGACCGGCTGAGAACCGCGGCGTTCAGCTCAAAGGACGGGTTCTCGGTCGTTGCCCCGACAAGAAGGATCGTGCCGTCCTCCATATGCGGCAGAAAACCGTCCTGCTGTGCCTTGTTGAAGCGGTGAATCTCGTCCACGAACAGCAAGGTCCCCTGCCCATTCTGACGCCTGATCTTGGCCGCTTCGAAAACCTTCTTCAAATCCGGCACACCGGTGAAAATCGCACTGATCTGAACGAAATGCAGATCGGTTTCCTGCGCCAGCAACCGTGCGATCGTCGTCTTTCCGACACCGGGCGGCCCCCAGAAGATCAGGCTGGACAGACTGCCCGACGCCAGCATGACCCCCAGCGGCGCATTCGGGCCAAGAACCTGTTCCTGACCGATGACCTCGGCAAGAGTCTGCGGGCGCAACCGGTCCGCCAGGGGACGGTGTGGCGCAGCGGTGGGTTCCGTTGGCCCGGTATCGAACAGATCGCTCACGGGTTACAGCCGGAACCGCAATGAGACTGACCGGCCACCGCGCAGAAGACCCATCTGCACACGACGACCCGGATCTGTCAGCGCATTCTCTACATCCCCAGGACGTTCGATGTCATTGGAATTGATGCTTTCAAGAATATCCCCCGATCGCAAACCCGCGCGTCCACCATAGGGGCCGGGATCAACAACAACGACACCTGTCTGGGACAGTGGCAAGCCCATGTCAGAGATCACCGAAGGGTTGACGCGGGACACCACCAGCCCCGGCAGGACAGTGTCTTCATCCAATGTCGTCTCTTCAGCCGCCGGGACTTCGGGCGCTTTGATCAGTGCCACCTCAACCTCTTCGCTCTGGGTGCCACGCAGCCGTGTCAGAACCGATGTTCCCCCAACCCCTGCGACAGACATGCGAAACTTCATCTCGGCAGGCGAGTTCACTTCGTCCCCGTCCACATGGGTCACGACGTCCCCCACCTTAAGCCCCGCCTCGCGCAGCGGGCTAAGGTCATGAAGGTCCGAGATGACAACACCCAGCGGGATGGCAAGACCAAGGGATTCAGCAATATCCGCGCTCATATGTTGACCGGTCATGCCTGCCCAGGGGCTGATAAAACTGTCATTGCCCTGCTGGGCCTGTTTCAGAAACTCGGCCACAAGATTTGCGGGGATGGCAAAACCGATGCCATTCGACCCGCCCGAGCGTGTTAGAATAGAGGTGTTGATCCCGATAAGGTCCCCGTTCACATCAATCAGCGCACCACCGGAGTTGCCCGGGTTGATCGCTGCATCTGTCTGAATGAAATACCCGCGTGCATTGCCTGTCGCAGTACCTGTGCGCGCCAAGCCCGAGATGATACCAGAGGACACCGTTTGCCCCACCCCGAACGGGTTGCCGATGGCAAGGGCCAGTTCGCCAACCTCGACCTGATCGGAATCGCGCAGGGTCAGGTAGGGCAGGTCTTGCGCCTCTTCCAGACGCAGAATCGCAATGTCGCTTTCTTCGTGCCCCAGTACGACTGTGGCAGAAAACTCGCGCCGGTCGGTTGTCACGACCCTGATTTCGGTCGCCGAGCCTACAACATGGTAGTTGGACACAACGTAGCCATCTTCAGACAGGATGACCCCGGAGCCCAGCGAGTTCTGAACCCGCGGCTGCGGCGTTCCCAGGCTGCCGCCAAAGAAATCCCGAAAGAACGGGTCCGAGTAAAACGGGCTGGCCCGCCCCTGCCGCACGATCTTGGCGTAGATATTCACCACCGCAGGCGAGGCCTTTTTGACCACCGGAGCAAAGCCCAGAGAGATTTCGGACTGCGATTGCGGGACGCGGGTTTCGGCAAATGCTGGCAGGGCCATGACAAGCATAAGAGAGATAAAGGATGCGCGGATCATGGGGGCTCCGGATTTGATTATCTTTGGGATATGCGGGGCAAAGGCAATAAATGCAAGCCGCGCGCTCAGCTTCGGCGGCGCAGGAACTTGAGCCCGGACCAATCGGCGTCAATCGCGCAAACCTTCACGTCGACCCAGCCCAGCGGCAGGATTTCACTGCGCAGCATATCCTCGGTCACACCTGCGTGCAGGGGCGAAGATTTCTTGGCCCAGGAGACCCACAGCATTCCTCCGCTCCGTATGTGGGCGATTTGCTCAGCGGCCAATTCGGCGATCTGGTCCGGATGGTTCAGGAACATGTGAACCGCATCCGCAGGATCGGCTGCAGGGTCGAACAGAACACCGTCGGCACCTGCAGTCAGGTTGGGATAATGGGCAGGAGCGTTGAGCGTACGGACCGCATATCCGGGTTTGAAACCCAGTTTCGACCAGAGCGGTTTGCCTGAGTATCCTGCTGCGGGTTCACTTGCCATAACAGCCTGAACTTATGGCGCAAATCGAATGAAGGCAATTGGTTAGCTGAGGCACAAAAAAGCCCGCCCGATTGCTCGGGCAGGCGCATCAGGTCGATGACCGTCGTGCTTATTCTTCGGCTGCGGCCTCTTCGGCGGCAGCGCGGGCTTTGTCCGCGGCGCCTTTGGCATCGATGTCGCGATCGACGAATTCGATGATCGCCATCGGAGCCATGTCACCATAGCGGAATCCGGCTTTCAGGATGCGGACATAACCGCCCTGACGCTCAGCATAGCGGGGGCCCAGAACTTCGAACAGCTTGGCGACGTCTTTGTCTTCTTTCAGCTGAGCTGCGGCCTGACGGCGGGCGTGCAGGTCGCCGCGCTTGCCCAGGGTGATCAGTTTTTCGATGATCGGGCGCAGTTCTTTTGCTTTGGGCAGAGTTGTCTTGATCTGCTCATGTTCGATGAGCGAGCCAGCCATGTTTGCAAACAGAGCCTTGCGGTGCTCATGAGTACGGTTCAGGCGGCGGTAACCACGTGCGTGACGCATTTTTCAATTCCTTCTTTCGCGTTTTGCTTTGTCCGGCCTCCGATGCGTGTCAGAGGCTCACCTTGGGGCGGGATTGCCCGGATTGTACGTTTTGTACCGGCTTTCAGACCCCATTGGTCCGAAATGTACAAAACCTGCGACGGCAGGTTGGCCCCGCCGCCGCAGCCGAAGATGCTTAGAACGCGTCTTCGAATTTCTTTGCCAGATCTTCGATGTTGTCGGGCGGCCAGTCCTCGACATCCATGCCGAGGTGCAGACCCATGCCGGACAGCACTTCCTTGATCTCGTTCAGCGACTTGCGGCCGAAGTTCGGGGTGCGCAGCATCTCGGCTTCGGTCTTCTGGATCAGGTCGCCGATATAGACGATGTTGTCGTTCTTCAGGCAGTTTGCCGAACGGACCGACAGTTCCAGCTCGTCCACTTTCTTGAGCAGCAGCGGGTTGAACTCCAGACCATCGTCTTCGTCCTGACGGTTTGCCGATTCCGGCTCGTCGAAGTTGACGAAGATCGACAGCTGATCCTGCAGGATGCGCGCGGCGTAGGCCAGTGCGTCATCGGGGGTGATCGAACCGTCGGTGTCGATCTTCAGGGTCAGCTTGTCATAGTCCAGAACCTGACCTTCGCGGGTCGGCTGCACGTCATAGGCGACTTTCTTGACCGGCGAATAGATCGCGTCGATCGGGATCAGGCCGATGGGCGCATCTTCCGGCTTGTTCTTTTCAGCCGAAACGTAACCCTTACCGGTGTTGACGGTCAGCTCCATGAACAGGTCGGCGCCGTCGTCCAGGTGACAGATGACGTGATCGCGGTTCAGAACCTCGATACCTGCGCTTTCGCTGATGTCACCTGCGGTAACGATTGCCGGACCTTTGGCATTGATCGACAGGCGCTTGGGGCCTTCGACTTCCATGCGCAGGGCAACCTGCTTGAGGTTCAGGATGATGTCGGTGACGTCTTCGCGCACGCCCGCAACCGAGGAGAACTCGTGCAGGACGTTGTCGATCTGGACGCTGGTGATGGCCGCGCCTTGCAGCGAGCTCATCAAAACGCGACGCAGGGCGTTGCCCAGGGTCAGACCAAAACCACGCTCCAGCGGTTCGGCAACCAGGGTCGCCTGACGCGCAGGGTCGTTGCCCGGCTTGGCTTCCAGCTGGGTCGGCTTGATCAATTCTGCCCAATTCTTGTGGATCATGTAATCCCTCCATTCCTGCCCGCGCCCCATGACCAACAAGGTGCAGACGCCCGAGGTTCAAAATGACGTGCTGGGGCCGTGTAAAAACACAGCCCCAGCTTAATTTCAGATCGCTTAGACGCGACGACGCTTCGGCGGACGGCAGCCGTTGTGAGCAATAGGGGTCACGTCACGGATCGACGTGATGTTGAAGCCCACGGCAGCCAGTGCGCGCAGAGCCGACTCACGACCCGAACCGGGGCCCTGAACTTCGACTTCCAGCGTCTTGACGCCATGTTCCTGCGCTTTCTTGCCTGCGTCTTCCGCAGCCATCTGCGCGGCATACGGGGTAGATTTCCGCGATCCCTTGAAGCCCATGGTACCGGCAGACGACCACGAGATGGCGTTGCCCTGTACGTCCGAGATCAGGATCTTGGTGTTGTTGAAGGTCGAGTTCACATGGGCAACGCCCGATGCGATGTTCTTGCGCTCTTTGCGCTTGATGCGAGTCTTATCGCGTGCCATCGGTCAGACCCTCCCTTATTTCTTCTTACCGGCAATGGCCTTTGCGGGGCCTTTGCGGGTACGAGCGTTGGTGTGGGTACGCTGACCGCGAACCGGCAGGTTGCGGCGGTGACGCAGACCGCGATAGCAGCCCAGGTCCATCAGACGCTTGACGTTCATCTGAACTTCGCGACGCAGGTCACCTTCGACGGTGTAGTTGGCGTCGATATGTTCGCGGATGGCCAGAACTTCGGCATCCGACAGTTCATTGACGCGGCGGTGCGCTTCAATGCCCACGGCTTCGCAGATTGCGTTGGCCGAGGTGTTGCCGATACCGGTGATATATGTGAGGGCGATTGGAACCCGCTTTGCAGTCGGGATGTTTACGCCGGCAATACGTGCCACGTGTCACTTTCCTTTTTGTTGCGGTTCCGTAACTCCGGAACCTTTTTTCACAACACTTTACCGTGGCAGTGACGCCAGAGGGTCCAGTATTATTCGAGGTGGTCGGGGCATTTGGGACGAATCCCGCATGCGGTCTTGATTCCCTTTAGGGATGGGGGTCGATATGGGCTTTTGGTGGGGCCGTCAAGCCCCAACTTTCGGTCAACCCAGTATCGCCTCGATCGAGGCCGTCACTTCCTTGATATCCGCCAGCCCGTTCACGGGGCGCAGATCGCCCTTGGCGTAGTAATAGCCAATCAGCGGAGACGTCTTCTTGTAGTATTCCATCAGGCGCGTGCGCAGGCTGTCTTCGTTGTCATCGGCGCGGCGCTGGAAGTCATTTTCCTTGCCGCAATTGGTGCATTTGCCATCCGCCGGGATCGGCTTGGTGTTGTCGTTATAGACTTCACCACATCCGCCGCAGGTTGAGCGTGCGGTGATCCGGCCCACCAGCGCGTCGTCATCAACGCGCATCTCGATCACGGTGTGCAGCGACTGGCCCAGCTTGGTCAGCAGAGCGGCCAGCGCATCGGCCTGCGCCAGCGTTCGGGGAAAGCCGTCAAAGATGAAACCGGCGCCTGTTTCGGTGGTCAGTTTCTCTTCGATCAGGCCGATCACGATTTCATCGGTGACCAGCTTGCCCGCATCCATGATCGCCGCAACCTTCCGGCCCATCTCCGTGCCCGAGGTTTTGGCTTCGCGCAGCATGTCGCCCGTGCTGAGCTGCACCATGCCGCGTGTTTCAACCAGATGACGCGCCTGCGTTCCTTTCCCTGCCCCCGGGGGGCCCAACAGAATGATATTCATCGACGAGAGGGTCCCTTCCTGCCGCGTTTCTTGCTTTTGCCGCGCAGTTGAGACTTTTCGATAAGCCCTTCGTATTGATGCGCCAGAAGATGGCTCTGAACCTGCTGGATCGTGTCCATGGTCACGGAGACGATAATCAGAACCGAGGTGCCACCGAAATAGAACGGGATGGCAAATTGGCCCCGCAGGATTTCAGGCAGCAGACAGACGGCAGCCAGATAGGCCGACCCCAGCACCAGTACGCGGTTGACCACGTATTCCAGATACTCGGCGGTTTTCTTGCCGGGGCGGATACCGGGCACGAACCCGTTCTGCTTTTTCAGGTTGTCCGCCACATCATCCGGCTTGAACGACACGTTGAACGTGTAGAAATACGCAAAGAACACGATCATCGACGCGAAGAACAGCAGATACAGCGGCTGTCCGGGGCCGAAATTGGCCAGCAGCCACGACATGACCGGCCCGTTTGCAGCGCCCGACGAGAAGGTCGAGATCGTCACCGGCAGCAGCAGCAGCGAGCTGGCAAAGATCGCCGGTATCACGCCCGCGGGGTTGACCTTGACCGGCAGGTGGCTGGAGCCGCCTTCGTAGATTTTCATCCCGGCCTGACGGCGTGGGTACTGGATATGGATCTTTCGCAGCGCCCGTTCCATGAAGACCACGAACATGATGACGGCAATCACCATCACGATCACGCCAACAATCACGGCGGGGCTGATTGCGCCCGAACGGCCCGACGCGAAGAACTGCGCCAGGGCGGCGGGAACCTCGGCGATGATGCCGACGAAAATGATCAGAGAAATACCGTTGCCGATGCCGCGCGCGGTGATCTGCTCACCCAGCCACATCAGGAACATGGTGCCGCCGACCAGCGTGATCATGGTCGACATGCGGAAGAACAGGCCCGGATCGGTCGCCAGATCGCCCGATTCCAGCGACACAGCCAGACCGTAGGCCTGCACGGTGGCCAGTGCCACGGTGCCGAAACGGGTGTATTGGTTGATCTTCTTGCGGCCCTGCTCGCCCTCTTTCTTGAGCTGTTCGAGCGCGGGAACCATCGATGTCAGCAGCTGTACGATGATCGAGGCCGAGATATAGGGCATGATGCCAAGGGCAAAGATGCCCATTCGGCCAAGCGCCCCGCCCGTAAACATCGAAACCATGCCGCCGATGCCCTGCCCCGCCTGTTCCATGAACTCGCGCAAGGCTGCTCCGTCGATCCCCGGCACCGGAATGAAGGTGCCCAGACGATAGACGATCAGCAAACCCAGCGTGAACAGGATGCGGTTGCGCAGATCGGTGGCCTTGCCAAGGGCAGCCCAGCTTGTGTTGGCTGCCATTTGTTCTGCTGCTGATACCATAAAGTCGGTCTCTCTTATGCAAACGCCGCCCGGAACCGTTTTCCGGCTCGGACGGCGTCTTGGAAAACTCTGAAGTCTATGTAAGCGGGTCTTTGCCCGCTCACAAGCGCTTACTCTGCCGCAGCGGCTTTTGTGACTTTCAGTGAACCGCCCGCTTTTTCAACTGCCTCGACAGCAGCTTTCGACGCACCGGTCACTTCCAGATCAACCTTGGCGCTGATCTCGCCTTTGGCCAGAACGCGAATACCATCCAGCTTGCGGCGGACCAGACCGGACGCAACCAGAGCGTCTTCGGTGATCGCAGCGTTGGCGTCCAGCTTGCCGGCTTCGACGAATTTCTGGATCAGGCCCAGGTTGATGACGGCGAATTCCTTGCGGTTGGGCTTGTTGAAGCCACGCTTGGGCAGACGCTGGTACAAGGGCATCTGACCGCCTTCATAGCCGTTGATGGCCACACCCGAGCGGGATTTCTGGCCTTTGATACCACGGCCACCCATTTTACCTTTGCCGGAGCCCGGACCACGGCCAACGCGGGTGCGTTTCGGGGCGGCGCCAGGATTGTCGCGCAATTCGTTCAGTTTCATTTCGCTTCTCCTAAGCCGGATATGACCCCCGAAGCGTGATGGGCCAAACACGGCATTTCTTGGTTTTGATTCTCGCGGCCAAAAAGCCACCGCAGGCGTATAGGCCCGATGATCCCCCTTGGCAAGCCTGTAGATCGCCAGCCGCTCGGCCTGACCGGCCAAAGCCCCGGGACCGGCCCCGCAAGGTGAACCCAAAAGGACACCTTCACCGGGGTCTGACCGAAAATTGAGCACGAAATATGGCGATTTTGGCAAATATCGCTTGCCATGACCGGGCGGTAGTCTATCCGGATTGCCACAAACAAGAACTTGGCAGGCGCATGACTGAAACCACTCATTCGACCCGGACACAGCCGGAAACTACCGCTGCACGTGACTGGGTCACAACGCTTGCCAAATATCGCGAACCCGACCAGCTGCGCAGCGCGTTTGAGCTGGGCGTCAGTATCATCCCCTTCTTCGCGCTTTGGGCTTTGTCCTGGATGTTGCTGTCGGTCAGCTATTGGCTTGCTTTTGCGATTTCCGTTCTCAACGCGGCCTTTCTGTTGCGCCTGTTTGCCATCCAGCACGATTGCGGGCACGGCGCGTTCTTCAAGAACCGGACGGTCAGTGACTGGGTTGGACGCTCGATCGGAGTTCTGACGCTGACACCTTATGATGTCTGGCGCCGCACGCATTCCACACATCACAACAGTTCCGGCAATCTGGGCAAACGCGGGATGGGCGATATCCACACCCTGACCGTGGCCGAGTATCAGGCGAAAACCCCGATGAACCGGTTCTGGTATCGTGTGTATCGAAACCCGATCACCCTGTTCGTCTTTGGCCCCGGATATCTGTTCCTGTTTCAGAACCGCCTTCCACTGGGTCTGACAGACAGCGTCCGGTTCTGGGTCAGCGCGATGGCCACCAATCTTGCCATTCTGGTTGCGCTTGTGGCCATCTACTATTTTGGCGGGCTGATGCCGATGGTGCTGATCTTCCTGCCCTCGACCCTGATTGCCGCCACCGCCGGGGTATGGCTGTTCTATGTGCAACACCAGTTCGAGGACACACATTGGGACGCCGATGAAGACTGGCAGTTGCACGAAGCGGCGCTGCACGGAAGCTCTCATTATATACTGCCGTCCGTGTTGCAGTGGTTCACCGCCAATATCGGTATCCACCACGTGCATCACCTGTACAGCCGCATTCCGTTCTATCGCCTGACCGAAGTGCTGCGCGACCATGATGAACTGGCAAACAGCAACCGGATGACCATCCGCGAGAGCCTCGCCAACGCGCGCCTGCACCTGTGGGATGAGCAAAGCCGCCGACTGCTGTCCTTCGCCGAGGCCCGCGCGCTTTATGGGTGAGGTCCTCCGCGGCGTCGAGCGCAGGCGGAGTTTTCAGAGTTACCGGTCCGTGAGCCGCGCCAGCGACTGCCCGTGGGGTGGCGCTGCAACAGCTGATCAGCGCGCTTTATGGTACCAGATACATCCGAATTCCCAGCGAGGCGCTAACGCCCCCAAAGCGCCAGCCCGCCGGGACGGGCAGTCGCTGGCGCGGCGGCCTTCGGCCTTGTCCCGCGCTTGGTCGCGTCAATGAACGGGCTTTGAGGAGGCAGGTTTATAGTTGATAGTTGTAGGTCGATGCTTGGCGAGTTAGCCCTTACTCAATTCTCAATGATTTATGCAGGTAATAATCTTTGCCAATCATCAAACCGGAAGAACTGAGCAAGCTTAAACACCTTAATCCTAAGGCTGTCGGGGAACGTCACGTCGTAATGTGCCCGGTTTGGAATGGTCTAGAATGGACGCTTTGGATGCCGACGCAGGACGGGTTGCTAATCAAAGCGAAAATGCAAGATGCAGCACATTGCACCTACCTAACAAAAGGCGCTTTGGCTGACGAAAACGATCTTTTGTTTTCGTTTTTGAATTTTTCACATCAAAAGCTTAGCTTCCCTGAAATTCGAGGCCTTGTTCATGCGATTGAGGATGATTTTCACCTCCTCGCCGTTCACGCCGCGAAGCTGTCCTTCTTCTTTGAACAAAGAGATACTGTGGCGGCTACGCTATTATCCTCATTTGTTCGCTCAGAGTTAGAAGGCATGCTAGTGACATCAAGATCGGTGTTCGACCTTACTCACGAGGTTTTTAGTAAGATTTGGAATGATCGCGTCGCTTTATTAAACAAACAGGATGACGCCAAGAAACGACAAAACAGATTACCAAGAAAGCTCACGAAATTTGTCCTGCAAGATGACAAGATACGCGCTGCTGTCGATATCACGAATACATATGCCCTCCCGGATAAAATAGCCGAAACCTACAATAAACACGCTTCGTCACTTCAACGGATACGGGGTGCGAGAGATTTGATCGTCCACGGCACTAGGAGTACAGAGCATATATACATTACTGAGCGCGGTTTTGCGGTTAACCCAAACAGCGCTCCGTTTGATGAGATAGAGTGGCAAGACTATCACCGGTATAATGAGAACTTGGTTTCATTGAAGCCTTGGGTGGCGCATCTGGTTTTGGGAACTATCGAGGCATGTAGTGAAATTTTGGAATCGCTTCTTTTGGCTGTGGATTTCGGGCCGGATATGTTTCCAGAATATCAAGTGCGCCTTCGAGATCCGGCCAACTATGCGATTGTCGATTTGTTAAATGCTGCATCGGAAAACATAAAAGTTGCTGAAGCCTCGGCGTTTTGGAATGATACTAGTTAAGCTGAAAGTAACTTGAGTGACAAAAGACGTCGAACTAGCTGATCACCTATAGACACCCACCCCCAACACTGCTAAACGCTCCCAATCTTGCGGCCTCGGATTCGTTCCGGGGCCTTAGATATTTTGCAACCGGGGACCTTCGGGGCCCTATACCTTTGGCACCTACGGGGGCCTATCACATAGCGGGGGACCTCCCCTGCACTTGCTAAACGGAAGACAGAAAGCATGGCACTCAAGTCGTACAAGCCGACGACGCCGGGCCAGCGCGGGCTGGTGCTGATCGACCGTTCGGAGCTTTGGAAAGGACGTCCGGTCAAGTCTCTTACAGAGGGTTTGACCAAATCGGGCGGCCGGAACAACACCGGACGGATCACTTCACGCCGCCGCGGCGGTGGCGCAAAGCGTCTCTACCGGATCGTTGACTTCAAACGGAACAAATTTGATGTCGCGGCAACCGTCGAGCGGATCGAATATGACCCGAACCGGACCGCGTTCATCGCACTGGTAAAATACGAAGACGGCGAGCAGGCGTATATCCTGGCTCCGCAGCGTCTGGCTGTTGGTGACAAGGTCATCGCATCGGCAAAGGCCGATATCAAGCCGGGCAACGCAATGCCGTTCTCGGGCATGCCCATCGGTACCATCGTCCACAACATCGAGATGAAGCCTGGCAAAGGCGGTCAGATCGCACGTGCGGCCGGTACTTACGCGCAATTCGTGGGCCGCGATGGCGGTTACGCTCAGATCCGTCTGAGCTCGGGCGAGCTGCGCATGGTCCGTCAGGAATGCATGGCCACCATCGGTGCCGTGTCCAACCCCGACAACAGCAACCAGAACCTCGGTAAAGCCGGTCGTATGCGCCACAAGGGCGTGCGTCCGTCGGTTCGTGGTGTTGCTATGAACCCGATCGATCACCCGCATGGTGGTGGTGAGGGTCGTACCTCGGGTGGCCGTACGCCGGTTACGCCGTGGGGTAAGGACACCAAGGGTAAGCGTACCCGCAACAAGAACAAAGCGTCCCAGAAGCTGATCATCCGCTCGCGGCACGCCAAGAAGAAGGGACGTTAATCCATGTCTCGCTCTGTTTGGAAGGGTCCTTTCGTCGATGCTTACGTGCTGAAAAAAGCCGAAGCAGCGCGCGAGTCGGGCCGCAACGAAGTCATCAAGATCTGGTCGCGTCGTTCCACCATCCTGCCCCAGTTCGTGGGTCTGACCTTTGGTGTGTACAACGGCCAGAAGCATATCCCGGTAAACGTCTCGGAAGACATGATCGGTCAGAAGTTCGGTGAATATTCGCCGACACGGACCTATTATGGCCACGCCGCAGACAAAAAAGCGAAGCGGAAGTAAGTCATGGGCAAGGAAAAGAACCCCCGCCGCGTGGCTGAAAACGAAGCAATGGCGAAAACGCGCATGCTTCGCACCAGCCCGCAGAAACTGAACCTGGTAGCAGCTATGATCCGCGGCAAGAAAGTCGAGAAGGCCCTGACCGACCTGACTTTCTCGAACAAGCGCGTCGCGCAGGACGTCAAGAAGTGCCTGCAGTCCGCAATCGCGAATGCCGAAAACAACCACAACCTGGACGTTGACGAGCTGATCGTCGCCGAAGCCTGGGTTGGCAAGAACCTGGTCATGAAGCGCGGTCGCCCGCGTGCCCGTGGCCGTTTCGGCAAGATCATGAAGCCGTTCTCGGAGATCACCATCAAGGTGCGTCAAGTTGAGGAGCAAGCCTAATGGGACATAAAGTCAATCCGATCGGCATGCGCCTTCAGGTCAACCGCACCTGGGACAGCCGCTGGTACGCAGATACCAAGGACTACGGTGATCTTCTTCTGGAAGACCTCAAGATCCGTGAGTTCATTCAGAAAGAGTGCAAGCAGGCCGGTGTTGCCCGTGTGATCATCGAACGTCCGCACAAGAAGTGCCGCGTTACGATCCACACCGCACGTCCGGGTGTCATCATCGGCAAGAAAGGTGCAGACATCGAAGTTCTGCGCAAGAAGCTGGCCGCGATGACCGACAGCGAACTGCACCTGAACATCGTCGAAGTGCGCAAGCCCGAGCTTGACGGTCAGCTGGTTGCCGAGTCAATCGCTCAGCAGCTGGAACGCCGTGTTTCGTTCCGCCGCGCGATGAAGCGTGCCGTACAGAACGCCATGCGCATGGGTGCCCTGGGTATCCGGGTGAACGTCGCTGGCCGTCTGGGTGGTGCCGAAATCGCACGGACCGAATGGTACCGCGAAGGCCGTGTGCCGCTGCACACGCTGCGCGCCGACATCGATTACGCACATGCCGAAGCGATGACCCCCTACGGGATCATCGGGATCAAGGTCTGGATCTTCAAAGGGGAGATCATGGAGCACGATCCGCAGGCACGTGACCGTAAAGCACAGGAACTCCAGGACGGCCCTGCACCTCGTGGTGCTGGTGGCGGTCGTCGCTAAGGAGGGAAAGATATGCTTCAACCAAAGCGTACAAAATTCCGCAAGTTGCACAAAGGCCGGATCAAGGGTGAAGCCAAGGGCGGCTCTGATCTGAACTTTGGCACCTACGGCCTGAAAGCGATCGAGCCTGAGCGTGTAACCGCACGCCAGATCGAAGCTGCACGTCGTGCCATGACGCGTCACATGAAGCGTCAGGGCCGTGTCTGGATCCGCATCTTCCCCGACACTCCGGTCACTGCAAAGCCGATCGAAGTTCGTATGGGTAAAGGTAAGGGTTCGGTCGACCGCTGGGTTTGCAAGGTCAAGCCCGGTCGCGTGATGTTCGAGATCGACGGCGTCAATGACGACATCGCCCGCGAGGCCCTGCGCCTGGCTGCGATGAAGCTGCCGATCAAGACCCGCGTCGTGGTTCGCGAAGACTGGTAAGCGATCCGGGGGCACCCCCCGTTCGTGACAAGATTGGCCCCCGTCGGACCACCGGCGGGGGTTTTTCGTCAGGGGCTCTGCCCCCGCCGCGCGTGCCGCGCGCCTCCCCCGGGATATTTTGGGCCAGATGAAGCAGGGGATCCGTTCTTCATCTGGCCGCAAATATCCCGGAGCGCGAGGCAGAGCCTCGCAAAACAGCCATCGCCTTCGCCACGCGGCTGGGTTAAGACGGCGCCATGCCACAGATTGAATCACTCTTCGTCACCCGCCTCTATCGTGCCTCTTTGT
The DNA here is from genome assembly GCF_056535045.1 of Ruegeria sp. O6. Lineage (NCBI taxonomy): Bacteria > Pseudomonadati > Pseudomonadota > Alphaproteobacteria > Rhodobacterales > Roseobacteraceae > Ruegeria > Ruegeria sp. O6. The sequence continues at coordinate 74,672 of NZ_JBQERM010000002.1, read as the reverse complement.
CCGAATTCGGTCCCCCGATCGATGCGGAGGAGTTGGAAAGCTCGTGCCTTGTCATCGCCGAGGATGACGAGGCCGGTCAGGACTGGTGCGAAGAAAACGGCTATCCCGGTTACACCAGCTATGCCTCGCTGACCGACCTGCCCTGGCGGTTTCCGATATTCGCCGATCTGGTCAAGGCGCTGGACAGCCATGTGGCGGCTTTTGCCAAGGATCTGGAGTTTGATCTGGGCGAGGGCAAGCTGAAGCTGGAAGACCTGTGGATCAACATCCTGCCCGAAGGCGGCATGCATTCCAGCCACCTGCACCCGCACAGTGTGATTTCCGGCACCACCTATGTGGCGATGCCAGAAGGCGCGAGCGCGCTGAAACTGGAAGACCCCCGTTCGGGCCGCATGATGGCCGCGCCGACGCGGCTGAAAGGCGGGCGGCGCGATTTGCAGCCGTTCATCTATATGAAGCCGCAGGTGGGCGATGTCCTGCTATGGGAAAGCTGGCTACGCCACGAGGTGCCGATGAACATGGCCGAGGAAGAGCGGATTTCGGTGAGTTTCAACTATAAGTGGGACTGACCGTTTCTGGCAGGGCTGACTTCTGCACCTGTTTGATTGATCGGGATCAAGCACACTTAAGCCTGCTCGTTGTAGACTCCGCTCCAATGCGTCGGTCTGCCTGATGAGTCGGACCGGAGTGCCGCGTATCTGGTTTGATCGGACACACCGTGCTGAGATTTGTCACATTGATCATAGGGCTACTGGTCTCAAGCGCGACTGGCGTAGTGGGACAGGAGGTCGACCCGCACCGCATCTACGAAAACAGCTGTTCCGGATGCCACGCCCCCCATTCCGGTGATTTCGTTTGGGATGAGCTTAATGTGTCAGATGGCGTGCTGGTCGGAGCCCGGTCCGGACGGGCGGTCGAAATTTACCTGCGCTCCGGTCATGGCGGGGTGACTCCGGACAAGGCCGAGGTTCTGCTTGCTCATTTCCGAATTATCCGGGACTCGGGCGGGATCTTCATCGAGAAATGCCGTATTTGCCATGTGACCGCCGTGGAGCTCGTGCGAAACAATCTGATCCTTGAGGAAGGGAAGCTGACGGGGCGATATACCGGGCGTGACATCGGAGCGTTCCTGGACGGTCATGGCCGTCTTTCACCGGAAGAGGTTTCCGAGATGCTGTCCGTATTGACCAGAGTGGCAAATAGCCAGGGTCTGACACGGTGACACACGCGAGTTTTTGATTTTGGGAATTTCCCTGTTCCCGCATGGCAAACTTTCCCTTGCCACCCCACCCCTAACCCCCTATAGAGCGGCATCTTGCGGTCTCCCGGCGTTGTCGGGCGATTCGTATGTCTATCATTCATCCACCAGGTCAAAGGTGACCCGTGTACGGGGCCTTCTGGTGTTTTGAGCAAAGGAAAAAGGCGATGAACGCCCAAGAACTGCGTGACAAGACCCCTGATCAGCTCCGCGAGGAACTGGTCAACCTGAAGAAAGAAAGCTTTAACCTGCGCTTTCAACAGGCAACCGGTCAGCTGGAAAACACTGCTGGCATCAAAGCGGCCCGCCGCAACGCTGCCCGCGTCAAAACCATCCTGAACGAAAAGGCCGCTGCCGCGGCATCCGAGGAGTAATCAGATGCCCAAGCGTATCCTGCAAGGCACCGTGACCAGCGACGCCAACGAACAGACCATCACCGTGCTGGTCGAGCGCCGTTTCAAGCACCCGCTGCTGCACAAAACCGTTCGTAAGTCCAAGAAATACCGGGCTCATGACGAAAAGAACGCCTTCAAGGTCGGCGACTCTGTACGCATCATCGAATGCGCGCCGAAATCGAAGACGAAACGTTGGGAAGTTCTGGAAGCGTAAGCTTCCGGGATTTTTCATTTGTCGAAACCCTGGGGGATTTAATCAGACCAGCCCCCACAGGTCGGGAGAAACCACATGATCCAGATGCAGACCAATCTGGATGTCGCTGACAACTCTGGCGCACGCCGAGTTCAGTGCATCAAGGTCCTGGGTGGTTCCAAGCGTAAATACGCCTCCGTTGGCGACATCATTGTCGTCTCGGTGAAGGAAGCCATCCCGCGCGGCCGCGTAAAGAAAGGTGACGTCCGCAAGGCCGTCGTCGTACGCACCGCCAAAGAAGTCCGTCGCGAAGACGGCACCGCGATCCGTTTCGATCGCAACGCCGCCGTCATCCTGAACAACAACAACGAGCCCGTAGGTACCCGTATCTTTGGCCCCGTTGTTCGTGAACTGCGCGCGAAGAACTTCATGAAAATCATCTCGCTGGCTCCGGAGGTGCTGTAATTATGGCTGCTAAACTCCGCAAAGGCGACAAGGTCGTCGTGCTGTCCGGCAAGGACAAGGGCAAAGAGGGAACTATCACCTCGGTTGACCCCAAAGCCGGTAAAGCTGTGGTCGATGGCATCAACATCGCCATCCGCCACACCCGCCAGTCGCAAACCTCGCAAGGTGGTCGCCTGCCTCAGGCAAACCCGATCGAGCTGTCGAACCTGGCACTGCTGGACAAGAACGGCAAAGCAACCCGCGTTGGCTTCCGCATGGAAGGTGACAAGAAGGTGCGTTTCGCCAAGACCACAGGGGACGTGATCGATGCTTGATAACGCAACCTACACCCCGCGCCTGAAAGCGCAGTACGCCGAGACCATCCGTGCCGCTCTGAAAGAAGAGTTCGGCTACAAGAACGACATGCAGCTGCCCAAGCTGGAAAAAATCGTTCTGAACATCGGTTGTGGTGCTGAGGCCGTCAAAGACTCGAAGAAAGCGAAAGCCGCTGTCGAGGATCTGACTGCAATTGCCGGTCAACAGGCCGTCTCAACCAAGGCGAAGAAGTCGATCGCGGGTTTCCGCGTCCGGGAAGACATGCCGCTGGGTGCGAAAGTGACCCTGCGCGGTGACCGGATGTACGAATTCCTGGATCGTCTGATCACGATCGCAATGCCGCGCATTCGTGACTTCCGCGGTGTTAAGCCCTCTTTCGATGGTCGTGGCAACTTTGCCATGGGCATGAAAGAGCACATCGTGTTCCCGGAAATCGACTTCGACAAGGTCGACGAGGTCTGGGGCCTGGATATCGTAATTGCCACCACAGCGAAAACCGACGCTGAAGCAAAGGCACTGTTGAAAGCATTCAACATGCCGTTCAACGCGTAAGCGCCGGGAGGATTGAGACATGGCTAAAAAAGCAATGATCGAACGCGAGAAGAAGCGCGAACGCCTGGTGGCCAAATATGCCGCAAAGCGTGCCGAGCTGAAAGAAATCGCGAATGACGAGAGCAAGCCGATGGAAGAGCGTTTCAAAGCGCGTCTGAAACTGGCGAAACTGCCGCGCAACAGCTCGGCTACCCGTCTGCACAACCGTTGTCAGCTGACCGGTCGTCCCCACGCTTACTACCGTAAGCTGAAGGTCAGCCGTATCATGCTGCGCGAGCTGGGTTCTGCTGGTCAGATCCCCGGCATGGTGAAATCGAGCTGGTAAGGGAGACATAGATATGAATGATCCTATCGGCGATATGCTCACCCGTATCCGCAACGCGCAAATGCGCGGCAAGTCCACCGTTTCCACTCCGGCGTCGAAGCTGCGTGTTTGGGTTCTGGACGTGCTGGCGGACGAAGGTTACATCCGTGGCTATGAAAAGACGACCGGTGAAAACGGTCATCCGGCCATCGAAATCAGCCTGAAATACTACGAAGGCACCCCTGTCATTCGCGAACTGAAGCGGGTTTCGAAACCCGGTCGCCGCGTATACATGGGCGTCAATGACATCCCACAGGTCCGTCAGGGTCTGGGCGTGTCGATTGTCAGCACTCCGAAAGGTGTGATGTCGGACGCAAACGCTCGCTCCAACAATGTTGGCGGCGAAGTGCTCTGCACCGTCTTCTAAGGAGGTCTGCAATGTCTCGTATTGGTAAAAAACCGGTCGAGCTGCCCAGCGGCGTAACCGCCTCTGTGTCGGGTCAGACCATCGAAGTCAAAGGTCCGAAAGGCACCCGCAGCTTCACCGCCACCGACGACGTGACGCTGTCGGTTGAAGACAACGTGGTCAAGATCGACCCTCGCGGCATGTCCAAGCGTGCCCGCCAGCAGTGGGGCATGAGCCGCACCATGGTTGCCAACCTGGTAACCGGTGTGACCGAAGGCTTCAAAAAAGAGCTGGAGATCCAGGGTGTTGGTTACCGGGCGCAGATGCAGGGCAACACCCTGAAGCTGAACCTGGGTTATAGCCACGATGTTGATTTCACAGCTCCGGAAGGTGTCACCATCACCGCACCGAAGCAGACCGAGATCGTTGTGGAAGGTATCGACCAGCAGCTGGTGGGCGAAACCGCGGCCAAAATCCGCGAGTGGCGCCGCCCCGAGCCGTACAAAGGCAAGGGCATCCGCTATAAGGGCGAGTTCATCTTCCGCAAGGAAGGCAAGAAGAAGTAAGGACGCAGACAATGGCAAACAGCAAAAGAACCCTGTTTCTGAAGCGCCGCCTGCGCGTTCGGAACAAACTTCGCAAGGTCAACGCGGGTCGTCCGCGCCTGTCCGTACACCGTTCGAACAAGAACATCTCTGTTCAGCTGATCGACGACGTACGTGGCGTGACCCTGGCCTCGGCCTCGACCCTGGAAAAAGATCTGGGTGTTGTTGGCAAGAACAACGTCGAAGCGGCGACGAAAGTCGGCGCGGCCATCGCCGAGCGTGCCAAGAAGGCAGGCGTCGAAGAGGCCTATTTCGATCGTGGCGGCTTCCTGTTCCACGGCAAAGTGAAGGCTGTCGCCGACGCTGCGCGTGAAGGTGGCCTGAAGATCTGATGGTGTGCCGGGCTGAAGCCCGGCCTACCGGATACGACGCCGTAGGCCGGGCTTCAGCCCGGCACCGGCACTTTGAAGGCGGGTCCGCCCGCCTCGATGATCGGGGAGCCCCAGAATGTCATTCACGGGTTCACTTCGATTGAGTAATTGGCGCCGCAAGCGCCTCTAGAGGAAAAGGGATGCCAAATGGCAGAACGTGAAAACCGTCGGGGCCGTGGCCGCGACCGTGAAGAAACACCGGAATTTGCAGATCGCCTGGTCGCAATCAACCGCGTGTCGAAAACCGTAAAAGGTGGTAAGCGCTTTGGCTTCGCCGCTCTGGTGGTTGTCGGCGATCAGAAAGGCCGCGTCGGCTTTGGCAAGGGTAAAGCGAAAGAAGTACCTGAGGCCATCCGCAAGGCGACTGAACAAGCCAAGCGTCAGATGATCCGCGTGCAGCTGCGCGAAGGTCGGACCCTGCACCACGACATCGAGGGCCGTCACGGCGCCGGTAAAGTGGTTATGCGCGCCGCGCCTGAAGGTACCGGTATCATCGCCGGTGGTCCGATGCGTGCCGTGTTCGAAATGCTGGGCGTCAAGGACGTTGTGTCCAAGTCGCTGGGCTCGCAGAACCCGTACAACATGATTCGCGCCACCATCGACGGCCTGCAGAAAGAGCAGAGCCCGCGTTCGGTTGCCGCACGTCGTGGCAAAAAGGTTGCTGACATCCTGCCCAAGCGGGACGATGCACCGGCTGCTGCTGAAGCAGAAGCATAAGGAGAGCACGTCATGGCAAAAACCATCGTCGTCAAACAGGTCGGTTCGCCGATCCGTCGCCCCGCCGAACAGCGCGCAACCCTGATCGGCCTGGGCCTGAACAAGATGCACAGAACCCGTGAGCTGGAGGATACTCCTTCGGTGCGCGGTATGATCCGCAAGATCCCGCATCTGGTAGAGATCATCGAAGAACGCGGCTAAGCCCGCAGCTTCGAAGACTTAGAAACGCCTCCGACCTCGGTCGGGGGCGTTTTTTGTTTAATGGCTTGCATGCCGGTGCCGTGAACTGATCCTCCGTCAATTCACCTTGAGCGCATGCCGCCTATGACTCGACGCATATAGTTCATGAATTGTGCGCGCTCAGGGTCATTCAAGACCTGTAATGCATCAGCATTCACGTTCTGAGCTGCCTCGTAGGCGCTGTTACGAAGTGCTGCGGCCTTCTCGGTCAACCAAATCAATTGCGCCCTGGCGTCAGCAGGGTTCTTCGTTCTTTTGATCAAGCCATCACGTTCCATACGGTTAAGCGTGTTGGCCAATGTCGCCTGTTCGACGTCAATTTTGGTCAGCAGATCCTTTTGCGTCACACCGTCTTTGAGCCAGAGTTCCAGCAAGATTGGGAATTGCCCGACGACGATGCCAAAGGGCGCAATGCGTTGCTGCAACTCCTTTGCGAACAATCGTGCCATGTGATTAACCAGATACCCGGCCGAGTTTTCTTTTTCGAAGTCCATGTCCTGGATTTACACTTGAATAGCATGCTATGCAATTTTATATAGCTTGCTATATTTCAGAATCGAAGGGAACCGAAATGGCTCGTATCAAAGAGTTGGACACGATCGTCACGCTGGCAGATCAGATGCAGACCGAGGAAGGACCGGTGGTGCTGATCAACCTGTTTACGGTGGACGCCGAAGACGAAAAGGCGCTGCTTCGGGCATGGGCGCATGATGCGGATTTCATGAAATCGCAACCGGGATATATCTCGACCCAGCTCCATCAGGGTATCGCGGGCAGTTCGACCTTTGTGAACTACGCGATCTGGCAGAACGTGCAAAGCTTTCGCGACGCATTCACTCATCCCGAGTTCCAGCGTCGGATCGCGGACTATCCAGCAAGCGCAGTGGCCCGGCCACATCTTCTTCGCAAGCTCGCAGTCGAAAACCACTGCGTCGCCTGACCCTCATTTGGGAGTAGCAACATGTTAAGAACCATCCACCCCATCGCCGGAGTAGTAGGCTTTCTTACGATCCTCGTATTCTGGACATCCACTTTGTACAGTGAGTTATTTGCAAACCCTGAGACCGTCGCGGCAGTAAAGTCCATGATCGTCAGCGGGCTCTTTGTTCTGGTGCCTGCAATGGTGATTGTCGGTGCATCCGGGGCGACACTTGGGCGTCGCCGAAAAGATGCCCCTGCGCTCGTCAAAAAGAAAAGGATGCCAATCATTGCTATGAACGGGCTCATCGTCCTTGTTCCAGCCGCCGTCTACCTGAGCGCAAAGGCAAACGCGGGCTCGTTTGATACCAGCTTCTATATTGTACAGATCATCGAACTGATTGCCGGGGCGACCAATCTGACACTGATGGGGCTGAGCATACGTGATGGTCGGGCGATGGCCGCCCGCAATAAAACGCGCAAAAGAAATGAAAGCGGCGTGTGATTGACGTGGCCCACGACATGTATAGCCATTCAATAGATGCATATCGGCTAGACCAAAATCTGCGTTGTTAGCGATAGCAAACGCTCCTATCTCTGCCTTGTCCAATGAAGGAACTCAAAAGGAAACGTCAGGGAATACGCCCTGATACGAGAAAGGAATAAAGAGATGACAACTGCAACACTGACCCATACCGGCTTCAACTTCGGCACCCGGATCGCTGACATGATCACACGGATCAAAACAGCCCGCGCACGTGCTGCTGAGTATCAGCGCACCTATACCGAGTTGCAGCGTCTGAGCAACCGTGAGCTGGACGATATCGGCATCCGCCGCTGCGACATCGCAGATATCGCGCACCGGCACGTATATTGCTCGTAACCACTCACACAATTGAAATGACCCAAAGGCGCCTTAACGGCGCCTTTTCTATATACGTCGCAGGCTCTGCCCTGCGTGTAAGCTGCTCAGAGGCCACCAGAGGGTGCGATAACTGTGTTGATGCGGTCAACGTGCCCGTGACGCCAGAACCGCCCTGAGCGGCCGATGGAGGGCGTGTGACCGCCCTGCCCTGACGCGCAAACCCAGAGCTTTGACGTCTGAAACGAAATCGGCCCCGGAGGAGTGATCCACCGGGGCCGAAAAGTGTCGCTGTAAGCGTTGGATCAGAGACCGGTGCTTACGTCGATTGTGTTACCCTCTTCCAGGGTCACATATGCTTTCTTGACGTCTTTCCGACGGCCCAGCTGGCCGCGGAACCGCTTGACCTTGCCTTTGGTCACGGTGGTGTTCACCGCCTTGACCTTCACACCAAACAGCGCCTCAACGGCCTCTTTGATCTGCGGCTTGTTGCTTTCGATCGCCACTTCAAAGACAACCGCGCCATTTTCGGACGCCATGGTCGACTTTTCGGTGATGATCGGCTTGCGGATCACGTCGTAGTGTTCTGCCTTCGCGCTCATTTCAGACGAGCCTCCAGTGCTTCGACAGCCGCTTTGGTGAGCACCAGGGTGTCACGCTTGAGGATGTCATAAACGTTTGCACCCATCGACGGCAGGATATCCAGACCTTCGATGTTGCGCGACGCCTTCAGGAACCCTTCGTTCACGGTCGCGCCGTCGATGACCAGAGCGCGTTTCCAGCCCAGGTTTGCAACCTGTTTGGCCAGTGCGGCGGTCTTGCCTTCGGCTTCGGCGTTCTCGATCACAACCAGTTCACCTGCTTTGGCTTTTGCCGACAGAGCATGGCGCAGGCCAAGCTTGCGGAACTTCTTCGGCAGGTCGTGGCCGTGCGAACGAGGGGTCGGGCCCTTGTAAACACCACCCTTACGGAAGATCGGCGCGTTACGGTCACCATGGCGTGCGCCACCGGTGCCCTTCTGGCGGTAGATCTTCTTGGTCGAGTAGCTGGTTTCCGAGCGGGTCTTGACCTTGTGGGTGCCGGCCTGCGCGTTGTTACGCTGCCAACGGACCACACGGTGCAGGATGTCCGCGCGCGGCTCGAGGCCGAACAGGTCTGCATCCAGCTCGATGTCGCCGGCCTTGCCGCCGTCCAGTTTGATTACATCAAGTTTCATGCTTCACCACCTTCCGCGGATACTTCTTCCGCAGGTGCTTCGGTTGCAGCCGATTTCACAGCAGCCGGGAAAGGCAGGCCTTCCGGTGCTTTCTTCTTCACGGCGTCCTTGACGGTGACCCAGCCCGATTTCGGTCCGGGAACGGCGCCTTTGATGAAGACCAGACCACGGTCGGCGTCGGTTTTGACAACCTCGAGGTTCTGGGTGGTAACACGGGCAGCACCCATGTGACCGGCCATCTTCTTGCCTTTGAACACCTTGCCCGGATCCTGACACTGACCGGTCGAGCCGTGCGAACGGTGGCTGATCGACACACCGTGCGAGGCGCGCAGACCACCGAAGTTGTGGCGCTTCATCGCACCGGCAAAGCCTTTACCGATCGAGGTGCCCGAAACGTCAACCTTCTGACCGGCCAGGAAGTGCTCTGCCGAGATTTCGGCGCCCACTTCGATCAGGCCATCTTCGGAGACGCGGAACTCGGCCAGCTTGCGCTTGGGCTCGACCTTGGCAGCGGCGTAGTGGCCGCGCATGGCTTTCGAGGTGCGTTTTGCCTTGGCAGCACCAGCGCCCAGCTGAACGGCGGTGTAGCCGTCTTTTTCAGCGGTCCGCTGTGCAACAACCTGCAGGTTGTCCAGGTGAAGAACGGTCACAGGGATCTGCTTGCCGTCTTCCATGAACAGGCGGGTCATGCCAACTTTTTTTGCGATAATACCAGAGCGCATAATCTATACCCTCCGATCTTACGACTGCAGCTTGATCTCGACGTCCACACCAGCAGCCAGGTCGAGCTTCATCAGCGCGTCAACGGTCTGGGGGGTCGGATCAACGATGTCGAGCAGACGCTTGTGCGTGCGGATCTCGAACTGGTCGCGGGATTTCTTGTCAACGTGAGGGCCACGGAGAACCGTGAACTTCTCGATCTTGTTCGGCAGCGGGATCGGGCCGCGCACATTCGCGCCGGTCCGCTTGGCAGTGTTGACGATCTCTTGCGTGCTGGCATCCAGAACGCGATAGTCAAATGCCTTCAGCCGAATACGGATATTTTGGCTTTGCATAGTAACAGCCTTTTATCAGGCGTTGAGGTTGAGAGGAGGACAGACGCGCATCGCCAACCCTCATCGAACCCAAAAGGCGGGAATCATCCCGCCTTGATGTTCTTGTTGAGAACCTGCGCGTATTAGTGGGGTTGGCGGGGTTTGACAAGGGGCAAACGTCACAAAGAACACCGTTTTATTCGCCGCCAGACACGCCATTGGTTAGCCATGCGTCTTCTACCTTCATCCCTTGGTAAACCGCATGCAGATACAGATGGGCAATCACAGGATCATTTGAGAACGGCGAGTAATCCAATTTGCCCTCTCGGACACCCACTTCGGCTTCATAAACAATCTCGTCGCCCTTCACGGTTACAAGCACTTCTAATTCCGCCAGTGTTTCTGGGTCAACGGATGTGGGGTCGTCTGACAGGATCACGAAATCCGCAACTTTGCCAACCTCAATGGACCCCTTTTCATCTTCCTCGAAATGCTGCCAAGCGGGCCAGATTGTCATGGCTTTCAAGGCAGTCATAACATCGACCCTTTGATGCGGCCCCAAAATATCTCCAGAGCGTGTGCGTCTAGTAACCGTCGCAGCAAGAACACGCATGCTATCTGGAAAGGCCACCGGGGCATCGTGGTGTGTGCCAAACATCATGTCCCGCTCGAGCAGCCATCCTGTGGGTGAGATATTGTCTGCATTGACCGGCCCAACGGTGTGATCACGATGCCAATCCCCCCAGTAAAACGTGTGCATCGGGAAAAGCGATGGGAATACGCCGAGGCGTTTAAAACTCGCAACCTGATCCTCTCTTAGAAACTGACCGTGGATCAGAACCGGACGATTCCCCGGGTCGCCATACTTCATCTGTGCCTCTTCGAGAGCTGCTATCAGCATGTCAGAAGCCCCTTCCCCGTTAGAGTGCACAAGGATTTGGAACCCATTTTCGTAACACCAATTAACGGCGTCCTGTAGCTGCTCCATCGTAATAGCAGCATACCCTGAATAACCGGCGGAGTAGCTTCCGACTGGATCATAATAGGGCCGATCCCTCAAAGCCGTGAAACCCTGAGGCGAGCCGTCAATCGTTAGCTTGCAGCCCCCGACCCGAACCCGGTCGTCGTAGTTCTTGGAGGTGTTTGCACCTATATATTCCCTAGCCTCAAGAACATCCGGGAAGGCTACCACGTCAATTGGGAGCCCATCTTCGGCGGCAACTTTCTTGAGAACGTCAACAATTTCTCCTGAGGTTCGGCCTTCTTGTCCGGTCGTGTATCCAAACTGTGCCCAAAGTTCGGTTCCAGCTTTGGCAAATGCCGCCAGGCCTTCTTCACCCAGATTTCCCAACATGGGCACAAGGACCGAAAAGAACGCATACTCTTCCAGAACACCGTTTGGCTCACCGGCGTCATCGCGTTGAATCACTCCGCCCGGAGGGGCTTTTGAAGCGGCTGTGATGCCTGCCAACTCTAGAGCTTTCGAGTTTGCTACTCCCAAATGCCCGGACTGATGAACGATAACGACCGGCAAGTCCTCAGACACAATGTCCAGTTCTTGTCGCGTAGGGTGGCGCAGTTCCTTTAATTGAGCATTGTCGTAACCAAAGCCGATGATCATTTTGACCTGTTCAACGGCTTGCGCATTTTCGTCGGCCCAGTCAGTCAACGTGGCTTGCAGACTGGCGATATCAACGACTTTCCCATCAGGCGGCGCAAGAAGGTTGGCGGACAATGCCTGCAACCCCCCCATGACCACATGACCGTGGCTATCTACAAAACCCGGAAGCATCGCGCGGCCTTCCAGGTCAAACGTTTCGGTTTCTTCACCGCGATGCATCGACAAATCAGACAACGACCCCACAGCAAGAACGCGTCCGTCTTTGACTGCGACCGCTTCAGCGGACGGAGCCTTATCGTTCATCGTTAACACAGGCCCTCCGAGATAAATCCTGTCCGCGATCTGCTGTGCGGACGCTGATGTGGATAAATAAACAAGTGCAGCAACTAGACCAACTGAACGCGCCAATAAGTGCATGCTGTGACCTCTTTCTAATTGTGATGCCTCAATATGAGAGAAGTAGCATTACAATCAGCTTAGGCAAAAACGAAAAAAGGGCGTCCCGAGGGAAGCCCTTTTCGTTGGTTCATTCGCTTGTGCGAATTATTCAGTAATCTTCGACACGACGCCGGCGCCGACGGTGCGGCCGCCTTCGCGGATGGCGAAGCGCAGGCCCTGCTCCATCGCGATCGGTGCGATCAGTTCAACGCCGAACGACACGTTGTCGCCGGGCATGACCATCTCGGTGCCTTCCGCCAGGGTCACGGTGCCGGTCACGTCAGTGGTCCGGAAGTAGAACTGAGGACGGTAGTTCGCGAAGAACGGCGTGTGACGGCCGCCTTCTTCCTTGGTCAGGATGTAGGCTTCGGCTTCGAACTTGGTGTGCGGTGTCACCGAACCCGGCTTACACAGAACCTGGCCACGCTCAACGCCGTCACGGTCCACACCACGCAGCAGGGCGCCGATGTTGTCGCCCGCTTCACCGCGGTCCAGCAGCTTGCGGAACATTTCAACGCCGGTGCAGGTGGTTTTCGCGGTGTCACGGATGCCGACGATTTCGATCTCGTCGCCAACGTTGATCACGCCACGCTCGACACGGCCGGTCACAACGGTACCACGGCCCGAGATCGAGAACACGTCTTCGATCGGCATCAGGAACGGCTGGTCAACAGCACGCTCAGGGGTGTCGATGTAGTCATCAACAGCCGCCATCAGCTCGCGGATCTTGTTCTCGCCGATTTCAGGGTCACGGCCTTCCATCGCGGCCAGAGCCGAACCTGCGATGATCGGAATATCGTCGCCGGGGTATTCATACGAAGACAGCAGCTCGCGGATTTCCATTTCCACCAGTTCCAGCAGCTCTTCGTCGTCAACCTGGTCAACTTTGTTCATGAACACGACCATCTTCGGGATGCCAACCTGGCGGCCCAGCAGGATGTGCTCGCGGGTCTGCGGCATCGGGCCGTCTGCAGCGTTCACAACCAGGATCGCGCCGTCCATCTGAGCGGCACCGGTGATCATGTTCTTGACGTAGTCGGCGTGGCCGGGGCAGTCGACATGTGCATAGTGGCGCGCGTCGGTCTCGTATTCCACGTGCGCGGTCGAGATGGTGATGCCGCGGGCTTTCTCTTCCGGCGCGCCGTCAATCTGGTCATACGCCTTGAAGTCACCGAAATACTTGGTGATCGCTGCGGTCAGCGTCGTCTTGCCGTGGTCAACATGCCCAATCGTGCCGATGTTGACGTGCGGTTTTGTACGCTCAAACTTTTCCTTTGCCATGATGGCCTCCTTTTTCTGTAATGAAGGGAGCCCCGGAACGGCGCTCCCTCAAATCGTCGCTTATGCGTATTTCGCCTGGATCTCGTCCGAGATGTTCTGCGGAACCGGATCGTAGTGGTCGAACTGCATGGTGAACTGGGCGCGGCCCGACGACATCGAACGCAGGGTGTTGATGTAGCCGAACATGTTCGCCAGCGGAACAAACGCATCGATCGCGATCGCGTTGCCGCGCGGTTCCTGACCAGACACCTGGCCCCGACGCGAGGTCAGGTCGCCGATGATACCGCCGGTATATTCTTCCGGGGTGATCACTTCGACCTTCATGATCGGTTCCAGCAGCTTCGCGCCAGCTTTGCGCATGCCTTCACGCATACACATACGGGCCGCGATTTCGAACGCCAGAACGCTCGAGTCAACGTCGTGGAACTTACCGTCCAGCAGGGCAACCTTGAAGTCGATCACCGGGAAGCCAGCCAGAGGGCCGCTGTCCATGACCGAGTTGATGCCTTTTTCAACACCGGGGATGTATTCCTTCGGAACGGCACCACCAACGATGCGGCTTTCGAACGAGTAACCTTCGCCTGCCTCGGTGGGCTGGATCTCCAGCTTGACTTCGGCGAACTGACCCGAACCACCCGACTGTTTCTTGTGGGTGTAGGTGTGTTCGACCGGCATCGAGATGGTTTCACGATAAGCCACCTGAGGCGCACCGATGTTGGCTTCGACCTTGAACTCGCGCTTGAGACGGTCCACCAGGATGTCCAGGTGAAGTTCGCCCATGCCCTTCATGATGGTCTGACCCGATTCCAGGTCGGTTTCCACGCGGAAGGACGGGTCTTCGGCGGCCAGACGGGCCAGACCCTGAGACATCTTTTCCTGGTCGCCCTTGGTTTTGGGCTCGACCGCGATCTCGATCACCGGATCGGGGAAGGTCATGGTTTCCAGAACCACCGGATCCTTCGCATCGCACAGAGTGTCACCGGTGGTGGTGTCTTTCAGACCCGCCAGCGCGATGATGTCGCCTGCAAACGCTTCTTCGATCTCTTCCCGGTTGTTGGAGTGCATCATCATCATACGACCGATGCGCTCTTTCTTGCCTTTGGTCGAGTTCAGGATCGAGTCGCCCTTGTTCATGGTGCCCGAGTAAACGCGGGTGAAGGTCAGCGAACCAACGAAGGGGTCGTTCATGATTTTGAACGCCAGACCCGAGAAGGCCATGTCGTCATCGGCACGACGTGCGATGTTACGAACTTCTTCCTCGTCGCCGGGTTTGAAGCCCATGTAATCAACAACGTCCAGCGGGCTGGGCAGATAGTCGATCACAGCGTTGAGCAGCGGCTGAACGCCTTTGTTCTTGAACGCCGAGCCACCCAGAACGGGAACGAAATGCAGCGCCAGCGTGCCTTTGCGCAGCAGTTTGCGCAGGGTCGGAACGTCGGGCTCTTCGCCTTCCAGATAGGCCATCATCGCGTCGTCGTCTTCTTCGACGGCCGCTTCGATCATCTTGCCGCGCCATTCGTCAGCCATGTCTTTCAGGCTGTCGCGGATCGGAGCTTTGACCCAGCTTGCACCAAGGTCTTCGCCCTGCCACAGCCACTCTTCCATGGTGACCAGATCAACCAGGCCTTCCAGCTCGGTTTCGGCACCGATCGGAATACCAACCGGAACAGCGCGTGCGCCGGTGCGGTCTTCGATCATGCGAACGCAGTTGAAGAAGTCTGCGCCGATCTTGTCCATCTTGTTGACGAAAACCATACGCGGAACCTTGTAGCGGTCAGCCTGACGCCACACGGTTTCGGTCTGGGGTTCAACACCGGCGTTTGCGTCCAGAACGCAGACGGCACCGTCGAGAACCGCCAGCGAGCGTTCGACTTCGATGGTGAAGTCAACGTGGCCGGGGGTGTCGATGATGTTCAGGCGGTGCTTGGGGGTATCGGCGGTCTGACCGTCTTCGGTGCGTTCCCAGAAGGTGGTGGTCGCAGCCGAAGTGATGGTGATGCCGCGTTCCTGCTCCTGCTCCATCCAGTCCATGGTGGCTGCACCATCGTGCACCTCACCGATGTTGTGGGATTTACCAGTGTAATACAGGATACGCTCCGAGCAGGTGGTCTTACCTGCGTCGATGTGCGCCATGATACCGAAGTTACGGTATAGTTCGAGCGGATATTCGCGTGCCATTTGGATAAGCCTCTGGGATTACCAACGGTAATGGCTGAAGGCTTTGTTCGCCTCGGCCATCTTGTGGGTGTCTTCGCGCTTCTTCACGGCGGTACCGCGGGACTGTACAGCGTCCAGCAGTTCACCGGCGAGGCGTTCTTCCATGGTGTTTTCATTGCGGCCACGCGCAGCGGTGATCAGCCAGCGGATGGCCAGTGCTTCGCGGCGCTCGGGGCGGACTTCGACCGGAACCTGATAGGTTGCACCACCAACCCGGCGCGAGCGAACCTCGACCGACGGTTTGATGTTGTCGAGTGCTTCGTGGAACACTTCGACGGGCGCGCGCTTGATCTTGTTCTCAACGCGGTCAAACGCGTTGTAGACGATGCGCTCGGCGACCGACTTCTTGCCGTCGATCATCAGGTTGTTCATGAATTTGGTCAGAACCTTATCGCCAAACTTGGCGTCAGGCAGGACTTCGCGTTTTTCGGCGGCGTGACGACGTGACATATCAGCCTCTCCTTCTTACTTGGGACGCTTCGCGCCGTATTTCGAACGGCGTTGCTTACGGTCTTTGACGCCCTGAGTATCCAGAACACCGCGCAGGATGTGGTAACGCACACCGGGAAGGTCTTTCACACGGCCGCCACGGATCAGAACAACCGAGTGTTCCTGAAGGTTGTGGCTTTCACCGGGGATGTACGAGATGACCTCGAATCCGTTGGTCAGGCGCACCTTGGCAACCTTACGCATAGCCGAGTTCGGTTTCTTCGGTGTGGTGGTGTAAACACGTGTGCAGACACCGCGCTTCTGCGGGCACTGCTCCAGGTGCATGGACTTCGAGCGTTTTACTTTGGGCTGCCGCGGTTTGCGGATCAGCTGTTGAATAGTTGGCATTCCGGTTTCTTCCCCGTTTTGCAACACACATGACATGCACGCGGGCTGCGTGCGGCTAACTTCGCTGCGCTTATGCGTCCACAAGCGCAAAACCCACGAGCGTTCCCATTCCGAGGTGAACGTCGCGGTTGTTTCTCAGAGGGCGCGAACTGCAAAATTGTCCGGGCCTTGACCAGCTCATTACTGGAATCGGCTATGGGGCGGCCCCCGTCACCGAGATGACGCGCGTAATAGGGGGAGTCGGCCCGAGTGTCAACAGCACGATACCGGTTGCCCGGCAATAGGCTGATCCGGGCCGTGCCGAAGTGGGTGCGCGGGCTTTACCGGGTTCATAAAACCGCCCTGCACCAGAAGTGCCAATGCCGAACCAAGCCCGCAACCGGAGGCTGGGTTTCGCCTTCGGATAACCAGTGTTCAGAGCCGTGTCACGCAGGTTCACGCCGCTTCCCGACGCGCGCGTTCCCGGAACAGCGTAAACAATCCGGCGGCCACGATAAGTGTCGCACCCAGCATGGTCAGACCGTCAGGCCATTCATCGAATACGGCCCAGCCCAACCCCAGGGCCCAGATCAGGCTGGAATAGCGAAACGGCGCGATGAACCCGACATCGCCCTGACGCATGACCATGACGCTGAACAGATAGCCCATCAGGACGAACACGGCCGCCGCCGCAACCAGAGAACCCGCAGCGCCGGAAACCGGAACCCATCCTTCAAACACCGATGCAATGGCTGCGGCCACCGTGATTGAGAGAGAGGTCGCCAACGTCACCACCATTGACGGAACCTGGGGCGACATGCGTCGCGTCACCAGATCGCGAACCGTGATCGAAGCCACTGCGATCAGCGCGTAGATGGAATACAGGCTGAAGCCGTCAGGACCGGGTCTGACGATCAGAACCATGCCGCCAAAACCAATGGCAATTGCCAATATGCGCCGCCAGCCGACCTGTTCGGAAAAGACCAGTGCCGCGCCCAGCGTCACGGTCAGGGGCAGCGCCTGCAGAATGGCCGTCACATTGGCAAGCGGCATGTTCTTGAGCGCTGTCAGAAAAAAGAAGGTGGCCGACAGTTCGGCCAGACTGCGCAGCGCAACCAGCAACCGGTCGTGGTTTGAGAAATTGAGGTGCAGCGCCCCCAGATAACGGGCAAGACCGTAGACAAGGAAAACGGCCAGGACGCCCCGCATGGCCACCAGTTGGAACAATGGCAGATCCCGAAGCGCGACCTTGACCAAAGTGTCGTTCAGGGTGAAGGCCGCCATGCTGCCCATCATCAGCAAGGCACCTTTGGTGTTTGGGTTCATGTCAGATTTGGCCCTGCGCAGAGTGATCGGGCCATTGGCCCAATCGGACAACCGCCTGTCAACGCATCAAATCAGATCAGCGCAAGAATTACGCTCCGACGCGTTGGGAGCGGGCCGAAAACGCCTTCTGAGCCCCTATCAGAGACCAGAGACCCGACCGCCTCCGATCCCTTCCACAGCCACCCCGGCGCTGAGCGTGTACGTTGCGATCAACCCGCCGGACATGTCCAGAACGCCAAGCTGGTTGCCGTTCTGAAGCGCAACATAAAGCTCGCGGCGTTTGGAATTGATGCCAAGGCCAAAGCGTTCGATCTGCACCGCTGCGCCGACCGATGGATTGGTCGCCCGGATTGTCCTAAGCACCGTGCCGTTCAAATCCACCTCGGCGATCAGGCGATTGCGGATGAACAGCACATAAAGCGTGCCGGTCGTTTCATCAAAGGCCAGCCCGCCAATCGGCCCCTGTGGCTGGCTGAGGGTTATGTTGCGCACAAATTGCCCGTCGCGGGTCAGTTCCGCGATCATCACCCCGTTCGGATGGTCGAGGAACAAATGCCCGTCGCTTCCCCGAATGGCCAACCCGCATTCCTTGATGGGAAACTCGTCAGGTGTGATGCCACCGCATCCGGCCGGAACCCGCTGTGCCGCAAAGGTACGCAGGACACGGCCATTTCGGTCCAACTCCTGTAGTTGGGTGCCGGGAAGATTGCGCAGGAAGATCCGCCGTCGCGGCTCATCATAAGCCAACCCGACGATCGATCCGGAGATCGGGATCAGGCGCGTCGTGCCGTTCGGGATCACGATCTCACGCGATGGCTGGCCCGGTGGCATCCCCACATAGGCATAGTCCGTGCAGGCGGCCATCAGGCCCAGACCGAAAACCGAAAATACGCGCGACAACTTTGTGACAGCTCTCATCATCCACCCCCGTCACCTGTGTGAACTCATGGCGGATGGTAGCACAGTTTAGGCTAAACCAGAAAAACCCTACTGTTATTGCAGGTCTCATACGGCGAGCGCGATATTCCAGTGGTCTGGAACCGCCTTAAGCGTGGTGCGCGTTTCAGCCCTGCAAAAACGAAAGGCCCCGCGAAATCGCGGGGCCTTCCTAAACTTGTCAATCGGGCGATTACTCGCGGCTTTCGGGTGTTTCCACCAGAACGTCCAGCTCATCCCCGACCAGATCATCATCCATGATCGGCGCAGCCAGGGCAGCGGCCGCTTCGGCCTCTTCCCGACGGGCTTCGATCACCACATTGTCGCGCGACTGCGCGATGTGGCGGACGGCCTGTGTGGCCCCACCGGTACCGGCGGGGATCAGGCGACCAACGATGACGTTCTCTTTCAGGCCGACCAGCTTGTCCTTTTTGCCCTGCACGGACGCTTCGGTCAGTACGCGGGTGGTTTCCTGGAACGACGCCGCCGAGATGAACGAACGCGTCTGCAACGAAGCCTTGGTGATCCCCAGAAGGATCGGCTCGCCCTGTGCCGGACGACCACCGCGGGCGATGGTCTTTTCGTTGGCTGCGTCGAACTCCTGCTTGTCGACATGTTCGCCTTTCAGCAGGGTGGTGTCGCCTGAATCCAGGATCTCCCACTTCTGCAGCATCTGGCGCACGATGACTTCGATGTGCTTGTCGTTGATCTTCACGCCTTGCAGACGATACACGTCCTGCACTTCGTCGATCATGTAGTTCGCCAGCGCCTCGACACCCATGATGGACAGGATGTCATGCGGGGCCGGGTTACCGTCCATGATGTAGTCGCCCTTCTGTACGAAGTCGCCTTCGACAACAGGGATGTGCTTGCCCTTGGGTACCATGTACTCGATGGGTTCCAGCGACTCGTCAGCCGGTTCGATGCTGATGCGGCGCTTGTTCTTGTAGTCGCGGCCAAAGCGCACGTAACCATCAGCTTCTGCGATGATCGCGTGATCTTTCGGACGGCGGGCTTCGAACAGTTCGGCCACACGCGGCAGACCACCGGTGATGTCCTTGGTCTTGGCACCTTCACGCGGAATACGCGCAACAACGTCACCGGCTTCGATCTTCTGGCCATCTTCGACCGACAGGATCGCATCCACCGACATCGGATAGTGAACCGGGTTGCCCGCATCGTTGCGGACCGGTTCGCCATCGTCACCGACCAGAATGATCTCGGGCTTGAGGTCGCTGCCACGGGGGGCGGCGCGCCAGTCGATCACGATCTTCTGGGTCATGCCGGTTGCTTCGTCGGTCTCGTCACGGACGGCAAGGCCCGAAACCAGGTCGACGTATTTGGTGGTACCGGCTTTCTCGGCGATGATCGGCAAGGTGTAGGGATCCCATTCGAACAGCTTGTCGCCGCGGGCCACCTTGGTGCCTTCCTTGACGAACAGCTTGGAGCCGTAGCCCAGCTTGTGGCTGGCGCGCTCTTCGCCGTGATCGTCCTTGATCACCAGCTTCATGTTCCGGCCCATGACAAGGCTTTCGCCTGCGGCATTGACCAGGATCTGCGGGTTCTCGAAGGATACGACACCAGCCTGGCTGGCTTCCTGGAACGACTGCTGACCACCTTGCGCAACACCACCGATGTGGAAGGTCCGCATCGTCAGCTGTGTACCGGGTTCACCGATGGACTGGGCGGCGATGATGCCGACAGCCTCACCCGTGTTCACCATGGTACCGCGAGCAAGGTCACGACCGTAGCAGGTGGCACAGACGCCTTCCTCGGACTCGCAGGTCAGAGGTGAGCGGATGCGGGTCGACTGAACGCCCGCTTCGTCGATGGTGTCTGCCATACGTTCGTCGATCAGCTGACCAGCTGCAACAAGCACCTCATCCGTACCCGGACGCAGGATATCGTCAGCCGCCACACGGCCCAGGATACGCTCGGCCAGCGAGGCGACAACCTCACCATCGTTGACCGCAGCTTCGGCAGTGATTGCGCGCTCGGTGCCACAATCGATCTCACGAACGATGCAGTCCTGCGCCACGTCCACCAGACGACGGGTCAGGTAACCCGAGTTCGCGGTTTTCAGAGCGGTATCCGACAGACCCTTACGGGCACCGTGGGTCGAGTTGAAGTATTCAAGAACGGTCAGACCTTCCTTGAAGTTCGAGATGATCGGTGTCTCGATGATGTCACCGTTCGGCTTGGCCATCAGGCCGCGCATACCGCCCAGCTGTTTCATCTGAGTGACCGAGCCCCGCGCACCGGAGTGGGCCATCATGTAGACCGAGTTCGGTTCCTGCTCGGCGCCATTTTCGTCACGCGCGGAAGCCGAGATGGTGTTCATCATCGCCTCGGTGACGCGGTCGTTACACTTCGACCAGGCATCGACAACCTTGTTGTACTTTTCGCCTTGAGTGATCAGGCCGTCCATGTACTGCTGTTCAAAGTCTTTCACCTGGTCGCGGGTGTCATCGACGATGCCCCACTTGTCGTTCGGGATGACCATGTCGTCCTTGCCGAACGAGATACCGGCCCTGAAGGCCTCCTTGAAGCCCATCGACATGATCTGGTCACAGAAGATAACCGACTCTTTCTGACCGCAGTAGCGGTAGACGGTGTCGATCACCTGCTGCACTTCTTTCTTCCGCAGCAGGCGGTTTACCAGATCGAACGGCGCCTTGTTGTTCATCGGCAGCAACGCACCCAGACGCAGACGGCCCGGAGTGGTCTCATAGCGCTTCTGAACTTCGTTGCCTTCCTCGTCGATCTGCGTGATCCGGGCGGTGATTTTCGAGTGCAGATGCACCTCACCCGCGTCCAGCGCGTGCTGAACTTCTTCGATCGAGCCAAAGACCTTGCCTTCGCCCGGCATGCCTTCACGTTCCAGGGTCACGTAGTAGAGACCCAGGATCATATCCTGCGACGGAACAATGATCGGCGCGCCGTTTGCAGGCGACAGAACGTTGTTTGTCGACATCATCAGAACACGGGCTTCCAGCTGTGCCTCAAGGCTCAGCGGGACGTGAACGGCCATCTGGTCGCCGTCGAAGTCGGCGTTGAAGGCCGAACAGACCAGGGGGTGCAGCTGAATGGCTTTGCCTTCGATCAGAACCGGTTCGAACGCCTGAATGCCAAGACGGTGCAGCGTCGGCGCACGGTTCAGCATGACAGGGTGTTCGCGGATCACTTCGTCGAGGATATCCCACACTTCGGGGCGTTCTTTCTCGACCAATTTCTTCGCCTGTTTCACGGTCGAAGACAGACCTTTGGCTTCAAGGCGCGAGTAGATGAACGGCTTGAACAGCTCCAGCGCCATCTTCTTGGGCAGACCACACTGGTGCAGCTTAAGCTCCGGACCGGTCACAATGACCGAACGGCCCGAGAAGTCGACGCGTTTCCCCAGAAGGTTCTGACGGAAGCGGCCCTGCTTACCTTTCAGCATGTCTGACAGCGATTTCAGCGGACGCTTGTTGGCGCCGGTGATCACGCGGCCTCGACGGCCGTTGTCGAACAGAGCGTCCACGGATTCCTGCAGCATCCGCTTTTCGTTGCGGACGATGATGTCAGGCGCACGCAGTTCGATCAGGCGCTTCAGACGGTTGTTCCGGTTGATCACGCGGCGATACAGATCGTTCAGATCCGAGGTCGCGAAACGGCCACCATCCAGCGGAACCAGCGGGCGCAGTTCCGGCGGGATGACCGGGATCACGGTCATGACCATCCATTCGGGACGGTTGCCCGACTCGAGGAAGGATTCAACAACCTTCAGACGCTTGATGATCTTCTTGGGCTTCAACTCGCCTGTGGCTTCGGCCAGATCAGCGCGCAGCTGCTCGGCTTCGGCTTCCAGATCGATCTGGGCCAGCATCTCACGGATGGCTTCGGCACCGATATTGGCGGTGAACGCGTCCATGCCAAAGGCATCCTGCGCATCCATGTACTCTTCTTCGGTCAGCATCTGGCCGTAGGTCAGGTCAGTCAGACCGGGCTCGATGACGACATAGTTTTCAAAGTACAGAACGCGTTCCAGATCGCGCAGCGTCATGTCCAGCATCAGACCGATGCGGGACGGGAGCGATTTCAGGAACCAGATATGTGCAACGGGCGCGGCCAGTTCGATGTGGCCCATACGCTCGCGGCGGACTTTCTGCAGGGTGACTTCCACACCGCATTTCTCGCAGACAACGCCGCGATACTTCATCCGCTTATACTTGCCGCACAGACATTCGTAGTCTTTGATCGGGCCAAAGATACGCGCGCAGAACAGACCGTCACGTTCAGGCTTGAACGTCCGGTAGTTGATGGTTTCGGGTTTCTTGATCTCGCCATAGGACCAAGACAGGATCCGTTCGGGCGACGCCAGCGAGACTTTGATTTCGTCAAAGACCTTCGGGGGCGTCAGCGGGTTGAACGGGTTGTTGGTGATTTCCTGGTTCATCTCTTTACCTCAGAGTTAGAGGGTGCGGGGGTCACGCAGTGCCGGGCTGAAGCCCGGCCTACGCCGGATCAGATGGTAGGCCGGGCTTCAGCCCGGCATCCCTTCGTCACTCATCGACCTCCGCATCCAGGAGTTCCATATTCAGGCCGAGGCCGCGGACTTCTTTCACCAGAACGTTGAACGATTCCGGTACGCCCGCTTCAAAGTTATCCTCGCCCTTGACGATCGACTCATAGACCTTGGTCCGGCCGGCGACGTCATCCGACTTCACCGTCAGCATCTCTTGCAGGGTGTAGGCGGCGCCGTAAGCTTCCAGAGCCCAGACCTCCATCTCACCAAAGCGCTGACCACCGAACTGCGCCTTACCACCCAGCGGCTGCTGGGTAACCAGGCTGTAGGGGCCGGTCGAACGCGCGTGGATCTTATCGTCCACAAGGTGGTGCAGTTTCAGCAGGTACTTGATGCCCACGGTCACCGGACGCGCAAATTGCTCACCCGTACGACCGTCGAACAGAACCGACTGACCGCTTTGCGAGAAGCCCGCACGCACCAGCGCGTCGTTGACGTCAGCCTCTTTGGCACCGTCAAAGACCGGGGTTGCGATCGGAACACCGCGGGTCACGTTGCCCGCTGCTTCGACCAGCGTTTCCTCGTCCATGCCGGTGATGCCTTCTTCGTAGACATCTTCGCCATAGGCCAGCTTCATCGCCTCGCGCACCGGGGTCAGGTCGCCGGAACGGCGGTATTCACCCAGAGCTTCATCGATGTTCAGACCCAGACCGCGCGCGGCCCAACCCATGTGGGTTTCAAGGATCTGACCAACGTTCATACGCGAAGGCACACCCAGCGGGTTCAGACAGAAGTCGACCGGGGTCCCATCGGCCAGGAACGGCATGTCTTCCATCGGAACAACCTTGGAGATCACACCTTTGTTCCCGTGACGACCGGCCATCTTGTCGCCCGGCTGCAACTTGCGCTTCACGGCGATGAAGACTTTGACCATCTTCATCACACCCGGCGGCAGGTCGTCGCCACGGCGGACTTTCTCGACCTTATCCTCGAAACGGGCGTCCAGAGCGCGCTTTTGCACTTCGTATTGCTCGTTCAGGGCCTCGACGATCTGTGCGTCCTGCTCGTCTTCCAGCGCCAGCTGCCACCATTGACCACGGGTCAGGGTGTCCAGCAGATCCTCGGTGATCACCGACCCTGCCTTGACACCTTTCGGGCCTTTGACAGCGGTTTTACCCAGGATCAGACCTTGCAGACGCGCATAGATGTTGCGGTCAAGGATCGCCAGCTCGTCGTCCCGGTCACGGGCCAGACGTTCGACTTCCTCACGCTCGATCTGCAGCGCACGCTCGTCTTTCTCGACACCGTGACGGTTGAAGACGCGAACCTCGACGACCGTACCGTAATCGCCCGGCTTCACGCGCAACGAGGTGTCGCGCACATCAGATGCTTTTTCACCAAAGATGGCGCGCAGCAGCTTTTCTTCCGGGGTCATCGGGCTTTCGCCCTTCGGAGTGATCTTGCCGACCAGAATATCGCCCGGCTCAACATCCGCGCCGATGTAAACGATGCCCGCCTCGTCGAGGTTGCGCAGCGCTTCTTCACCGACGTTGGGGATGTCGCGGGTGATCTCTTCCGGGCCCAGCTTGGTGTCACGGGCGGCGACTTCGAATTCCTCGATATGGACCGAGGTAAAGACGTCGTCACGCGCGATACGTTCCGAGATCAGGATCGAGTCTTCGTAGTTGTAACCGTTCCACGGCATGAACGCGACGACCACGTTCTTACCCAAGGCCAGTTCACCCATATCGGTCGACGGACCGTCGGCAATGACCTCGCCCTTCTGGACGGTGTCACCCACCTTGATCAGCGGACGCTGGTTGATGCAGGTGTTCTGGTTCGAGCGCTGGAACTTACGCAGACGATAGATGTCAACGCCAGCGTCACCCAGTTCCAGATCCTCGGTGGCACGGATAACGATACGCTGGGCATCGACCTGGTCGATGATGCCGGCGCGTTTCGCCTGAATCGCAGCGCCTGAGTCGATTGCGACCTTCTCCTCGATCCCGGTACCGACCAGCGGTGCCTCGGCCCGCAGCAGCGGAACCGCCTGACGTTGCATGTTCGAGCCCATCAGAGCGCGGTTGGCGTCGTCATTTTCAAGGAACGGAATCAGCGAAGCCGCGACCGAAACCAGCTGTTTCGGCGACACGTCGATCAGGTCCACATTCTCGCGCGGGGCAAGGGTGTAGTCGCCTGCCTGACGGGTCGAAACCAGATCGTTGATGAACTTGCCGTTCTTGTCCAGCGTCGCGTTCGCCTGCGCCACGGTGTGACGCATTTCCTCGGTCGCGGACATGTAGTGAACCTCATCGGTCACCTCGGCGTCCTTGACGACGCGGTAAGGTGTTTCGATGAAGCCATACTTGTTCACGCGGGCGAAGGTGGCCAGCGAGTTGATCAGACCGATGTTCGGGCCTTCCGGCGTTTCAATCGGGCACATCCGGCCATAGTGGGTCGGGTGCACGTCGCGCACTTCAAAGCCCGCACGCTCACGCGTCAGACCACCGGGGCCAAGCGCCGAAAGACGGCGTTTGTGGGTGACTTCCGACAGCGGGTTGGTCTGGTCCATGAACTGCGACAGCTGCGACGAGCCGAAGAATTCACGCACAGCAGCAGCAGCCGGTTTCGCGTTGATCAGGTCCTGCGGCATGACGGTGTCGATCTCGACCGACGACATACGCTCTTTGATCGCGCGCTCCATGCGCAGCAGACCGACGCGGTACTGGTTTTCCATCAGTTCACCGACCGAACGCACACGACGGTTGCCGAGGTGGTCGATATCGTCCACGTCGCCTTTGCCGTCGCGCAGTTCGACCAGAGCCTTGACGCAGGCCACGATGTCTTCGCGGCGCAGGGTACGCAGGGTATCCGGCGCGTCCAGTGCCAGGCGCATGTTCATCTTCACGCGGCCAACGGCGGACAGGTCATACCGCTCGCTGTCGAAGAACAGGGTGTCGAACAGGGCCGACGCCGCTTCGACGGTGGGCGGTTCACCCGGACGCATGACGCGGTAGATATCCATGAGCGCGCTTTCGCGGTTCATGTTCTTGTCCTGCGCCATGGTGTTGCGCATGTAGGGTCCGACATTGACGTTATCGATGTCGAGAACCGGAATATCGGTGATGCCCGCGTCGATCAGTTCCTTCGCGGTACCGCCGATCAGGTCGCCATCCTTGTCATATTCCAGCGTCAGTTCGTCACCGGCTTCGACATAGATCGCGCCGTTTTCTTCGTTGATGATGTCCTTGGCGACAAACTTGCCAACGATGTGATCGAACGGAACCAGCAGTTCTGTGACGGTGCCCTCGTCGATCAGCTTCTTGACCGCGCGCGGGGTGACTTTTTTGCCTGCCTCGGCAATCACCTCACCTGATTTCGCGTCGATCAGGTCATAGGTCGGACGGGTGCCGCGAACACGCTCGGGGAAGAACGGCGTGACCCAGCCCTTCTTCTTGTCCAGCTTGTAGGACACGGTTTTGTAATACGCGTCCATGATCGCTTCCTGATCCAGACCCAGCGCATAAAGCAGGGTTGTCACAGGCAGTTTGCGGCGGCGGTCGATACGGGCGAACACGATATCCTTGGCATCAAACTCGAAGTCCAGCCAGCTGCCGCGATACGGGATGATGCGGCAGGCAAACAGCAGCTTGCCCGAGGAATGGGTTTTACCCTTGTCGTGGTCAAAGAACACACCGGGCGAGCGGTGCATCTGGGAGACGATCACACGCTCGGTGCCGTTGACGACAAAGGTGCCGTTCGGGGTCATCAGGGGCATGTCGCCCATGAAGACATCCTGTTCCTTGATGTCTTTTACCGATTTCGCGCCGGTGTCCTCATCAACATCGAACACGATCAGGCGCAGGGTAACCTTCAGCGGTGCGCTGTAGGTCATGTCGCGCTGCATGCACTCTTCGACGTCGTATTTGGGTTTCTCCAGATCGTATTTCACGAACTCCAAAACAGAGGTTTCGTTGAAATCCTTGATCGGGAAAACCGATTGGAACACGCCTTTGATGCCTTCGCCGTCTGTGGGCTGTTCTGCATCGCCGGAGCGCAGGAAAAGATCATAAGAAGATTTCTGTACCTCAATGAGGTTCGGCATCTCCAGTACTTCGCGGATTTTGCCGTAATATTTACGAAGACGTTTCTGGCCAAGGAACGTTTGAGCCATGTCAGATGTCACCTTTCGATGTTCTCAGCGGGCAAAGACACCGTCGGGCCCCGGCATCTTGCACAATCGAGACAACACGTCCGGATCAATTCGTGGCCACCGTCCCGAAGGCGGCCTCCCGATCCGAAAACCGTGTCTTAGAAAACGCCCCATTCCGTGAGGCCCTTTCTAAGACAGGTTCGGCTGGACCCGGATTTCTCCGGATCCAGCCAGAATTTTCGGCGCATCAGCGATGCGCCTGAGACCAGGCTTAGGCCAGCTCGACTTCGGCGCCAGCTGCTTCCAGCTTGGCTTTGACGTCTTCGGCTTCGTCTTTCGACACGCCTTCTTTGATCTTGCCGCCGGCTTCGACCAGTTCCTTGGCTTCTTTCAGGCCCAGACCGGTGATGCCGCGAACTTCTTTGATCACGTTGATTTTCGAAGCGCCGGCGTTCTTCAGAACGACGTCGAATTCGGTTTTTTCTTCCTCAGCTGCGCCACCGGCGTCGCCACCAGCTGCTGCGACCATTACGGCGCCGCCAGCTGCGGGCTCGATGCCGTATTCGTCTTTGAGGATGGTTTTCAGTTCTTGTGCTTCCAGCAGGGTCAGACCCACGATGCTTTCTGCGAGTGCTTTCAGATCAGCCATTTTATCAGCTCTTTCCGTTTACAATGTGTGTTCCAACGTCAGGGTAGGTACCCTACGCAGATCATTCAGTGCCAACCGCTTACGCAGCTTCCGCCTTCTCTTCGATGGTGGAAAGGATGCTTGCGATATTGCTTGCAGGTGCGCCAATCGCGCCGGCGATGTTCGAAGCAGGTGCGCCAATGCAGCCCACGATCGAAGCAATAAGCTCCTCGCGAGACGGCATTTTCGAAACGGCTTCAACGCCTTTGCGGTCCAGAGCGTTCTCGCCCATTGCACCGCCGAGGATTTCAAATTTCTTGTTATCCTTGGCGAAGTCCTCGGCCACCTTGGCTGCTGCCACGGGGTCCTCGGAATAGGTCAGAACGGTCATCCCTGTCAGCAGGTCGGCCATGCTTGCACACGGCTTACCCTCGAGGGCGATTTTGGCGAGCCTGTTCTTGGCAACACGCACGGAGCCACCCGCGTCACGTGCACGTGCGCGAAGGTCCTGCATCTCGGCAACTGTCAGACCGGCGTAGTGGGCAACCACTACGACGCCAGAGCTTTCGAAGATTTGGCCGAGTTCCTCGACCACTTTCTCTTTCTGGGCTCTATCCACAGTTCTCTCCAAGTTAGGGGTGAGTTCTCACCCCGGCTCATATTTGCCGCGGCTTGCGCCCCGGCGTTCAGGTCCGTTGTTACGGGATTGGCCAAAACTCGCCCGAGGGTGGGACCCTCAGAATTCTTTGGTCTTACCCGTCTCAGGCAGGGAATTAAGGGGCCAGATGGCACCACCCACCGTCTTGGACGAAACAAAATAAAGCGCACGACGAATCGCACGCTTTATTCCGCAGGTCTACTTAGGACAGATGGCTGGGGTTTCCAAGAGGTAAATTGGGATAAATCAGACGCAACAAGGGATGACCAGAACCACAAGATAAAGTGCGGTGACGAGCAATTGATTTGGTCGAATTTCAGGGCTGACGGCAAAATAGTTCGTGACATTGTTCCAAGTTCAAGACTACAACCCGACAATTTTTCTCAGAAACAAGAAGAATCAGAACAAATGTGCAGAATTGCCGCCTATTGCGGACCAAGTATCCCGCTTGAAAACATCGTCATCCGGCCCCAGCATTCCTTGCTGGAGCAAAGCCAGCACGCGGCCGAAGCTAAACTTGCCGTCAATGGCGATGGCTTCGGTATGGCCTGGTACGCAGACCAGGATCGCCCTGGCCTGTACAGGGATGTCCTGCCCGCGTGGTCGGATGGTAACCTGGTCGATCTTTGTAGGATGATAAAATCCTCGCTGTTTCTGGCCCATGTCCGCGCGTCGACGTTCGGCGAAGTGTCGCGCGCAAACTGCCACCCTTTCACGTTTGGCAAATGGTCCTTCATGCATAATGGCCAGATTGGCGAGTTCGGGCGTTTGCGAAGACGGCTTGAATCCTCACTGCCGGACGAACTTTATGCGGCGCGGCGCGGGTCGACGGATTCAGAGCTTCTGTTTCTGCTCCTGCTGGCAAACGGGCTGGATGATGCGCCGCAGGACGCTGTTGTCGCAACTCTGCGTCAGATCGATGCGCTTGACGGTCATCGGACGCAACCGGATCGCATGGCCGTCGCCTTTTCAGATGGGCAGAGCCTGTATGCGTTTCGATATTCCAGCGACCAGCGCAGCCCGTCCCTGTATTTCGGGGAAGGGCTGGACCACGGCGGCAGGGTCATCGCGTCCGAGCCTCTGGACAAGGGCACAGGAAAATGGGTGCCCATTGAAGACCGGAGCTTCTTCACCCTGACCGGCGATACAGCCAGCCACACAGCGTTGCAGTTCAGCTAAAAAAAACGGGCGGTCCGAAGGGACCGCCCGCAACATTGCTTTGGCGTAGGTCAGGCTTATTCGCCCGAAGCTTCTGCCACATCAACGGTCACACCAGGGCCCATGGTCGAGCTCAGCGCGATTTTCTTCATGTAGGTGCCCTTGGCGCCCGACGGCTTGGCCCGTGCAACAGCCGAGACGAAAGCGCGAATGTTTTCGACCAGCTTGGCTTCGTCAAACGACGCTTTGCCAACGCCTGCGTGCACAACGCCGCCTTTTTCCGCCTTGAACTGAACTTCACCGCCTTTGGCTGCTTCCACGGCTGCTTTCACGTCCATGGTCACAGTGCCAACCTTGGGGTTCGGCATCAGGTTACGGGGGCCAAGAACCTTACCCAGACGACCGACGATCGGCATCATGTCCGGGGTTGCAATGCAGCGATCGAATTCGATGGAGCCGCCCTGAATGGTTTCCATCAGGTCTTCTGCACCAACGATATCCGCGCCTGCTTCTTTCGCTTCGTCAGCCTTCGCGCCACGTGCGAAGACAGCAACGCGCATGTCTTTGCCTGTGCCGTTCGGCAGTCCGACAACGCCGCGCACCATCTGGTCTGCGTGACGGGTGTCAACGCCCAGGTTCATCGCGATTTCGATAGTCTCGTCGAATTTCGAAGTTGCATTGGCTTTGACCAGGGCAACAGCTTCGTCCACCGACAGGTTTTCCTTGCCAGCGACGGCTTCGCGCGCAGCGCGGGTACGTTTACCGAGTTTTGCCATCTTACTTCACCTCGATGCCCATGGAGCGGGCCGAGCCCAGGATGATCTGCATTGCGCCTTCGACGTCGTTGGCGTTCAGATCTTTCATTTTGGCTTCGGCGATTTCACGAACCTGCTTGGAGGTCACGGTTGCCACGGTCTCGCGACCTGGGTTTTCCGCGCCGCGGGGGCGGTTACGCTTACCGACCGGCTTAAGACCAGCAGCTTTTTTCAGGTAATAAGACGCGGGCGGCGTCTTGATGTCCATGGTGAAGGACTTGTCCTGATAGTAGGTGATCACGGTCGGGCACGGCGCGCCGGGCTCCATATCTGCGGTCTTGGCGTTGAACGCCTTGCAGAATTCCATGATGTTGATGCCGCGCTGACCCAGCGCCGGACCAACTGGCGGCGACGGGTTCGCCTGACCTGCAGGAACCTGCAGTTTCATTGTACCAGCAAGCTTCTTGGCCATTTGGTTTTCCTTTCAACTAGGGTGAAACGCGTCTCACCCGGATTTTGTTGCGTGGTCCGGCCCGGGATCGCGACCCCGGTAACCTCCCACGAGAGAATCTCGCCCGAAGACGATAGAGGCGGCGTTTACAGGGGATCATGGGGGTTGGCAAGTGGCCTGCCTTTCAATTCGGGATCACCGAATCGAGTTTAAAGTCGATGACCAACATCATTGAAACCCGTGGGCAAGAAACTGCCACCCTTTCCGGCCAACCCAAGGAGTTACAAGTCGGCATGAACCCCAAGGTATCACTGGATGTTAAAGGCTTAAATCGCTTGAGCAATATCGGCGAATCCGTCGCCTGGCGGTAATCCCCTCAGGGCGTCGATCTTTGAAGTAGTATAAATGACCGAGCCATGCCGTAGCTGTGCTATACTTGGGCAGAACAAATTTGTTCGGAGGTTCGTCATGATATTTCGTTTATTAACTACTCTAATCGCTGCGCTGTCTTTTGCAGCGGCCGTTCCCCAGACCGCGCGGGCCGATGCGGGCGACTTTATCGGCGGTGCTGTCGTTGGCGGGGTCGTCGGATACGCGATCGGCAAAGACCAGCAAAAGAAAAAGTCCCGGTCTTCGAGCCAGACCTACCGGTCGGGCATTCCATCGACCTCGCAAGGGGCGCAAACGCAGACCGCGCTCAACTATTTCGGCTATAACGCCGGGCGTGTCGATGGGCAGGTCGGGCATGGAACCCGGTCGGCGATCGAACGCTACCAGGTGTCCATGGGCTATCCTGTGAATGGCTATGACTTCCAGCCCTATCAGTATGACTTTCTGATGCAGGCCTATTACTGGGCGACAAGCGGTGGGCAGGCGGCAACCCAGCTTTCGGGTCAACCGCTTTTGATGGCCTATCGCCAACAGGTGCAAACCGGCTCTGCCTTGGCGGCTGCACCTCAGACCCAGGCACCGGCCATCCCGGTTATCACGCCTCAACAGGCCGAACCCGCAACAAGCGCCACTGAAACCACGACAGCCAGCCTGCCGAGCCTGTTTTCCGGCGGAACCGGAGGCCCGTCGCTGGCCAATCGGTGCAGCGGGGTCATGCTGCAAACGTCGACCAATGGCGGCTATACGACCCTGTCTAACATGTCCGATCCTGACTTTGCGCTCAGCGAACAATTCTGCCTTGCCCGCAGCTATGCGATGGCACAGGGCGAAGAGCTGATGCAGGGCATTCAGGGTCTTACACCCGATCAGGTCGCAGACCAGTGCGCCGCCTTTGGCGACATGTTGGCACCGCAAGTTGACGCGCTGTCTATCAACTCGAAATCAGAGGCTGAAACCCAGGTGCGCAAGCTTGCCTTGGATTCGGGTCTTAGCCCTGCTGATCTTGCCGCAACCAGCAAGGTCTGCCTTGCGATGGGATATCGTCAGGACAACATGGATACCGCAGTTGGGTCTGCGCTGATGCTGGTTGCCATGGGTGAACCCGCATACGGAGAACTGGTCGGTCACCATCTGCGCGAAGGCTTTGGTGTTCAGGCGCGCCGCGATCTTGCGATGCAATGGTATGATGCAAGCCTTTCGGCGCTGGATGCCGGGTCGCAGGCGGTCTTCCTGCCGTCCCAGACCGACCGCCCGCAGCTTTTGCGCGCAGCCATGGTTCAGTCGCAGTAAGCCCAAACGCGAAACGGCGTCGAGACTCCGCGTCTTAAACTAAACCGCCGCGGTGCCAAATGCACCGCGGTGTTACGCTTCCATAATCAAACAAGAACCCGGCCTACAAAAGGCACTGCGTTCTGGTCGTCAAAAGCTTGCTGGGCGTTCTTTGGGGCGAAACATTGCTGGCTGTACGCCCCTCTGGCTTATCACAATGATCTGACACAAGAATACGAGCCCTGAAATCACGTGCGAGTGGAACTTATCCGACAACGTTGAAGGCCGCATTCGCCAATATTCTAGAATTTCACATTGTGTTTGCTAAAGAACTCTTTCATTTTTTCGTCGAGAAACCCTTTACCAGTCGCAATTTGCACAAGTTCAAAAGCGCAGCCATTGTTCACTTCAACCACAACCGGGCCATTCTCAGTAAGAGCGATATCCGTTGATCCAAAGTGATTTTCTGCGTGCAACAAAGCGATTTCTTGGTTCAGCTTTTTCAGTTCAGCCCAGAATGGCAGTTTTTCACCAATAAGAGTGCGGTCGCATTCCGGCAGAGAGCTAAGTTCAACTCGGCGACCGTCTTCAACTGAGGCTATGGCCTTAACCTCGCCGGTTTCCGGGTTCAGGTTGCAAAGAAGGTTGCCGGGCCGCCAGAAGTTGTCCGCAACATTCCCCGCAAGTGGCAGCTTTAGCATTGTAAACGGAACGGAAAGTTGATTGTCGTCGATAATGTTCAAACTGCGCACGGTCGCAATAGCGTCGGTAATACCGTCAAAAAAACCATGTGGTTTCAGACAGTCCTGAAAGATGTAGGGGATTTCACCAAGTGTCGAATTTGCGAAGTCCTCGTAGGTTTGAGGTTCCTGCCCGTCCAGAATGACATGCGTATCAGTATGCCCCGAAATGCGCATGGCACCTGCGCTCCACATCCCGACGATAGGTTTCGCGAAAGCCGAGCATGACGCGTGGGTCGAAAAGAAGGACTTCAAGTCTTCGGCGTTTGTCAGTTTTGGCGTTCCACCGAACTGGCGCGCGCTGCGATCAAAGACAGCCAAAGTTTTCGGCACGGGCAGCCTGTTGTGTTCGAGGAAACACGCAGACAACCATTTGTCTTCGGTGAGGGCCTGCCATTGACTGTTGTTGCAAGCATTTACAAGCGGCCAGTGGACATGAGATGAAACGAACTCCTCACGCTCAATATCAGACCAACGCTCCCGATCATAAAGCTCGTAAAGAAAGTACTCGTAAAACCTCAGCTTTCCGCGTTTCTTGCGAAGCTTGAAAAAGTCAAAGGCCAGCGAAAATGGACTTCTCCCGGTCCGTCGAGCAACTTCGACAAGAAGACTGGAAACATTGGGTGTTTCTTTGCTTTTGACGGCCAACACATCTTGCGCAAAAGCTGTCATTTTCAAGTAATCCCTCAATTGTCGCCGTTCTGGAAATAATCAACAAATTGTGTCGATACTTTGGCGCAGGTAGATCGTTGTGCTTTCTGCGGCACAGATACGAAAACGCCGCTATGCTTTCACATCGCGGCGTTTCGAATTTCTTTGGAAGCGCGCTTAGCTTTGCTTCGTGACCTGAGTAAAGTCCAGCTCAACTGGCGTTTCGCGGCCGAAGATCGAGACCGATACTTTCAGCTTCTGCGCCTCGTCGTCCACGCCTTCGACCATGCCGTCGAAATCCTCGAACGGGCCGTCGTTGACCTTGACCTTCTCGCCGATCTCGAAGGTGATCATCAGCTTGGGCGCTTCTTCGCCTTCCTGAACGCGGTTGAGGATCTGGTTCACCTCGGCGTCGCGCATCGGCATCGGGCGGCCCTGCGGACCCAGAAAGCCGGTGACGCGGTTGATCGAGTTGATCAGGTGATAGCCCTGATCCGACATTTCCATATGCACCAGCACGTAACCCGGCATAAAGCGGCGTTCGGTGGTGACCTTCTTGCCCCGGCGCACTTCGATCACCTCTTCGGTGGGAACCAGAACTTCGTCGATATCGTTCTCAAGGCCCTGTTCAGCCACCGACGTGCGGATCTGCTCTGCGATCTTCTTTTCGAAATTCGAAAGAACGCTGACCGAGTACCACCGTTTCGCCATGAACCTGTCGTCCTTGTTTGTCTTCGGGGCATCACATATTGCGGACACACCCGTCATTTAAATCCTGTCACGTCATCCGGAATAAAAAGCGGCGCGTGACCCGAATCGCCACACGCCCATTCCGAATATGCGTCACCTACTCTGACATCGCGCGAGGTGCAAGGGGCAGTCGTATTTGCCGCCGCCTGAACCGGCTTAGCCGAAAGCGCCCAGAATCAGCTGAAGGCCGCCCCGGATACCCAGATCGACCAAAGCAAAAAACACAGCTGTCAGCGCCGCCATGATGAAGACCATGACCGTGGTCAACAGCACTTCGCGCCGGGTCGGCCAGACAACCTTGGAAACTTCGGCACGGACTTGCTGAATGAACTGGATCGGGTTGGTGGTGGCCATTTGGCGTGTTCTCTCTGCTTGCGGATGGGCCGGACATAGCCGGGCATTGCGGCAATTTCAAGGGCGCTTGGATGAACTCAGCGCTTATCGGGCGATTGGTCAGGGTTTGGGTTTGTCGTCCCACTCGTCATTCAGGATGCGGCGCGCGTCGCCATCGGGGTCTTCGTACTGATTGGAACGAACGGTATAGATAAAGGCGACCAGACCAACGCCCCCCAGAAACAGGGAAATCGGGATCAGATAGGCAAGCACTTCCATCAGGGTTACCTCAGCCGCAATGCGTTCAGCGATACGGTAATTGACGAGGTCGACATCGCCAAGGCCGCGATCAGCGGTGTTGCCAGTCCGATCACGGCCAGCGGAACGGCAATCACGTTGTAAACGGTTGCGATCTGGAAGTTCTCGCGGATGCGACGGGTGGCCTTGATGGCCGTATCGCAGGCATCCGCAATGGGCAGAAGGTCATTGCCCAGAAGAACGATGTCCGAGGCAACCCGCGCCGCATCCAACGCCGAGGCCGGAGAGATCGACACATGTGCCGCCGCCAATGCAGCCGTGTCGTTCAGGCCGTCCCCCACCATCAGAACTTTGCGGCCCTGATCCCTGAGGTCCTGAATGCGCTGTGCCTTGTCCTGCGGCAAAGCCTCGGCGACCCAATCCGTTATTCCCAGCTTCTCGGCCAAAGATTGCACGGCGCCCTTCGAATCCCCCGAGATCAATAGCACATGCTTGCCTGACGCCCGCAACGCTTCCACCGCCTCGGCCGCGCCTGGGCGCAACGCGTCCGAGAAGCGGAACGCCAAGGGCGCATCGTCGCCAATTGCAAGCCAGGCAGACGTTTCCGCGCCCTGCTGTGCGCCGAGCCATGCGGCCCGGCCCAAACGAACGCGTTGACCGCGGTATTCCCCTTGGGTGCCGTATCCCGGCACTTCGGTTATGTCCCGAACATTTGCAGGCTTGATCCCGGCCTGTCGCGCGGCTTTGGCCAATGACACGGACAAGGGATGCGCAGAGGCCTCGGTCAGGGCCAGCGCAACCTCGACCTGCGCGCGGGCGTGATCGCCAAGATTGACCAGTTCCGGCGCACCCGAGGTCAGCGTGCCCGTCTTGTCGAACACCACGGTGTCGGTCTCGGACAACCGTTCTAGCGCGGTTGCGTGCTTGATCAGCATACCCTTGCGGAACAATCGGCCCGAGGCAGCGGTGGTCACTGCCGGAACAGCCAGACCCAAGGCGCAGGGACAGGTGATGATCAGAACCGCCGCGGCGATGTTCAGAGCGGTGCGCAAATCGCCCGAATAGATGTACCACCCCACAAAGCTGAGCGCTGAAAGGATGTGGACACCGGGCGCATAAAGCTTGGCGGCCTTGTCGGCCAGCGAGGTATAGCGGGACCGCCCCGATTCAGCGATGGCCACCAGATCCGCCATCCGGTGCAGCGACGTATCCTGACCCACTGCTGTGGCGCGCAGGGTTAGTGGACCTGTCAGGTTGACCTCGCCCGCGCTGACCAGCTGGCCGGCTTCGGCAAACACCGGCAGTGTTTCCCCCGTCAACAGCGAACGGTCCAGTTCGGATTGGCCAGACACAATCTGACCGTCCACCGGCATTCGGCCACCGGGGCGCACAAGGATCAGATCACCAACCTTCAGATCGGCCACCGCAACTTCGGCCTCTAGCCCGTCCACGATGCGAATGGCGCGCGGCACTTCCAGAGCGGTAAGCTCTTCTGCCGCGGATCGGGCTGCGGCGCGGGTGCGGTAGTCCAGATATCGGCCCGCCAGCAGGAAGAATGTCAGGGTCAGCGCGGCATCGAAATAGGCATGCTCTCCGCTCAGTGCGGTCTCCCACAGGGATGTGACCAGCGCCAGCAGGATCGCCAGCGTGATCGGCACATCCATGTTCAGCCGCCGCACCCGCAGGGCGCTCCAAGCGTTGGCAAAGAACGGTTGCGCCGAAAAGGCAATGGCGGGCAGCGCGATTGCAGCGGAGATCCAGTGGAACATGTCACGCGTCGCGTCTGTTGCGCCGGACCAGACCGACACCGACAACAGCATCACGTTCATGGAAGCAAACCCGGCGACGGCCAGTCGCATCAGCAGGTCACGTCCCGCCTTGTCCGCCTGTGTTGCCGACAAAGCGCCGGGGTCAAGCTCGTGCGCTTCGAAACCTGCCCGTTCAAGCACCGGGATCAGATCGGCCGCGCGGGTATCCGGCGCGGCTTTGATCATCGCCCGTTTCAAAGTCAGGTTGACGCGCGCGTCTTCGACACCGGGATGGGCGTTCAGTTCACGTTCGACCGTCGCGATACAGGCCGAGCAGTGGATGCCCGGCAGCGACAAGGCGATCTGCACATCGTCCGGAATCGGGCGCGCGGGCTCTGCCGGGGTTGCCAGACACCCCGGACAGGCCGCCGTACCGGATGAAAGCTGCGCCGTCATCGGCTACCCTTTCACGTACAGCGGAACGCGCTGCGAAAACTCGGCACCACTGCCGTCACGCGCGACCAACCGGATGTTCCAGTTGCCCTTGCCCAGCGTGGCAGGCGTGGCATAGGCCGCGCCGTCAAAGGTGAAATCCGGCGCGAAATCGTCCCGCACATGGGTCGCGCGGCCAACCACCGCCTGCAATTCGCTGACCTGAACCGGTGCGCCGGTCGCGTCCGTAATATGCAGGATCAGAAGACCACCTTTGGTTTCTGCCCGAACCGTCCAGCCCAATGCCTGCTGCTCTTTCAGGCGATCGTTGAACTCCTGGCTGGCAACGTAGGAATTCTTGACCTCCAGCCCCGGAAACGTCTTCACCGCATTATAAGCCAGCACGAGGTTCACCGCGATGATCACGCCAAAGGCACCGACAAACACCGCCAGAGCGTGCTTTCCGGTGAATTTACGTTCGGCCATGATCAGTTCCCCCGTCCGTTGAACGTGGTGTCTTTGTAAGCGCGTTCGCCGCTGCTGAGGTCTTCGACCCAGATCCGCACTGGCGTCGCTTCTGCTGCCGCCGGACCGCTGTCACGGGACGCCACGATATATACACGGGTCAATTGTGCCGTATCCGCCGTGACATTCACAGTATCTATCTTGGTTCCCTCAATTTCCAGTCGCATCGACGGATCGCCCGCCAGAGACAATTTGAACAGGCGGTCCTCACCGTGCTTGTTGCGCAGCCTGACGTCATAGGTGTTTCGAATGGTGCCATCTGACAGGGTGACAAAGGTCGGGTTGCGCACGGGTGCTACGGTCAGATCGATGTCAGAGCGAATGAACAGGGCGAACAGCAGCGCAACCCCCACCAGTGACCACAACGAGGTGTACAGGATCGTACGGGGCCGGAAGATGTGTTTCCAGACATTCTTGGGCGGTTGTCCCGAGCGTTCGCGCGGCTCGTCGCTGAGCGCCATATAGTCGATCAGCCCGCGTGGTTTGCCGATCTTGGCCATCATGTCATCACACGCGTCGATACACAGGGCACAGGTAATACATTCAAGCTGCTGACCATCCCGGATATCGATTCCGACAGGGCAGACATTCACGCAGGCCATGCAGTCGATGCAATCCCCCAATTCGGAATCGGCTGTTCGCTTGCCTTTGCCGCGCGGCTCGCCGCGCCATTCGCGGTATCCCACGACCAGCGTGTCTTCGTCCATCATCGCGGCCTGAATGCGCGGCCAAGGACACGCGTAGATACAAATCTGTTCGCGGGCGAACCCGCCGAAGAAGAAGGTCGTACCAGTCAGAACCAGCATCGTCGTGTAAGCGATGGGATGCGCGTTACCCGTCACAAGATCGCGGAGCAGCGTCGGCGCATCCGCAAAATAAAACACCCAGGCGCCGCCGGTGGCCAGACCGATCAGGAACCAGGTCACCCATTTCGTCACCCGGAGCCGTGCCTTGCGGAAATCCAGCTTTTCCTGACGATGCAGGCGCAAACGGGCGTTCCTGTCGCCTTCGATCCAGCGCTCGACCAGAATGAAAAGGTCAGTCCAGACCGTTTGCGGGCAGGCATACCCGCACCAGACCCGCCCCAGCGCAGATGTGAACAGGAACAGACCCAGCCCCGCCATGATCAGCAGGCCCGCCACGAAATAGAACTCGTGCGGCCAGATTTCGATCCAGAAGAAATAGAAGCGCCGGTTTGCCAGATCCAGCAGCACGGCCTGATCCGGCAGGCTGGGGCCACGATCCCATCTGATCCAGGGCGTTACATAGTAAATGCCCAGTGTCACGATGAGGATGATCCATTTCAGGTTTCGAAATGGCCCGGAAACGCGTCTCGGAAAGATCGGTTCTCGTGCGGCGTATAGGCTGGGGGTGGGGTTGGAATCGCTCACAGGCTGGCTCCGGTACTGGCTCTTCTGAGTGTGTGTTCTTCCAGATCACGTGCATAGCAACTTTGACATGGGTCAAAACGCGCATCGTACAGACACCTTTTATCACATTTCCCGTGCCTGACGCCTCAACCACGTCACAAATGTCTTTACTGCGGGTCTAAGTGCCGAATTTGGCGTCACAATATGGTAACCGCGCGTATCCGGCTCTGCATAAAGCTCAACGATGCGACCGGCCTTGATGTCCGGCTCGACGAAATGTCGCACTGTGACAGTGACCCCCTGCCCGGCCCGCAGACCGTCCAGTACCAGGTTTCCCGGCAGCTCGGTCCGGCCTGCACCGCGTTCAGGACCGGCACCATGTTCGGCCAGCCAGGTCGTCGCCTCGGTGGTGCCGATTTCCTCAAGCCAGGGCAGCTGGGCCAGCTCGGTCGGAGTCCATGATGTCTTTTCCCCCAGCAGTTTCGGGGCGGCGACGATGACCACGGGCGACTGCAACAGCATTTCAGATTGCACACCGGTCCAACCGCCGGGGCCGTACCGAATGGCAATATCGATCCCACCCGGTCGCAGTTCGACAATTTCCGCGGTGGGATCAAGGATCAGGTTCACCTCGGGGTGGGTATCGCGAAAGGCCGGTAGGCGCGGCATCAGCCATGAGGCTGCAAAAGAGGATGTCAGCGACACGTGGACCGGGCGATCCTGACCAGACCGCGCCAAATCCCCCACTGCCGCCTCGATCGCGCCAAACCCCAGTTGCAGGGCTCGGGCCAGGTGTTCACCATCGGCGGTCAGGGTCAGGGCTTTGCCGGTTCGATCCAGCAAGGCAGCACCCAGATGTTTCTCAAGTACGCGCAACTGTTGGCTAATCGCCGCATGGCTTACGTTTAGCGCAGCCCCAGCTTCGACCACATTGCGCTTCTCAGAAAATGCCGCAAACGCCCTCAGCGCGGCCAACGGGGGAAGCGACAACCAATTCATATGTAACCCTGACTTACACCATGGAATGGTATTTGAGTCGCATTCAGCACCTCAAAGGTCAATCTTTATTGCAGAGATACCCATGCAGAGGAGACCAACCATGCTGACTGTTTTTGCCAGATCTTTCATGACCGCAACGCGGATCAATGCACCGCATATTCGCGATGCGCCAAAGCCGGGTCGCCACAAACGCCGTTGGCTGCCGGAAGGTCATTGGTGGATTAAAAACCCGCGCGAGGTGGATCCGAGCAACTTTTGACGCAGGGAACAGTAAACCTGAATCTGGACCACAGGTTTAAGTGGCCTTATTGTTGGAAAAAAGCACCGGCTGTTCAGGAAACGCGCGAACAGATGGAACAGCCGGTGCCCCAGCCTTCGGGCGGCGAACCGCCCGAAGGTGTTCTTTATATTTTACTGACCGCCGCCCAACTGGTGGACATAGGCAGATACGGCGCGAATCTGCGCCTCGGTCAGGCGGGTATCCCAGTTCGGCATGACGCCAAAGCGGCTGTAAGTTACGGTTTCCGTCAGCGTTTCTTCGCTGCCACCGTAAAGCCAGATCGCGTCAGTCAGGTTCGGCGCTCCCTGGAAGATATCACCTGTGCCATCCTCGCCGTGGCAGGCCGCGCAGTTGTCTTCGAAGACAACTTTGCCTGCCTGCGCTGCCGCATCGTCGGTCTGGGCATTGCTCAGCGACATGACGTACTGGACCACCTGCGTGATTTCGTCGTGTTCGAGGATTTCGCCAAATGCCGGCATCTCGGAATAGCGCGCATCGTCGCTTTCTTCGTTCCGGACACCGTAGCTGACGGTGTAGACGATGTCGTCCAGCGTTCCGCCCCACAGCCAGGCATCATCCAGCAGGTTCGGGAAACCCGGCGCACCCTGCGCACCCGAACCATGGCATTGTGCGCACCAGGTCCGGAACACCGCACCGCCCGAGTTCACGGCATATTGCTGAAGCTCTGCATCCTTAGAGATGTCTTCCAGCGAAGTTTCCACCAGCTTGGCGTTCCAGGGCGCGTTTGCCTCTTCGAAGGCAACCATGTCCTGCTGTACGTTTTCACGGGTTGACCATCCCAGCACACCGGCTGTCGCGCCATGGACCAGGGGCCAGGCCGGAAACATGATCGTATAGATCACGCCCCAGAAGATGGTGGCGTAGAAGGTCCATAGCCACCAGCGCGGCATGGGGTTGTCGAATTCCTCGATTCCGTCCCAGCTGTGCCCGGTTGTATTAGGATCGCCCGGCTGTTTATCAGGTGTCTTGCTCATTGCCGCGCCTCCTTGGGTGTGGCGGGTTTGTCTTGGTGCCGGAAGGGGATGTTGGCGGTGTCCTTGTATTCCTTGCTGGCACCGGGGCGGAAAACCCAGATCACGATGCCAACGAAGAAGACAAACAACACAAGCAGCATCCAGCTATCCGCGAACTGTCGAAGCAGTGTGTATTCTTCCATCACACCCTCCTGTTAACGGCTTGCATCCGGGGTAAAGGTCGAGAAATCGACCAGCGTACCCAGCATCTGCAAATAGGCGATCAGCGCATCGGCTTCGGTCAGTTCAGGCTGACCATCGAAGTTGCGCACGTTGACCTTGTCACCGTACCGCTCGAGCAGACCGTCGTAGTCACTGTCAGGATCGGCCTGCGCGCTGAAATCGGCAACCGCGTTTTCCAGCATCTCCTCGGTATATGGGGTGCCGACAACCGCATTGGTCGCCATGATGTCACCGATATACTTGCCGTCGATCTTGCGATGTTCGAGGAAGCCGTATTTCGGCATCACCGATTCAGGCACCACAGACTGAGGGTCGCGCAGGTGGTCCATCTGCCACTGATCCGAATAGCGACCACCGACACGCGCCAGATCAGGTCCGGTACGCTTTGATCCCCACTGGAACGGGTGATCATACATCGACTCAGCCGCCAGCGAGTAGTGACCGTAACGCTCGACCTCGTCCCGCATCGGGCGGATCATCTGGCTGTGGCAGACATAGCAGCCTTCGCGGATGTAGATCTCACGCCCTGCCATTTCGAGAGGGGTGTAAGGGCGCATGCCCTCCACCTTCTCGATGGTGTTCTCAAGATAGAACAGCGGGGTGATCTGCACCAGGCCACCGATGGTCACGACCAGAAAGCTGAAGATCAGCAGGAGGGTCGCGTTGGTCTCGAGGATCTTATGTTTGTCGAGAATTGCCATTGCTCCGGCCCTCCCTCTATTCAGCCGGGACCGCGACGGTCAGGCTGGCCTCTTTGGCCGGCGCTTTCCGCACAGTCATCCACAGGTTGTAGCACATGATCACGGCGCCAGCGACGAACATCACGCCACCCAGAGCACGCACCACATACATCGGGAACTTGGCGGCCACGGTGTCAGCGAACGAGTTCACCAGGAAGCCGTTTGCATCCACTTCACGCCACATCAGGCCTTCCATGATACCGGTGACCCACATCGACGCGGCATAAAGCACGATGCCGATCGTGGCGAGCCAGAAGTGCCAGCTGACCATTTGCAGCGAGTACAGACGCTCGCGCTTCCACAGGACAGGCACCAGGAAGTACAGCGCGCCAAAGGTAATCATGCCGTTCCAGCCCAGCGCGCCCGAATGCACGTGACCAATGGTCCAGTCGGTGTAGTGGCTGAGGCTGTTCACAGCACGGATCGACATCATCGGACCTTCAAAGGTGGACATGCCGTAGAAGCCGACCGAGATGACCATCATGCGGATGATCGGATCGGTGCGCAGCTTGTCCCAGGCCCCCGACAGGGTCATCAGACCGTTGATCATACCACCCCAGGACGGCATCCACAGGATCACCGAGAACACCATGCCCAGCGTCGACGCCCAGTCAGGCAGCGCGGTATAGTGCAGGTGGTGTGGACCGGCCCAGATATACAGGAAGATCAGCGCCCAGAAGTGGATGATCGACAGCTTGTAGGAAAACACCGGACGTTCGGCCTGTTTCGGGATGAAATAGTACATCATGCCCAGGAAACCCGCGGTCAGGAAGAAGCCCACAGCGTTGTGGCCATACCACCACTGGATCATGGCATCCTGCACGCCTGACCAGACGATGACCGATTTCGAACCCCAGATGCTGACCGGGATGGTCATGTTGTTGACCAGATGCAGCATGGCGACGGTGACGATAAAGGCCAGATAGAACCAGTTGGCCACATAGATGTGGGGTTCTTTCCGCTTGATGATCGTACCCAGGTAGACAGCCAGATAGGCGACCCAGACAATGGTCAGCCACAGATCGACATACCATTCAGGTTCGGCATATTCCTTGGACTGCGTTCCGCCCAGCACATAGCCGGTCGCGGCCAGCACGATGAACAGCTGATAGCCCCAGAACACGAACCACGCGAGGTTGCCGCCCCAAAGCCGCGCCGCGCTGGTACGCTGAACCACGTAGAACGAGGTTGCGATCAGTGCGTTGCCGCCAAAGGCAAAAATGACTGCCGAGGTGTGCAACGGACGCAGACGACCAAAGTTCAGATAACCCTGCGCCCATTCGAAGTTCAGCACCGGAAACGCCAGCTGAAACGCGATAAAGGTCCCTGCAAGGAACCCAATCACGCCCCAAAAGGCGGTTGCGATCACGCCATAGCGGATCACGCCATCCATGTATTCGCCCGAGCGGTCGATCTGAATATCTGGCTCGTCAGTGTTTCGAAGCGTCCAGATGAA
Source organism: Ruegeria sp. O6 (assembly GCF_056535045.1). Classification (NCBI taxonomy): domain Bacteria; kingdom Pseudomonadati; phylum Pseudomonadota; class Alphaproteobacteria; order Rhodobacterales; family Roseobacteraceae; genus Ruegeria; species Ruegeria sp. O6. The sequence goes on along the minus strand of NZ_JBQERM010000002.1, from coordinate 30,721 downwards.
CAGGCCACCGGCGATGAGCATCACCAGCAGCGCATGTACCTGATACGCCAAATCGCGTGCATAATTGGTTCCGATCGCTGCAAACAGCGCGATCAGACCAAGCACGATCAGCTTGATGTAATTCGACATATTGCGTCCCTTTGCCATGCTCCGCACGTTTTTGATTCTTGTGACGCGCGAAACCCATTTGACTGGCTGCCGTTCTGAAGCACGGCCACCTTCATTGCTTTGATCTGTATCAAGACAGTCCAGCGTTTTCTATGACACGCATGGTAGTAGAAAAGGGCTAACAGGTCACATGAGACCAATTGCCCGAAACATGAGGTCAAAATGGCGTACAAATCTCTTCTCACAGTCATGACCGAAACGCAGACTGCACAGGCTGCTTTGGCGCAGATTGTGGCCCTGGCTGAGGCTCAGGATGCCCATGCCGAAGTCCTGTGTCTGGGCGTCGATCGCAGTCAGACAGGTTACTATTATGCGGGTGCCAATGCTTTGATCGTTCAGGAAACGCTGAACCGGGCCAATGCCGAGGCAAAGGATTTGCTGGCCTTTGCCAATGACTATCTCGGCAAATCCGGTGTGCGTTGGTCCGCCGAACACGGCGTTGCACAAATTGCCGATATCGGGCGCCACGTCGCGCACCGGGCCCGGTTTTCCGACCTTGTGATCCTGCCACATCCGTATGGTGAAGGTCGCGGGGCCGAGGCCGAACCCATTATCGAAGCGGCCATGTTCGAAGGACATTGCCCGGTTCTTGTAGTTCCCGACAGCGGCGCGCCGTTGAAAGCCCCGGGCAACATCATGATCGCCTGGAACGAAAGCGTCGAGGCCATGTGCGCCATCCGGCGGGCCCTGCCCTTCCTCAAACAGGCCGAGATCGTCCGTATTGTAGTCATCGACCCGCCACAGCATGGGCCGGACCGGTCAGACCCGGGTGGGATGCTGTCCCAGATGCTGGCCCGCCATGGTGTCAAATGCGAGATCGACGTGCTCAGCAAAACCATGACCCGCGTCTCGGATATCCTTAATCGCCACGCGACGGATACCGAATCGGACATGATCGTGATGGGTGCTTATGGTCATTCCCGCTTTCGCGAAGCCATTCTGGGCGGGGCGACCCGGAACATGCTGGAACAATCCTCGGTTCCGGTGTTTCTGGCGCACTGATCCAATCAAGTTAAAAAGCCGCCTCGACAGGCGGCTTTTTTCACCCCCGGCGGATGAGGCCGATCAGGAACAACAGGATCACGGCCCCAATTGTCGCGAAAAAGATCGACGACAACAGGCCCCCGCCAACAGAAAATCCTAGCGCCGGAAAGATCATGCCCGACAGGAACGCACCGACGATGCCGACGATAATGTTGCCGATCAGGCCGAACCCACGGCCCTCCATGATCTTTCCCGACAGCCATCCGGCGATTGCGCCAATGAACAGCATTGCCAACAGACTGCTGAACCCCATGCCACACTCCTATGTTAGTTCGTGAACCGACCGGATGGTCGCGGTAAGCGAGTTCTGCCGAGCGAAAGACCGGTCAGACCAGAAACCCGCCATCGGAATCGTCGCCTGCTTCTTCCATGAGCCGGCCAAGATCGGGGATGGTCACGTGACGTTTGCCTTCCAGCAAGATCAAACCGTCCTTTTTCAGAGCTGAGATCTGGCGGCTGACCGTCTCAAGCGTAAGTCCCAGATAATCCGCCATGGCCTCTCGAGTCAGGGGCAGATCGAACACGATCGGTCCCGACAGGCCCTTTTGACCAATCGACGCATCCCGGCGGGCAATGATCGATATCAGGCTGGCGATTTTTTCGCGCGCTGTTTTGCGACCCAGAACCAGCATCCATTCACGGGCAGCATCAAGCTCGTCCAACGTCATCTGTAGCAGGCGATGCGCGATGTGAGGCGTTTCGTTCATCAGCTCTTCAAATGGTTTCTTGCGGAAACAGCACATCACGACATCCGTTGTCGCCTGCACATCGTAAGGCGCAACGTCGCGCCCCGGGCGACCGACGAAATCGCTGGGCAGAAGCAGGCCGACCATCTGGGTGCGCCCGTCTTCCATGGTTTGCGTCAGCGAAGCGATCCCCGATACGACCGAGCCGACGAAATTCATCTGGTCACCCGACCAGATGATGGTCTGACCCGCCTCGAAACTGCGGTAATATTTAATGCCGTCAAGCGCTTCCAGCTCGTCCGCGTCACAGCGGGCACAGACCGCGCGATGTCGTATCGGGCAGTCTTCGCAATTTGAGTGATCGAACTGTGCTTTTATTGTCATCTGCGTTTCCACTTGATCTCCGTCAAAGCACCTAAGTCGCCTGCCCCCTAAGGGTATCGTCATGATAGTGAAACCACAATTGGCAAAGCTTGGACTTTTTGACGCGAAAGTACCGCGTTACACAAGCTATCCCACAGCTCCCCATTTCAACAATGACGTGGGGGCGGACATGTTTGGCGACTGGATTTCGGGAATCGAGCCCGGCAGCGCCATATCCCTTTATATCCACGTCCCGTTCTGCCGCAGGCTGTGCTGGTTTTGCGCCTGCAGAACGCAAGGCACACAAACCGACAATCCGGTGATTGCCTATGTGGATGTTCTGAAAGCCGAGCTGGACCTGCTGGCGGCGCGCCTGCCCGCGGGTGTGGTCCTGTCGCGCCTGCACTGGGGCGGCGGTACGCCAACGTTGCTGAATGCCCAGCTGATGCGCGATCTGGCACAGCACATTCTGGGGATCGTCCCCATGGGGCCGGACGCCGAGTTTTCGGTTGAAATCGATCCGAACGAGATTGACGAGGCGCGTCTGGATGCGCTGGCAGAGGCAGGCATGAACCGCGCCTCGATTGGAGTGCAGGATTTCGACGATGAAATCCAGAAAACCATTGGCCGCATTCAAAGCTACGATACAACGCGCGACGCGATCGACATGATCCGCGCACGTGGCATTGCCAGCCTGAACGCGGATATCCTTTACGGGCTGCCCCATCAGACCAAGGCCCGGATGACGGAAAGCGTGCAGAAGCTTTTGTCGCTCAGCCCGGACCGCGTGGCGCTTTATGGGTACGCCCATGTGCCGTGGATGGCCAAACGGCAGCAACTGATCCCGTCGGACGCACTGCCAACGCCCGAACAACGGCTGGAACTGTTCGACACCGCCCGCCGCCTGTTCCTGTGGGACAACTACGCCGAGATCGGCATTGACCATTTTGCCACGCAGGATGACGGGCTGACCCATGCCCTGCGCGCGGGTCGTCTGAAGCGGAACTTCCAGGGTTATACCGACGATCAGGCCGATGTTCTGATCGGTGTCGGGGCCAGCTCGATCTCGCGCTTTCCACAAGGCTATGCGCAGAATGCCCCGGCTACGTCTGCTCATACCAAGGCCATTCGCAACGGGCAGTTCTCGACATCCCGCGGGCACCTGTTCAAAGGTCAGGACATTCTGCGCGCCCGTCTGATCGAAGCATTGATGTGCGATTTCCGGATCGATTCGTCTGAAATCCTGCGCGATCACGATATCTCAGCCGCAGCGCTGAACGAGATGTATCGTGCCGCCAACGCCTCATTCGACGGGCTGCTGCAAATCAGCGAGGAAGGGCTGTTCATTCCCCCCGAGGCGCGCGCGCTGACCCGGATGGTTGCCCGCAGCTTTGACGCATACGACCTCAGCAAAGCCGGGCACAGTTCGGCGATCTGACCTCTCTTTTTGCGGGCAACAATCAGCCCGTAAAGCACAAAACACATCGGGGGCTTGACGCACGCCTGCGGTTTTTCCCACACTCAAGCTGTGGGGTGATGTTTCGCCCTGCGGCCTGAGGCGGGCAAATTACAGACAGTCCTAGCTGACGCGACTGCGTCGGATGGCCCTTTTCGTGCAGCCATTCTGCAACCTGAAAGAGGGACAACACTCATGCGCGTATTCACCGTCCTCGGGCCCAGCCAGTCGGGCAAATCTACCCTGGTCGAGGCCATCAGCCGCCTCGACGGGCGCCCGACCACATTCGATGTTTCCGGAACCGTGCACTTGCACGGTTTTTCTTACCTGGACGAGCCCTGGTGCGCGATCGATGTGGATGGGGGTGGCGATTCCCTCGCTTATGTCGGGCCTGCCATGGCAATCTCGGATGCAGCCGTTATCGTGGTACCGCCCGATCCAAATGCCGCCGTGCTGTGCGCGCCTTATCTTCGGCTGGTGGAAGAGGCGGGCATTCCCTGTTTTCTTTTCATCAACCGCATGGACAACCCCAATGGCCGCATCCGCGACATCATCGCGGCGCTGCAAACCTATTGCACACATCACATCGCCCTGCGTCAGGTCCCGATCCGCGAGGGGGACACGATCATCGGCGCGGTCGATCTGATCTCGGAGCGGGCGTGGAAGTATCAGGAGGGCCAGCCGTCGGCCCTGATAGAGCTGCCCAAATCTGTCGAGGATCGCGAGCAGGAAGCCCGGACCGAGTTGCTTGAAACACTTTCCGATTTCGATGACCACCTGCTGGAACAGCTGATCGAAGACAAACAGCCCCCAAGCGATGAGGTTTATGAGCTGGCCGCGCAGGTTTTGCAGAATCATCAGTTGATCGCCGCCTGTCTGGGCGCCGCAAGCCACGGCAACGGGCTGACGCGCCTGATGAAAGCGCTGCGTCATGAGGCCCCCGAGTTTGATATCGCCGCCGGACGGGACGAGGCCGCCGAAAGCGCCCGTGCCATCGCGGGATTTGCGGATGTCAAAAAGCATATCGGAAAGATCATCGTTCTGCGCGGCCTTGGGGACGGGGTAAAAGCGCATGAGGCGTTGGGCGGTGAAACCGTCGGCAACCTGACAACACTGGACGCCAAGACCCAGATCGCCACGCTGGAGGCCGGGCAGATCGGACTGGCGGTCAAATCCGATCACCTCAACCCCGGATACATTTATGACAGTTCCTCTGCGACGGAACTGCCGGAATGGGCGTCTTCTCATCCGGTTGCGCATCGACAAGTCGTCTCGCCCGCGCATGAGCGGGACGATGTGCGCCTGTCAAACGCCCTGAGCCGTCTGGCCGAAATCGATCCGGGCCTGCACCTGCAACAGGATGAGATGAGCGGCCATTCGATTCTCGGCTCGCAGGGACCGCAACATATGCGCCGCGTGACCGCCAAGCTGGCCGAGGATTTCGGGATCGAGATCGAGGCGGAACAGGTGGAAACCGCCTATCGCGAAACCATTCGCACAACGGTTGAGCATCGCCATCGCCATCGCAAACAGTCCGGCGGCGCGGGGCAATTCGCAGATGTGGTGATTTCGGTTGCGCCATTGCCGCGCGGATCGGGGTTCCAGTTCGATGAGGTGGTCAAGGGCGGTGCCGTTCCCAAGAACTACATCCCGTCGGTGGAACACGGGGCCAAGGACGCATTGGAACAAGGCCCCGAAGGCTTTCCCGTGGTTGATGTCAAAGTGACCCTGAGCGATGGCAAACACCACAATGTGGACAGTTCGGATTATGCCTTCCGGACCGCAGGCAAGAACGCGGTGCGCGAGGCATTGCCACAGGCCAAACCTGTCGTCCTGCAACCGATCCTGAGCGCCGAGATACACCTGCCCTCGGCTTTTGTGGGCGATCTCGTACCAACGATCAGCACCCTTCAGGGGCAGGTTCTGGGATTTGAGGGCAACCCGAATGCGACGGGCTGGGAGATATTCAACGCCCAGTTGCCCGCCGTTGCCGAGGACGAACTGCACCGCACCCTTGCCAGTGCCACGCGCGGGACCGGGTGGGTAAAGCTAACCTTTGATCACTACGAAGAACTGCGCGGACCGGTGCCGAAAGCGGCGACCAAAGAAAAGGCAAGCGCTTAACTTGCCCACGTTTACTCAGTCGGTGTTGAGACTGTCGAAGGCACAAGTGCCTTCGACCCTATCTCGGTACAGTCACCACTTGGACTTGAGCCATTCCCAAAGCGACGCGCCAAACAAAACCGCGAAAACTGCGAGACCTAGACCAACTTGAGCTTTGAAAGAGGTTCGGAACTCTTGGCTGCTGAATGCAACTAAGCAAGAAATCCCGACGAAGAATGCCTTACCGACGTAGTCATTTCTTTGTTTTTTCATGCTATCCCGCCGCTGCAATCAGCTCGCGGGTATAGTCGGTCTGGGCGTTTTCGAACAAATCCTCTGCCGCGCCCATTTCGACCACATCGCCGTTTCGCATGACGATCACGTTGTGCGACATGGCACGGACCACTTTCAGGTCATGGCTGATGAACAGATAGGCCAGCCCGTATTTCTGTTGCAGATTGCGCAGCAGATCGACGATCTGAACCTGAACGGTCATATCCAGCGCGCTGGTTGGCTCGTCCAAGACCAGCAGTTTGGGCCGCAGAACCATCGCGCGGGCAATGGCGATGCGCTGACGCTGACCGCCGGAAAACTCGTGCGGGTATCGATCCATCGTTGCCGGATCAAGCCCCACTTCGGTCATCACCTCGGCCACAAGTTCGCGTGGCGCGCGGTCCGGGTCGACTTTGTGAATGGCCAGACCTTCCGCAATGATCTGCTGACAGGTCATCCGCGGGCTGAGGCTGCCAAACGGGTCCTGAAACACGATCTGCATGTCCTTGCGCAACCGGCGCAGTTCCCGCGTGGACCATTTGCGCACGTCCTGATCGCGAAAGGTGATGCCACCCTCGGACGCAATCAGCCGCATTATGGCCAGTGCCAGTGTGGTCTTGCCCGACCCGCTTTCGCCAACAATCCCCAACGTCTCACCCGCGCGCACGCTGAGGGTCGCGTCGTTCACCGCTTTCACATATCCAACCGTACGCTTCAGAAACCCGCGCTGGATCGGGAACCAGACCTTAATGTGGTCGGTGCGTGCGACCTCTTCCGCATCTGTGGCAACGGGTTCAGGCTGACCCGACGGTTCTGCCGCCAGTAGTTTGCGGGTATAGGGGTGCTGCGGGTTTTCGAATATCTCGGCCGTCACGCCGGTCTCGACAATCTCGCCGTCTTTCATCACACAGACCCGGTCGGCGATGCGGCGCACGATGCCCAGATCATGAGTGATAAACAGCATCCCCATGTTTTCCGATTTCTGCAATTCAGCCAGCAGCTCGAGGATCTGCGCCTGAATGGTCACATCCAGTGCCGTTGTCGGCTCATCCGCGATCAGGATGTCCGGTTTGTTGGCAAGGGCCATGGCGATCATCACCCGCTGCCGCTGACCGCCCGACAACTGATGCGGATAGCTGTCCAGCCGGTCTTGAGGATCGCGGATACCGACCTTGGTCAGCAATTCGACAATCCTGTCCCGTGCCACATCGCCAGCGACACCCTGATGCAGGGCCAGCGATTCAGCCATCTGTTTCTGGATCGTGTGCAAAGGGTTCAGCGATGTCATCGGCTCTTGAAAGATAAAGCTGATGTCGTTGCCCCGCACATCCATCAGACGCTGTTCCGAGGCGCCAATCATCTCTTGCCCGTCATAGGTGACCGAGCCTTCGACCAACGCGCTGTCGCCCAGCAAAGATACGGTGCTGAGCGCGGTGACCGATTTGCCCGATCCGGATTCGCCCACCAGCGCGACGGTTTCCCCGCGGTCCACAGTGAAGGACACGCCTTTGACGGCCGCGTTGACCTGCCCATCCTGACGGAACGAGACCTTGAGGTTTTTCACATCCAGCAAGCTCATGAGAAGGTCTTTCTGGGATCGAACGCATCCCGCACGCCTTCAAAGATGAAGACCAGCAGCGACAGCATGATGGCAAAGGTGAAGAAGGCGGTGAAGGCCAGCCATGGGGCCTGCAGGTTCTGTTTGGCCTGCAAGGTCAGCTCTCCCAGCGAGGGGGCCGAGGATGGCAAGCCAAAGCCCAGATAATCCAGCGAAGCCAGCCCGCCGATGGTTCCGGTGACGATGAACGGCATGAAGGTCAGCGTGGCCACCATCGCATTGGGCAGCATATGGCGGAACATGATCGTCATGTTGCCCACGCCCAGCGCCCGCGCGGCGCGCACATATTCAAGGTTCCGCGCCCGCAGGAACTCGGCGCGCACCACGCCAACCAGCCCGGTCCAGCTGAACAGGATCATCAGCGCGACCAGCAACCAGAAACTTCGCCCCAGCACCGCAAACATGATGATGATGACATAAAGCGACGGGGTTGCGGACCAGATCTCGATGATCCGCTGAAAGATCAGGTCCAGCCACCCACCAAAGAACCCTTGGATGGCGCCCGCGAAAATCCCGATAAGGCTTGCCGCGCCCGTCACAAGCAGCGTGAACAGGATCGAAAGGCGAAAGCCGTAAATCACGCGGGCCAGCACGTCGCGCTTGGTATCATCGGTACCCAGCAGATTCTGGCCGTTGGGCGGCAGGGGCGCCGCGCCGGGGCGGTCCACCGAGGTATTGAAGGAATAGGGGATCAACGGCCAGAGCGACCAGCCGCGTTCAAAACCCTCGGCCTGGAATTTGCCGGCGTCGATCTGTTCGATGATGCCTTCGGGATCGTCGAAACAGTCTTCCAATCCACCGCTGTCGATAAGGCACTGAACCTCGGGGTCGCGATAGATCGCTTCGGTCTGGAAATCACCGCCAAATTCGGTTTCGGCATAGAAGTTGAAAACCGGCGTAAAGTACTCTCCCCGATACTTTACAAGGATGGGTTTGTCGTTGGCGATGAACTCGGCAAACAACGACAGGCCGAACAATACCGCGAAGATGATCAGCGACCAGAAGGCCCGTCTGTTGCGGCGGAAGTTGCTCCAGCGGCGCTGGTTTAGCGGGGACAAAGCCATTTACCCCTCCCGCTTTTCGAAATCGATGCGCGGGTCGACCAGCACATACATCAGGTCGCTGATGATGCCGACGACCAGCCCCATCAGACCGAAGATGAACAGCGTGCCGAAGATCACCGGATAATCGCGGGCCACGGCGGCCTCGAACCCCAATCGGCCCAGACCATCCAGCGAGAAGATCGTCTCGATGATGATCGACCCGCCAAAAAACACCCCGATGAACACGGCCGGGAACCCTGCAATCACGATCAGCATCGCGTTGCGGAAGACATGACCATAGAGAACCTTGCGCTCGCTCAGCCCTTTGGCACGGGCGGTCATGACATATTGTTTCTTGATCTCATCCAGAAACGAGTTCTTGGTCAGCAGGGTCAGTGTCGCAAAGGCCGAGATTGTCAGCGCAATCGTCGGCAGTGCTATGTGCCAGAAATAATCCGTCATCTTGCCAAAGAAACTCAGGCTATCCCAATTGTCCGACGTCAGGCCGCGCAGCGGGAAGATTTGCCAGTATGACCCGCCAGCAAAAAGCACCAGCAGCAGGATCGCAAACAGAAAGCCCGGAATGGCATAGGCCACAATAATCGCCCCGCTTGTCCAGGTATCGAATTGCGATCCATCCTTGACCGCCTTTCGAATACCCAGCGGGATCGAGACCAGATAGGCAATCAGGGTCGACCACAGCCCCAGCGAGATCGAGACCGGCATCTTTTCCAGCACCAGGTCGATCACACTGATCGAGCGGAAATAACTCTCGCCGAAATCAAACGTCAGATAGTTGCCCATCATGATCACGAACCGTTCAAGCGGGGGCTTGTCGAAGCCGAATTCTTTTTCAAGTTCGGCAATAAACTCGGGCGGAAGGCCGCGTGCGCCGACATATTTGTCGTCGAAGACACCGCCCGCCGGTTCGGAACCCGCTCCGGCATCGCCCCCACCGGCGAACCCGGCGAACACGTCACCCTGACCTTCGATTTGCGCGATGATCTGTTCGACCGGCCCGCCAGGTACGAACTGGACCAGCGTGAAGTTGACGATCATGATACCCAGAAGGGTCGGAATGATCAGCAATAAGCGTCTTAGTATATAGGCGCCCATGTTATCGCAGCGCGCCTTTCGCTTTCAACGCAGCCTGTTTTTCCGGATTGATCCACCACAGATCAAGATAACCCAGCGAATAGGGCGGCAGGTTTTCCGGGTATTCGTACATATCGTAATATGCTGTCCAGTATTCTGCGATGTACCCCACGGGGATTACGAAAAACTCGTACCGCAAGGCGCGATCCAAAGCCATCAACGCCGTGTCCTGATCGGCCTGATTGTCCGTTTCAAAGGACGCTTCGATGATTGCGTCGACCAAGGGGCTGGCCAGACCTGCCGGATTGAACAGGCTAAAGGCCGCTTCTTCCGATCCGTACATCTGGCTCAGACCGCCCCCGGTAGACAAGAACGATCCGTAGCGCGTGGAATAGACCATGTCATAATCCCGCTCGCGGCTGCGCAACGTGTATTGCGCCGGATCCACTTTCTCGGTCGAGGCATCCACCCCGATGGATTGCAGGTTCTGGACATAGGTTTCGATCATCGTTGCAGTCGAGGTCGGCAGGTTTGAAGGATATGGAATATTCACCTTCAAAGTCTGCCCTTCGGCATTGCGACGAATATTGCCTTCGCCGACGGACCAGCCTGCCTCATCCAGCATGTTGGCAGCTTTGCGCAGGTTTTTTCGGTCATTCAGGCGTGCAGGGTTTGATTCGTGCGCCACAACAGCGGGTTCCGTCAGGACATCTTCGGGAACAACGTCGCCAAGCGCCTGCAGGAACGCCAGCTCCGCCCCTTCAGGCAGGCCTTGCGCCTCGATCGGGGTTCCTTGCGTGAAAGAATTCCGCGGCGTGTTAAGGCCGAACAACAATGACTCGTTCGTCCATTCGAAATTGAAGGCCAGGGCCAGGGCCTTGCGAACATTCTTGTCGGCAAATTGCGGCTTTCCAAGGTTGAAGACAAAGCCCGAAGGTGTCGGCGGGCTGCCATCCGCGATCTCATCCCGAATAACTGTGCCTTCATCCAGCTTTGGGAAATCATACCCGGTCGCCCAAAGCTTAGGGTCACTTTCGATCCGGAATGTGTATTCACCTGCCTTAAAACCCTCGAACGCTGCCGTCTGATCGGCGAAATACTCAACCCGGATTGTATCGAAGTTGTTGCGCCCGACATTGAAAGGCAGGTCCTTGCCCCAATAATCGTCCCGGCGTTTGTAAACGATGCGGCGATTGATGTCGTAGCTGTCGAGCTTGTAGGGGCCAGAGCCCACCGCCACTTCCAGCCGCGGTTCATCCAATCGCCGTGTCTCATCCGCCTCGAACCATGCTTTTGAGAAAACAGGAGTTGAGCCGACGGTTTCGATCAGGCTGCGGCGGGTGACTTCGGGATTGAAGGTAAATTTTACGGTATGGTCATCCAACGCCTCGGCTCCTGTCACCATACGGCCAACGGCCTGCGCATAAGACGGCAGGCCCTGTTCGATGAACAAACGGTGGCTGTAGACAACATCTTCCGCCGTGACAGGCGTGCCATCCCAAAAAGTTGCTTCGGGGCGCAAATGGAAAATGACGTAATTGCGCCCTTCGTCATATTCCAGACTTTCCGCAACTACGCCGTAATACTGCCCGACACTGTCTTCGGTACTTTCAAACAGACGGTCATATTGCAATGTGGTCAGCGCACCGGCGCGCCCTTTGCGTGAATAGGGGTTGAGAGAATCGAACGTTCCAGAGGCTGCCAGCGAAAGCTCGCCACCCTTGGGGGCGTTGGGATTCACATAATTCAGATGCGAATAATCCGCCGGGTAATCCAGATTTCCGAAATACGAATACCCGTGACTGCGGGTGACGCCTTCATCCAGCGCCTGTGCTGCATGCGGAGCAATCAGAGCGGCGCAGAGCCCCAAAATGCCAACCCATGGCCTTACCTCAAGATCACGTGCAGCAGGCATCAGGGATATCATATTGCTCATCCTCTCGGTCATTGTCACCGTCAATGTCGTAACCGCTAGCTAAAGTGCCAGCACGTGCAGATTCAAGTTTAGAATGCGTGAGCACTTTGTGAAGGTTTCTTCAGACAAAAAAGCCGCTGCGTTGCGGCAGCGGCTTTGAATGGTTCTGATCGGTCAGGCAATCAGTTGCCGATTGTCTGCAGATAGGCAATCACGTCGGCGCGATCCTGCGGCTTTTTCAGGCCGGCAAAGCTCATCGATGTGCCCGAGATATAATTGCCGGGCTTGGTCAGGAAAGCATCCAGTGCTTCGGGTGTCCAGTTGCCGCCATGCGCCTGCATACCGGCCGAGTACCCGGTGAAGCCGTTGGCGGAGGCGACGGGGCGATTAACCACACCGTACAGGTAAGGGCCGGTGCCGTTTGCGCCGTCTTCCAGCTTGTGGCACGCGGTGCATTTGCGGAACACTTTTGCGCCGCTCTCGACGTCTGCGGCGGCCAGCAGGTCCTCAAAGACCACTTCTTCACCGTCGGCGCTTTCGCCCGAGCTTTCGGTTTCGATAATGTAGGCGGCCTCAGCCGAGCCATGGCCACCGGAAGAATAGAGGACATCCGCCCCCCACTTGGCCAGAAGCAGCACCAGGAATGTGCCGAACAGGCCTGCGGCGGCCTTGGTTACTGTCATCGTGTCGAACATTGATCGCGAGTCCATTTCAGCTGTCTGGGCAGCTGTCTAAGGCTTCCCCTTGCGAGAGGCAAGGTATAGACACCGCGACGAAACGACCAAATCGCGAACTTGTTGCATGGAATCGACCAAATGACCAATCGCATTGCTTTTCAGGGGGAACCCGGCGCCTACAGTCACGAGGCCTGCCGCAACGCTCGGCCAGATATGGAAGCCCTGCCCTGCCGCACCTTCGAGGATGTGATCGAATCGGTCCGCTCGGGTGCTGCGGATCTGGCAATGCTTCCGGTCGAGAACACGACCTATGGGCGGGTGGCCGATATTCACCGGCTGTTACCCCACAGCGGGCTGCATATCATCGATGAGGCCTTTGTCCGGGTTCATATCAACCTTCTTGCCGTGCCGGGTGCAAAACTGGAAGACATAACCGAGGCGCATTCGCATCTGGTGCTGCTGCCGCAATGTGCGGGTTTCCTTAAGGAACACGGCATCCGCGGCCGCGTCAGCCCCGATAACGCCCGCGCCGCTCGCGAAGTGGCCGAGGAAGGCAATCCGCATTCAGCCGCGCTGGCCAGTGAGCTGGCCGGTGAGATCTATAACCTGAACGTTCTGGCCCGCCATATCGAGGATAATGACGACAATACGACCCGCTTTCTTGTCATGTCGCGCGAAACGGATTTGTCCCGCCGGGGCGATCATGGGATGATCACCAGCTTTGTGTTTCAGGTCCGCAACATCCCTGCTGCGCTTTACAAAGCGATGGGCGGGTTTGCCACCAATGGGATCAACATGACCAAGCTGGAAAGCTATATGGTCGACGGCTCCTTTACCGCGACGCAGTTTTACGCGGATATCGTCGGGCATCCCGAAGACCGCAACGTGCAGCTGGCCATGGACGAGCTTGAGCATTTCACGACAAATGTCGAGGTTCTGGGCGTCTATCCGGCAGCACATCCGCGTGGATAATCACGGTTCACGACGGCATTCCTTTGGGCTTGTTTGGATGTTGCCCGTTTTTCGAAGCTGTTTGCAATGCCGGTGGCTCCCAATGTCCCGCGCCGCTGCGCCTGGAATCGTCGCTCTCTAGCGGTTAATCCGGTAGACCTTTGACACAGACCCATCTTGCGTGCGGTAGGTCCGGAAACCCATGGCTTCGTAGTAGGCCAGACCTTCGGTATTGCCTGCGCCAATTGTTGCATCGATAGCAGGGAGACTATGCGCGCGGGCCGCGTCCAGAGTGTGCGCGAAAAGTGCGCGCCCGATCCCAAGCCGGGCGGCTGATGGTCGGATATGGGTTCCAATCACGCCCCACCCGACTGACACGTCGTAGGGGTGGTTTTCGACCGCATATTTCAGGGATTGGAACCCAAGCACGTGACCATTCGGGTCCGTGGCGATTGTACACCGTATTTGATCCGGGTGGCGAACATAGTGCCTTAGGGCAAAATCGACATCGTGGGCTTTGCGCCGCTTGCCAACCAAGACCAGATCGTGAAGAACGCCAGCGACCCCTTCGGCATCGCTTTCGGATGCGGGTTTGAAACTCAGGTGGTCCGGGCCCATCGCACCTGCCGTGCGATCATGTGTCTTACCCGCCATGCAGGTGCCTTTGCTCCAACTCGCGTGCGAATTCGCTGAGACGCACCTGGAACTGTTTGCGAAACCTCGACTGCCCCAGCTTCATGGATTGCAACAGCAACCGTGCCGGCAGGGACCTGGCGGCGAGTGACATTTCAACGCTCAGGCGCGTCCGGCGCGGGGACAGGGCCAGAAAATCCACGGTCGTGAACCCGGTGATACCCTTGCTGGCAGCGTCAAATCGCATTTGCGAAGGCCTGTCGAAATCCGTCATCACCACCGACATCTGACGCGGCTTTCCGCGCAGTTTGAACTCCGTATTCCATTCGGTTCCGGCCGTCACCGCCGCGCCACCGCCCAAACGGCGCACATCGATGCCACGGCGCATTGCCATACGCTCGAATCTTTCGAAATCCGACACCATGTCGAATACCGATTGGATGGGGGCCTCGATATCTTCTCGCGCTGAAAACTGCATAATGACCTTTGCTGTTTTATTGCTGAGCCAATGTTTCCTCAGTCCAGAGTATCTGCAAGCCAGTTCTGAAGCAGAAAATGAGCGATTGCCCCCTTGCGCGCTGGTAACAACCGGGGATGATCCCCAGCAAAGGCCTGCATCATTTCGGATTTGCTGACCCACATCGCCTCTTCTATTTCGACCGGATCGATCACGATGTCGCGTGACAGCGCCTCACCCGCACATCCAAACATCAATGAGGCCGGGAACGGCCAGGGCTGGCTGGACAGGTACGAAACCGCACCCACCGGCACGCCCGCCTCTTCCATCACTTCGCGGCGCACTGCTGCCTCAAGCGTTTCGCCGGGCTCAACAAATCCCGCCAGCAAGGAGAACATCCCGTCAGGCCAGCCCGGAGACCGGCCCATCAGCACGCTGTCACCATGCGTGATCAACATGATCACAACCGGATCGGTGCGCGGAAAGTGCTGCCCGCCACAGGACGGGCAACTGCGCTGCCATCCCCCCTGCGACACCTCGCTGGCGGCACCACATCGGGCACAGTAGCGATGCGTTTCATGCCAGCCGATTATTGCCTTTGACGTTGCCGCCAGTTCCGCGTCGCGCGCCGACAGCCGTGTCATGATCCGGCGCAGTTCGGCAAACACGTGGCCTTGCGGTAAATCCGGGTGTTGTTGTTCGGACTTGTCCACGAAGGCGCCCAGACTGGTCAGATCCAGCCCCTCGGCTGTCCATGCGGAAAAATCAACGGCAAACACGGGGGCGCTGTCAGCGCTCAGACCCAAAAACACCGGGGATTCAATGACGCCACCGGGACCATTGCTGATCAGCGAGTGCGTCATCGGGATCATGGCAAGCTGGTCCAGCCCCTCACCCTGTACCAGCAGTTTTCCACGCCACAGCAAGACACAGCGGGCGGCCGGGTTGTGCATCGCCTCGGCCAGCTTGTCCGCATCTCCGCGATACTGCGCCGCCCGATCAAGGCCCGAACCCCCGAAGGTTACCTGCTCTGCGTTTTTCATTGGATTTCCTTTTGGTCTTGCGCACAGGGCTGCCACGTCTCAGCCCGTGTTGCAATGGCTATTCAGGGATAGAAAATCCACCACCCTGCCGCTGAAAAGCCGCATGGTGGCCTCGGAAAAATCATCTAGAGTGAATTTTGATGGATTTAATCAATACACACATTCAATAGCAGAATACTCAAAGTGAAGATCCCCTCCTCGACGCAGGTACAGCCCATTGGTGACATTGGGAAAATTCGCATTCTGGCCACAACCGACCTGCATATGAACCTCACCGGTTTTGACTATTACACTGACACGCCAGACCAGACGGTTGGATTAACGCGCACTGCCAGCCTGATCCGCGCTGCCCGACAAGAGGCCAAGGACGCGCTGGTGCTGATGTTTGACAACGGGGATTCGTTGCAGGGAACCCCAATGGGCGATTGGGCGGCAAAGAGTGGCACTGCCCATCCGATGATGAAGGCGTTCGAAGCCCTGGATTATGACGCGATCGGGCTGGGCAACCATGATTTCGGGTTCGGGCTGGTGTCATTGGGCAACATCCTGACGCAAGCCCCCTGTCCGGTCGTTTGCAGCAACCTGTATCGCACGCGCGGCCCACAGCTCTGGCAGCGATACACCGTTCTGGACCGCACTGTATCTTTGAACGGTGAAGACATTCCCGTTCGCATCGGCATCTTCTCGGTTCTTCCGCCGCAAACGGCCTGTTGGGAGGCACATAATCTGGATGACGATATCGTCGTCGAGGATATCCTGGTTGCGGCAAAGTCCCTGACGCAGACATTGCGCGACGAGGGGTGTGATATCATCGTGGCGCTTGCTCATTCCGGCCTTGGGGGCACCGCACCGGTGGCAGGGATGGAAAACGCCGTGATACCCTTGGCCGCGATCAAAGGCATCGATGCCATTGTGGCCGGGCACACTCACCTGACACTTCCAGGAGAGGGCCATGCCAATACCCCGATGGTCGATCACCTGACGGGGCTGGTACATGGAACACCCGTTGTCATGCCGGGATCAGCGGGCTCTTACCTGGGGGTTATCGATTTGGCCGTGACCGCCGGGCCGGACGGCAAAGTGCAAATCCGGGATTGCTGCGTCGAACTGCGCCCGGTTATCAGCAACGGCACAGCCGTCGGGGAAGACAGTGAAATTGCGGGCTTGTGTGAGGTGGCACATCGTATGACCCGTCAATCCGTTGCCGCACCGGTGGCACATATCCCGGATACATTGCACAGCTATTTCAGTTGCTGTGCGCCGGATCGCGGGCTGACCCTTGTAGCTGCGGCGCAAGCCGCCGCACTGCGCCCGTTTTTGCAGGGACCAGACCTGGCGGGTCTGCCGACATTGTCGGTTGTTTCGCCTGCCAAATCCGGCGGGCGCGCAGGACCCCGCCATTATACCGAGGTACCCGCCGGAGAGATATGTCTACGCCATGTCGCGGATCTGCATGTGTTTCCAAACGAGCTGCGTGCAATCCGGATCAGCGGTGCGCACCTGCTGGACTGGTTGGAGATGTCAGCCAGCGTATTCAACCAGTTAAAGTCTGGTTCCGAACCCGAACTGATCAACCCTGAACGGGCCGGGTACAATTTCGACATCGTGTTTGGACTGTCTTATCAGATCGACCCCACGCAGCCGCCGCGATACGATGCGCAGGGGAAAATGATCCATCCCGACCACAGGCGGATCAGTGATCTGACATATGCAGGCCATCCCGTTCGACCGGAGCAGATATTCGTTATGGCGCTGAACAATTACCGCGCCAGCGGAGGCGGGCATTTTCCGCATGCGACAACGTCTGAGCTGATCAGCCTGCCACCGCTGAGCATCAAGGACCTTGTGCAGGATTACCTGGCGCAGCACCTTCCGCCCGATCCAATCGCCACGCAGCCCTACCCGTTCTCGCTGATGCCGCAGCGGGGCGTGGCGACAATTCTTCGAACAGGTCCGGGCGCCCTGAAATATCTGGATGAGTTACGCAGGTTCGATCCCGTGCTGCTGGGCTCGGATGGCAGGGGATTTGAACGAATCCGCCTGACGCTCTGACGGGTTGTCTTTTCCCGATGCCTTCCCTATATCCGCAGTCGAGAGGTTGGCGCGGGCGAGCGCCTCGCCAACCTGGTCAGGTCCGGAAGGAAGCAGCCACAACGAGCCCCGCTTGGGTCGATGTCCAACCTCTCACTTCGTGAACCATAGCCGCAGGAGGGCTTTATGATTGTATTGAAAACCCTTCGGGCAGACTGGTTCTGATTCACCGGAATCACCTGACTGCCTGAACACACGACCTGCGGATGCGCGATTGCCATCCGTTGGCATTGCTGTTTCTGAAAACAGGCAGATAAATGTCCTATACGCTTTCGGACCTGGGATGGTCCTCTCACTTTGCCGCGCAACACGCGGCTTTTCCTTCTGACACGCCCTTTCGTATCGCATCGGTACATCGGGACCGTCTGATCGGGCTGAGCCCGGATGGTGAAATCCCTTTGCTGACACCGGATAATCCGACCGGTTCATATGCCGTCGGAGATTGGGTCCTTGCAGACGCCGAAAACCGCGTGCGCCACCTTCTGGACCGGCGCAGCCTGCTGCAACGCAGAGCTGCCGGTACAGGCGCCGCAACCCAACTGATTGCGGCCAATGTCGATGTATTGTTCATTGTCAGCTCGTGCAATGCGGACTTCAACCTTCCCCGACTGGAACGTTATCTGGTTCTTGCGCACCAGGCCGGATGTTATCCGGTCGTTGTCCTGACGAAAGCTGACCAGTCGGATGATCCCGGAAGTTTCTCGGGACAAGTGGAATCTCTGGACCCGTTTTTGACGGTTTTGGCGATCAACGCTCGGGATCCGGCAGATGTCGAAAAGGTTCTGGCATGGTGTCCCAAAGGCCAGACCGGCGCGCTGGTCGGGTCGTCGGGCGTGGGTAAAACGACGCTCAGCAACACCATGACAGATCAAAACCTCGCCACGTCTGGAATTCGCGAAGACGACGCACGGGGCAGGCACACGACAACGGTGCGTGCGTTGCACCCGATGAGAAACGGTGGATGGTTGATCGACACGCCCGGAATGCGCGCATTGCGCTTGCTGGACGCTCAGGACGGGATCGACGACGTATTCTCGGACATCACAGAGCTTAGCCAAAGCTGCCGCTTTTCGGATTGTCAGCACGAGACCGAGCCCGGCTGTGCCGTGCAGAACTCAATCGACGAAGGCGTGCTTGATCCGGCGCGGCTGGACCGTTGGCGCAAGCTGCGGCGTGAAGATCAGCGAAACTCGGAAACCGTTGCGCAATCGCGGGCGCGGGACAAGGCGTTTGGCAAGATGGTGCGCGGTGTCATGCAGGACAAGAAACTTCGCAAACGGCCATAACTGCAAGGTGTTAGGAAAACCTGCGTCGCGTCTGATCAGGCGATCAGGCGCGGCCAGACCGCTGCATTGCGACGGGCAAATGCTCCGATATGGCCTATTTCCGGCAGTCCGAATTCAGCAGGCTTCATAAGGTGGCGTCTGGACTCGGGGCCGTACAGGTCGGCAAGGCGCCAAACTGCCTCGGGCGGAGCCATCTGGTCATCTTCGAACGTGAACAGATCCACAGGTGTTCCAGAACTGCCCCAATGCGCATCAGGCAAATTCTGCCCGATCTCGGGAATGTAGCTAAGAGGAGCTGTACACCATTTGCGCCATTGCCAGTAGACCGAGGCGGGCAGGTCCGAACCAAACCCGATCGCTTTGCCGGGCAGATACCCAAGCGCCCGCACCATCAGCGGTGCATGGCCATACCAGAACAGCCCTGCCAACCCCCGATAGGGCCATGGGTGATCTTTCAAAGTCACCAGCCCCGAACACACACCGATCATTCGGTCGATCTGGTCGATATCCGGCTGCACCGGCCCCAGCATCGCACCGACGGAATGGCCGATGGTCCACTGCTGCGCCTTTGGAAACCGCCTGCGCATTTCGGCCCGTGCCGCTGGCATGTCGATCAACGCCCAATCCGCCATTGTTGCAGTTGCGTCTTTCAGGCGGCCGACCAAAGAAAGCCCGTAGTCCCGATAGTCATAGGTCAGGCAAGCTATCCCCCGCTCGGTAGCCAGCCATCGCGCAAAGTGTTGATAATAGTCACGCGGCACACCCGTGGCACTGTTAAGTACGACAACGGTTTCCGGCTCACCCACTGGCCGGTACAGCCGTGCCGACAAGGTCACGGACCCTGACGGAAAGCGGAAATCTTCGATCAACACCGTCTGTTCCGTATCCAACATGATCCCCGGCTTTCGCTGAAACAATGGTTTGCCTGCCTTCGATGCCGACGAAACTAAGCCGGAACGTAAACCGCATCCAGCATGACCAAACGTCCGGCCTAAAGATCGGCTTGACTCGGAACGCGATCAGGCGCTAGCGGTTGTGTGATGGTTTCCGGCCCCCACAAGAGGTCGGGATGAAAAGGGAACACGGTGCGGTTTGTCTGGTCACACAGATATCAACCAAGTCCGCGACTGCCCCCGCAACTGTAAGCGGTAAGCAATGCCGAAATACCACTGGCCCACGGGCTGGGAAGGTCGGCAGAGCAATGACCCGCAAGTCAGGAGACCTGCCATCGGAACTGAAACCGAAACTCGGGCGGGGTGTCCGGGCAGGTCCTGACAGCGAGATGCTGTCCCACCTGCCCCAATATCCAGCCCACCACGCGCGGAGGGCGCAGGATGATCTGGAAGACAAAGTCACACGAATACAGCGCAACTGTGTGCCAGCGGACGGGCAATACCTGCCCGGCTTTGGCGCGACTGGCCCGCTCGATTTCCGAAGCCATGGCGCAGGCGGTTTCGGCCACCAGCGAAGATTTCGAATTTGAAGGCAACAGCGCGCTGTCACATTGCGCGGAAGGGTGCATGGCAACGATCCGAGCGCGATCCGACAGCGTTCGCGTTTTCTGCGGGGCGCACCCTGATACGGCAATTCGGGACCTTGATGCCTATGCCGATTTGATCTTTGGACCTACATTCAGCACGCTGCCCTCGGGCATTGTCGCGAACCCGCCTTGCGCCATGATCGAGGTTTCAACGATCCGGCCCCGGAAAACCGGCTACGCACCCCAGCAGCTGTCAGCTTGATCCCACTTCCACCTGTGCCGGGGTGATCCGGGACGCCCAGGCCAGCTGCGCATCGGTTTCGACAGCGCAGGGGCGCACGGCCCGCAGGCGGTCCAGTGCGTCGCTGGCGCGTTCACCGCATTCAACCATCAGTCGCAGAACAATCATCCCGGATCTGCCGCACCCCCCACGGCAATGCACAAGAACCCGGCCACCGCCCGACAGCGCATGTCGGGCCGTGGCGCTGACCTCTGGCCAGGCCTTCTGAACCGCCTGCGTCGGTGCTCCAAAATCTTCGATCGGCAGGTGAACCCACCGGCTGGCACGGCTTTGGATGTCGCTGCCAAAGTGCTGCGCGCCATCCTGAAGCATTTCAACATCCGTCGTCATTGAAATCACAAGGCCCGGTTTCCAAGCCGCAATCATATCCAGATCGCCGACGTAATCCCCGCCACGCCCGGGCATTGAAGTAAGGGCAAGCGTTCCGCCTCCGACCTGCAGAGCAAAAATGACCAGCTGCGACATGAAGTGCGTCCTCCCCCAAGGTACTCTTTAAGAAATGAGTCAT
Organism: Ruegeria sp. O6; assembly: GCF_056535045.1. Lineage (NCBI taxonomy): Bacteria > Pseudomonadati > Pseudomonadota > Alphaproteobacteria > Rhodobacterales > Roseobacteraceae > Ruegeria > Ruegeria sp. O6. Next base: position 9,530 of record NZ_JBQERM010000002.1, on the reverse strand, counting down.
TAAATCCGCTGGACCAGTTTAGTTGGAAACCAGCCCGTTTCCGAAACAAAAAATCATCACGCCCCACAGTGGACGCGGAGTGCCGCCGCCACTACGCTGTGCCGAAGCACCGAATCCGAGCGAGAAGACATGACAGACACGCCAAGCCCCGCCTATCAGGTTCTCGCCCGCAAATACCGCCCGGAAACCTTTGCCGACCTGGTGGGTCAAGATGCTATGGTGCGCACCCTAAAAAACGCCTTCGAGGCCGACCGGATTGCGCAGGCCTTTATCATGACCGGCATTCGCGGAACGGGAAAAACCACCACGGCGCGGATCATCGCCAAAGGCATGAACTGCATCGGACCGGATGGAACCGGAGGACCGACAACCGAGCCTTGCGGTCAGTGCGAGCATTGCGTCGCAATCATGGAAGGTCGCCATGTCGATGTGATGGAAATGGATGCGGCCAGCCGTACCGGCGTCAACGATATCCGCGAGATCATCGACAGTGTCCGCTATCGCGCCGCCAGTGCACGCTACAAGATCTACATCATCGACGAGGTTCACATGCTCTCGACCAGCGCATTCAACGCGCTGCTCAAGACGCTCGAGGAACCGCCCGCACATGTGAAATTCATCTTCGCGACCACCGAGATTCGCAAAGTGCCGGTCACGGTTCTGTCGCGGTGTCAGCGCTTTGACCTGCGCCGGATCGAGCCCGAAGACATGATCGGCCTGCTGCGCAAGATCGCCGGGGCCGAGAGCGCGCAGATCGCCGACGATGCGCTGGCGTTGATCACCCGCGCCGCAGAAGGATCGGCCCGCGACGCGACCTCATTGCTGGATCAGGCAATCTCGCACGGGGCCGGAGAGACGACGGCAGATCAGGTCCGTGCGATGCTGGGTCTGGCCGATCGTGGACGGGTTCTGGACCTGATGGACATGATCCTGCGCGGTGACGCGGCAGGGGCGCTCACTGAACTGAGCGGTCAATATGCGGAAGGCGCAGACCCTCTGGCCGTGCTGCGCGATCTGGCCGAAATCACGCATTGGGTGTCCGTCGTAAAGATCACACCTGACGCGGCCCAGGACCCGACGGTTTCCCCCGACGAACGCACACGGGGCCAGCACATGGCCGAGGCCTTGCCAATGCGGGTTCTGACCCGGATGTGGCAAATGCTGCTGAAGGCGCTGGAGGAAGTCTCTGCCGCGCCCAACGCGATGATGGCCGCCGAAATGGCTGTTATCCGACTGACGCATGTCGCCGATTTGCCCAGCCCCGAAGAGCTGATCAAACGGCTGCAAGACGCCCCACCTTCGCCACCCGGCGGGCCGGGCGGGGGCATGTCACCGTCCCGGCAGGCCCCGGTGGCAACGCAATCCAACGCGACCCCGCCGCCTGCCTATACATCGCCCCCGCGCGGCGCGGGTGGCGCACCGGTTGCTGCACTGGCGCAGGATGCACAGACGGCCCTGGCCCGCTATCCAACCTTCGGGCATGTGGTGGAACTGATCCGCACAAACCGCGATGTGAAACTGCTTGTCGAGGTGGAAAGCGGCGTGCGCCTTGTGTCGTACCAGCCTGGCCGGATCGAATTCACCCAGACACCTCAGGCACCGTCGGATCTGGCGTCGCGATTGGGCTCTGCCCTGCAACGCTGGACCGGCAATCGATGGGCCGTCTCCATTGTCTCGGACGGGGATGCCGCGACCATCGCGGAAGTGCGGGACCGGGCCGAGCTGGCCCTGAAAGCCGAGGCCGAAGAACACCCGCTGGTTCAGGCCGTGCTGACGCAATTCCCCAAGGCAAAGATCATTCGGATCGAAACACCGGAGCAGCGCGCCGCCAAGGTTGTGACCGAAGCCCTTCCCGAAGTCGAAGAGGAATGGGACCCGTTCGAAGAGGATTAGGCCTCAGCCCGTGGGTCCACGTTTCAAGAAACCGGCATACTCACGCCCCTCCACCATGCAACTGAGGGAGGGATTGCAGGCACATAAATGATCGGTCCGCGACGCTCTGATCTGGACAGGCGGGAGACCTCTTGTGCCACCTGCCTGCGGTCCGTATTTAGAACCAAACAGAAACACAGGAGACGACTGATGCTGAAAGGACTCGGCGGGCTTGGCGGACTGGGCGACATGGCAAAGATGATGAAATCCGCACAAGACCTGCAAACCAAGATGACCGAAATGCAGGAAGAGCTGAACAACATGATGGTTGTCGGCGAATCCGGTGCAGGGCTGGTCAAGGCAACGGCCACAGCCAAGGGTGAACTCAAGGGGCTGGACATCGACCCGTCGATCTTCAACGGCGATGACAAGGAAGTGGTCGAAGACCTGATCCTGGCAGCCATCAAGGATGCTCAGGCCAAAGCCGCCGAACGTTCACAGGAAGAGATGGGCAAGCTGACCGAAAGCATGGGCCTGCCCAAAGACATCAAGCTACCGTTCTGAGCTTCATCTTTTCCCAAATACTCCCGCCGGAGGCTTCCTCCGGTGCAAAGCAGGACAGGCCATGGGAACGAACAGCGAAATCGACAATCTGATCGATCTGATGGCCAAACTGCCGGGGCTGGGCCCGCGCTCGGCCCGCCGCGCGGTGCTGCACCTGATCCGCAAACGCGCTCTGCTGCTGACGCCCCTGTCAGACGCCATGCAGCAAGTGGCCGTCACCGCCCGCGAATGCCTGAATTGCGGCAATGTGGGCACCACGGATATCTGTGACATATGCAATAGCGAGGCCCGAGCGACCGGCGAACTCTGCGTGGTCGAAGACGTCGCCGACCTCTGGGCGATGGAGCGGTCAGGGGTCTTCAAGGGCCGCTATCACGTGCTGGGTGGCACGCTGTCTGCACTGGACGGGGTCGGCCCGGACGAGCTGCGCATTCCCCGCCTCAAGGATCGGGTCCTGGCCGAAGGGATCACCGAAGTGATCCTTGCCCTGAACGCCACCGTCGACGGCCAGACCACCGCCCATTACATCGCGGATCAGCTGGAAGGCCAGGTGCGCCTGACCTCGTTGGCGCAAGGCGTGCCCATCGGTGGAGAGTTGGATTATCTGGATGACGGGACGATCACGGCGGCGCTCCGGGCGCGCAAGGAAATTTAGGTCAGCATCTATAAATCAGCGTCCTTAAAAAGAGGCAACAAGAACGGCACCTCAAACGGTATTCAATTCAGGTACACATCTTGAACAAGTATCCAGATCTTTTTGTGCTGCGACATGGCGAAACCGAATGGAACACACTGGGGAAGTTCCAAGGGCGCAAGAATTCGCCGTTGACGGAAATTGGCAAGTCTCAGGCCCGGAAACAAAATGAGATACTCAGGCGAATACCGAATGCACCTTTGCGCGTTTTCGTCAGCCCGCAAAAGAGAGCAATGCATACCGCCCGCTTGGCAACGACGCCTCATCATGAGTTGATACATGATGAACGGCTTATGGAAATCGCGTTTGGGCAATGGGAAGGCGCAACGCGTGATTTCATCCGAGAGCAAATCGATTGTTCCTATGAAAGCTATCATTGGTTCTTCCGCAGCCCGGGTGGGGAAAGCTTTGATGACATCTGCGGTAGAGTAGACTCATTTCTGAAGGAACAAGATGAACCTGCGATCATAGTAACCCACGGCGTCACGTCCTTGGTGCTGAGAGGGCTTTGGTTGGGTCTCGATCTGGACAAGTTGCTACAGCTACCCCGAACTCAGGGTTGCGTGTTTCATCTTTCAAACGGAGTTGAAACCATAGTGACCTGAACAAATTGCTTGGGTTCGAAACTCATGTTGTACTCATCATCGTTGTCAGAACAGTCGCGGTGACAAAAAAGCGACTTTGGATGACCATGGAACTACTCTAAGGATAGGTAAACTCAGCGATTATTTTGGAGCCGCCCATGACCCGCCTTCTCGCCATTACCTTCGCCGCCTTCACCGCAACCGCTGCCCTGTCGCAGGAACTGGTCGACAAGGGCTTTGTCGAAGGCTGGAACATCATGATGGACCCGGCGCTTGGGAACGGGTGTCTGATCCAGACGGTGTATCAGGATCTCTCGGTCGTGCGGCTGGGCTATGACGCGTTGGACAATCGCGGGTACTTCGCCGTTTACAACAAGGCCTGGGGCAATATTGAACAGGGCAAAAGCTATCCCATCCGGTTCGAACTGGACGGCAAGAGCTTTGATGCCACCGCTATCGGGTTCAATGAACGCAAAGTGCCGGGTGCGACGGTGTTTTTCACCGACCGGAATTTCGTCACCGCGATTGCCCAGAACAAGACGATGACAGTTTACAATCCCGCAGGCGAGGTGGTGATGGCGATTGATCTGAAAGGCACCGCCAAGGCGCTGGACTATGCGCGGGACTGCCAGAACAAGAAGCTCTAGCGAATCGGATCGAACAGCGCGTCCTTGGCGGTGCAGTCGCGAATTACATCGCGGCCGCATGGCACCGGATCAAGGTCGCGCGACAGGCATAGGCGGACCTCTTCGATATAGCCCTGTTTGCAGGTGACCGTGATCATATCGCGCTCCAGTTCCGGATTGGCTTTCAAAAACGCATCCTCGACCACCGAAGCCGGCAGTTTGACGGATGCGTCCAGCTTGCGGAAGACCTGCGGGCGTTCGACAGCGTCATAGGCACGCCGGGACAGGGCGAAATAGTCGGGCGCAGATAGCCCCGAACAGGTGCCGTGTTTCTTCCACTGATGCCATGCAAGGCCCGCACTACCCTGAATATCTTCCATTTCCCGCGTCATGCGGCGTGTTGGCGGCGCCTCGGGCGAGCGGCAGAAGGATGGCCAGCCCTGATGAAATTGCGGCCAGAGCCCGTGCAGGATCCATCCGTGGTCGTGCCGGTCGTCACATTGGTCTGACCCGCGCGCGTCCCCTTCACGGGCGCACCAGTTGGGCGACCAGCTGAGAGACAGGACGTAATAGTCGAACTCACCTGCTTTTTCACCTTCGGCCAGCGCTGTCATCGCGCTGAAGACCCACAATACGACCCAGCGCATTCGCCTCTTCCCTTCTTGCTGCGTGGCGACTATATACGGGCCAAGTTCCCCGACAACGGAAACCTGCCCCAAGACCAAGGGGCCGCCGAATTCCGGCGACGGGAAAGATGTATGTATAGGAGACGGGCTGATGGCAAAACCGCTTATGGCCAAGGCAACCGCCGTATGGCTGGTGGACAACACCACGATCAGCTTTAAGCAGATCGCGGATTTCGTAGGAATGCACGAACTGGAAGTGCAGGGCATCGCCGATGGCGATGTGGCCGCAGGCGTAAAGGGCTTTGACCCGATCGCAAACAACCAGCTGACACAGGATGAGATCGACGCCGCGCAGAAAAACCCGCTGCACAAGCTGAAGCTCAAGTTCAATCCGGCGGCATCCGGCGAAGAAAAGCGCCGTGGCCCGCGGTATACCCCGCTGTCCAAGCGTCAGGACCGTCCGAACTCGATCCTGTGGCTGGTCAAGTTCCACCCCGAACTCAGCGACGGCCAGATCGCCAAGCTGGTTGGCACCACCAAGCCGACCATCCAGTCGATCCGCGAGCGCACGCACTGGAACATCTCAAACATGCAGCCGATCGACCCGGTTGCTTTGGGCCTGTGCAAACAGTCCGAACTGGATGCGATCGTGCAGAAGGCCGCTGCCAAGAAAGCAGCCGAAGGCGGCGTGATGAGCGATGACGAGCGTCGCAAGCTGGTTTCGACCGAGCAATCGCTGGAAATGGACGCTGCGCCGAAAATCCCGACCGCGATCGAAGGTCTGGAAACCTTCTCGCTGTCCGATGATCGGTCGGATGAAAAAGACGACGAGCCTATCATCGACGCCGACAGTTTCTTCAACCTGCCCAAAGGCGGGGCGGATGATGAAGACGAGGATGATCCTCGTCTGTAACAGACAATCAGCCCCGGTCGGAACGGCTGGGGCTTTTTTGACGGACTTGTCATGCTGAGCATTCTTTCTGCGATTTTCGGCCCGCACCGCGCCGTAACGATCTACGCCTTTCTCAGGACATGGGGGCTGGGTCTGGCGGGTGGTGTTGTCATGATCGCCATCGTCACCACCTTGTTTCTGCTGGGGGACGAAGGCGAACACGAACACGAGGCTTTCCTGATCGTACCGGTTCTGTCCGCAACCCCGGTGAACGGGGACTTGAAGAACGGCGTCGTAGCCTCGGTTCGCCTGCCCGATGGATCGGCCACGTCGATTACGTCGACCGAGTCGCAGATTTCACAAACCGTTGGAACGACGGCCTGCGTGGAAAAACGCATCTACGTCAAAAGCGGCGAAGCCCGGTATCGGTTCAAACTGCCCCGTCTCTGCGAATCCGGTTGATCGAAATTTCAGACAAAACAAGGCCGCCCGATGCTGACACCGGGCGGCTTTTTCGTTCATACCACCTGAAAGATGATGCCTGCGATTATTGCGCCCCCCACACCAAGGCTCAGGTAAGTCGCAAACACGCGCGGTTTGACCAATGACCAGACTGCGGCCATTGCCGGTATGGAACTGACGGCACCGGCAACCATGAACGACATCGCAGCCCCCGCGGTCATGCCCTGATCGATCAAACCCGCCAGCAGCGGCGGCGCGACGTAAGAGTTCAGATAGGCCGGCATCCCCACCAGAGAAGCAACGATGATCGGCAGCACGCCTTCTCCGCCAACGACGCCAGCGATCAGGTCCGCAGGCACATAGTTGACCAACAAAGCTTCGAGCACATAGGCCAGTGCCAGCCACTTCAGCAGGAACAGCCCGTTGTGTGCGAATTCCGAACGAAACCGAACGCGACGCTCAGGCTCTTGCCAGAACTTCCAGACCGGCTTGTCATCCGCTTTCGGACCACATCCGCAACACCCGGCAGGTTTGTATTCGCGCAAGGGCTGGGCAAATGCCCCCTGCCGCATCAGTAACCGAACCGCGAACCCGCCGAACAGGCCAAGCGCAACGGCGGCAACCGCCTTACCGATGGCAAAGGGCCATCCCAGCGCGGCAGCCGTAATCAAAAGCGTCGGCGGGTCGATCAACGGCGAGCTGAGCCAGAACGCCATCACGGCCGACAGCGGCGCTCCGAGTGCAAGCAAGCCCGCAATAAAGGGAATGACTTCGCAAGAACAAAACGGTGCGAGGCCGCCGAACAGGGCGGCCAGAAAGATCATCCGGGTTTCGCGCCCTTCAAAAGCGCGCGCCACCATCACCTCGGCCCCGGTTGCCTTGAGATATGACAACAGAAGCACAGCAAACAGGATGTATTGTCCTGTATGCGCCAAGGCCCTGACTGCAAAACTCGCAACCTCACGCAGGTTGCCGGGGTCGAGAACGGCCACCGCCACAAGAATGACCATGATCAATGCCCAGGGTGTCTTGATCATCTCAAGCGCACCTTTGGCGGTCAGTCGGGGCGATTGCGTCAATTCAGCCATCGTTGGCCGCCTTTCCAACCGCGTCAGCGCAGCATTCGCTAAGAATGAACTGCGCCAGCGTCTTCAATTCGTCATAACAGGCCCGGTTGATCGTGGTGCGACCGATCTTTTCCTGCTCAACCACACCTCCGGCTGCAAGAAACCGCAGGTGGTGCGCCAAAGTCGACGGGGCAATCCCCGTCCGGTTCTGGATTTCGCCAACGGTCAGACCGGCCTCACCAGCCCGCACTAGCGTCTTGAGGACTTTCAGCCGGGCTTCCGAACCCATGGCGGAAAATCCGGCAGCAGCAGTTTCCCACATGAGTTGCCTCCATTAAACTAGATCTCTAGTTTTGTAGTTTCACAAAGGACCCTGGTCAACCCACCTTGGGAAAATTTTTCATGACACTGTAAGTCCAGATTGCCCCTGCCTTAAGTCCAACCTATAAGCAGGCATGGGGATATCGGTCGAAACATTCTTTCTTGAGCTCAACGGTCAGGGCACGTTGCAGGCCCAGATCCAGCAGATGATTGCCGAGGGCATTCTGTCCGGTCGCTTTCACGTGGGGGAAAAACTGCCATCCTCGCGAAAGCTGGCCGCACATCTGGGCGTCAGCCGCATCACGGTGACGCTTGCCTATACCGAGTTGCTGGCCAATGATTATCTGACGGCAAAGGGCCGGTCAGGATATTACGTCTCGCAAAACGCACCGGTTCCGCCCAAATACTCGCCCGTGCAGCGCGGCACGGAATCTGTCGACTGGGACAGGGCATTGGCGCGCCGCTTTCTGGACAGCGACGTCCTGCCGAAACCCAGCAATTGGCGCGAATACCGCTATCCGTTCATCTACGGTCAGGCCGACCGAACCCTGTTTGATCACGCCAACTGGAGATTATGCGCGGTTCGCGCATTGGGGCACAAAGACTTCGATTCGCTGACAGGGGATTACGTGGATCAGGATGATCCGTTGCTAATCGAATTCATCGCGCGCCACACCCTGCCGCGCCGTGGTATCGTCGCCCGCCCCGAAGAGATCTTGATCACCCTGGGCGCGCAGAACGCGCTTTGGCTGGCCTCACGCATCTTGCTGACACACAAACGCACGGCTGTAATCGAAGATCCCTGCTACTACGCGCTGCGAAGCCTTTTGAACCACTGGGACTGCGCTGTGACCCCCCTGAGCGTCGATCGCGACGGCTTGCCACCAGAAGCGATCCCCGACGAAGCAGATGTCATCTTTACCACCCCCAGCCATCAAAGCCCGACAACCGCGACGATGCCGATCGACCGCCGCAACAAGCTACTGGATCGGGCACGCGATCTGGATGCAATGGTTGTCGAGGACGACTATGAATTCGAAATGGCCTTTCGCAGCGCACCTTCACCTGCACTCAAGTCCATGGATCGGGATGGGCGCGTGATTTACGTCGGCAGTTTTTCCAAGTCGCTGTTTCCGGGATTGCGGCTTGGATACATGGTCGGATCCGAGCCTTTCATCCGCGAAGCACGTGCTCTTCGCTCGTTGGTCCTGCGCCACCCTCCGGGTCATATTCAGCGCACGGCAGCGTATTTTCTGTCATTGGGCCATTACGACGCGCAGATCCGACGTATGTCGAAAGCCCTGCAAGAGCGGCGCGATGCGATGGACAAAGCCATCGAAGAAAGCGGGCTCACAGTGGCTGGACGGGGCGTAATGGGCGGCTCATCAATGTGGATGTCGGCCCCCGAGCACGTCAACACCACGCAGCTTGCGCTAAAGCTGCAGAACCAGGGTGTTCATATCGAACCGGGTGCTCCGTTTTTCTCGGGGCCCGACAGGCCGCAGAATTTCTACCGCCTCGGGTACTCTTCTATTTCGACCAACCGCATAGGCCCCGGCGTCGAACTGATCGCGGATGCCATCCGGTCTGCCTGAGATCGCACTGGACATATTCCGCAGACGCGTCTGGCCCTAACGCAGGTCGCACCCTTACGCCAAAACCATATCAACCCCCGGGTCCCGGTGCCCGGTTTTCTCACTCTTGCTTGGAGAACACCCCTATGAAGATGACGACGGAAGAGGCCTTTGTTAAGGTTTTGCAGATGCATGGTATTGAACATGCGTTTGGGATCATTGGCTCTGCGATGATGCCGATTTCGGAT